>DASRSL010000016.1:0-24658 GCA_035656495.1 Roseiarcus sp.
CGAGGTCGACGAACCCCAAGTTGATCGTGATCTTCTCGCTTTCGCTTTGTCGGTCGCGAAGCCGATGAATCTCGCCTGCCACTTCCACCTCCAACCATCCAACTGGATGGTAAGTGGATGGCGGCAGGCGGATTTGCAAGACCCAGGGCCTGGCTCATCGGGCAAAACCTGTTCACCCCGATTTGCGGATTCGACAGGCCCGCTTTTCCTGGTGGTGACTGGACGAAGACCACTGATGGCGGCGGCGCGTTAGGTGGCGCTGAACCCAGTGCGAGCAAAACTCGTCGCCCGGGCCGAGGCTTGGCCCTGGTCGAGCGTCGGCGCACATCACGCTGTCGCGCACCTACTCGAGCGCTGCTCCGGGGCGCTTCGCCGATCTTCTCGCCGAAGCGCCCGAGCTTGCATGTGTCACCGGTTTCCGGGTTTCCGAAAGAGCGGGACGTTGAGCCGCGGCGTCACGTCGGCGATCGCCGCCTGCAGGGCGACGTCGGATCCCTCGGTCTCATCCCTGGGAGAGCGGCGGCAACCTCGGACAGGCGGCGCATCAAGGCGCGAGTTATCCCTACATTTTGCCGAACAGGGACCTTTCCTTCCCTGATCGGTCGAAAAATCTCCCTGTTCGGCCGCGTAGGGAATTTTCCCAGAATCGCCTCGAATCCTTGGGCTTTTGGGGGCGGTTTTTCCGCCAATCGGCCGAAAAACGAAAGAGTCCCTGCTATTTTCCCTGCGGCAGGGAATCCGGCCGCGCTCCCCGGGTTCCTCGGGGTTCGACGCGCCCGTTCACCTTCGGACGCGAAATGGGCTGCGGGTCCCGCGCGGCTTTGTTAAAGGAAGCCGGCGCCGGCAGACTGTCATGCCCGCGAACGCGGGCACCCAGATCACGGGGGCGCGCGCGCGCTGGATGCGTCGAGAGGGCTCCCTGCGGGATATTTTTAAGTCTGGCTGAGACGAGGCTCTGGATCCCCGCTTTCGCGGGGATGACAAGAAAAGTGGAGAGGACAACCCGAGTGCATTCGATTTCCCCCGGCGCGACCCGGTCCGCCCGAACCGCGGGAGAGCAGGCTCTCGAGCATTTCCTCGCCGCCGGCTTCGTGCGCATGGAGCCCCCGATCCTTCATCCGGCGGCGGTCTTTCTCGACATGTCGGGAGAAGAGATCCACGGCCGCCTTTTCCTGACCAGCGGCGCCGCCGGCGAAGAGCTTTGCCTGAGGCCGGAATACACGATCCCGGTCTGCCTCGCCTATCTCGCCTCCGACAAGGCCGGCAGGACCGCCGAGTACTCCTATCTCGGCCCGGTCTTCCGCTCCCAGGTCGAGGGCGGAGAGCGCGCCCAGACCGGTCTCGAGAGCTTTGGCAGAAAGGACGCCGAAGCCGCCGACGCCGAAGTTTTTGCGCTTTCGATGGAAGCCGCAGTGGATGTCGGCGGACCGCTCGCCGCGCGCCACGGCGACGCCGGGCTGTTCGACAGCCTGCTCGAGGCGCTTTCGCTGCCGAGCGTCTGGCGGCGGCGACTGCGGCGCGGCGTGGCGCAAGGCCGCAGCCTTTCGGCGATCCTCGACGGGCGCGGCGCGAGCGCCCTCGCCCAGCCCGGGGTGCTGGCGGCGCTGGAAAGCGCCGACCACGCCGGCGCCAAGGCGCTCGTCGAGGATCTGCTGTCGATCGCCGGCATCGACGCGGTCGGCGGACGCAGCGCCGGCGAAATTGCGGACCGGTTCCTCGAGCAGGCTGCGCTGCGCTCCGGAGAGCCGATCGACCCCGACAAGCGCAAGGTGCTGGAAGCCTACCTCGCCGTGTCCGGCGATCCGGACGAGGCGGCGAGAAAACTGCGGCGGCTGGCGGATGACGCGAACCTCAACCTCGGATGCGCGCTCGACGGGTTCGAGAGGCGCAACGGCTTCATTGCGGCGCGCGGCGTCCCGCTCGAGGAGACCGTGTTCAGCGCCGCCTTCGTACGCGATTTCGATTATTACACCGGCTTCGTGTTCGAGGCGCGCGACGCCGCAAGGCCCGAGGTGAAGCCCGTCCTCGGCGGCGGCCGCTACGACGGGCTCGCCCGCCGTCTCGGCGCGAGCGAGGACATCCCGGCCGTCGGCGCGGCGATCAGCCTCGATCGGCTGCCGAATGGGAGCGCCCGCTGATGGCCTCGCAACTCGCCGATGTTGAGGGGCCTTTCGTTCTCGCCGTCCCCTCCAAGGGCCGACTGCAGGAAAGCGCCGCCGCCTTTTTCGCCCGCGCGGGGCTCGAGCTCCAGCAGGGACGCGGAGCGCGCGACTACCGGGGCGCGCTGATGGGCCTGCCCGGCGTCGAGGTCGCCTATCTGTCGGCCGCCGAGATCGTCGGACAGCTCGCCGCCGGGGCCGCCCATTTCGGCGTGACCGGCGAAGACCTGGTGCGCGAAAAGGTCCCCGACGCCGATCAGCGCCTGGAGCTGCTCGCGCCGCTCGGCTTCGGTCGCGCCAATGTGGTGGTCGCGGCGCCTCAGGCCTGGATCGACGTGCGCACCATGGCCGATCTCGAGGATGTCGCCTCTGCCTATCGCGCGAGGCGCGGCGAGCGGATGCGGGTGGCGACGAAATACGTCAACCTGACCCGGCGTTTTTTCGCCGAGCGCGGCGTCGCCGACTATCGCGTCGTCGAAAGCCTGGGGGCGACCGAAGGCGCGCCGGCGGCGGGCGCGGCGGAGCTGATCGTCGACATCGCCACGACCGGCGCGACCCTCAAAGCCAACGCGCTGAAGCCCCTCGACGACGGAATCATCCTGCGCTCGCAGGCGACGCTGGTCGCCTCGCTCACGGCGCCCTGGGGGCCGGCAGGGCGGGCGAGCGCGAGAGCCATCCTCGACCGAATCGTTGCCAGCGAGGAGGCGCGCCGCACCCGCGAGATCCGCGCGCGGCTGCCGGGACCGGCGCGCCCGGTCGTGCGGGCGGCGTGCGAACGTTTCGCCGCCGTCCCGGCCGCCGGCGAGCACGCCGATTCGCAGAATTTCGTCGCGCTGCACTGCGCCAAGGCCGACGCCGCTGACCTCGCCCACTGGCTCCTCACGCAAGGCGCCGACCGCGTCAGCGTCGCCGCCCTCGAGCAGGTGTTCGACGCTCGCAACCCGCTGTTCGAGCGGCTCGAGGGGCGGATCGGCGGTTAGGGAAGGTCCGTGACCACATTGTCGCAGAGAAAATCGGAGGAGCGACCATGAACATCGGCGCGGCGGCCGTGGCGAGCGGCGTGGCCGCCAAAATGATTCGCCATTACGAGGCGATCGGTTTGTTGCCGCCGGCGCAGCGTCGGTCGAACCACTATCGCGACTATGGCGAGCGCGACGTCCACGAGCTCAAGTTCATCCGACGGGCGCGCCGGCTCGGATTTTCGATGGAGGAGATCGGCGCGCTGCTCGCGCTGTGGCGCGACCGCGAGCGGCCGAGCCGGGAGGTCAGGCGCATCGCCGAGGCGCATGTCAGAGAGCTCGATGCCCGAATAGCGGATCTGCAGGCGATGGCCAAGACGCTCCGCGAACTTGTGCACAAGTGCCATGGCGACGATCGGCCGGACTGCCCGATCCTCGACGATCTGGCGCAGCGATAGGCCAAAAGCCGCCCGTCGCCTCAATCGCCCTTGCCTCCGGCTGCCGGCTGCCGCATGAGGCGGGGCCATGTCCGTCATATCGCCCCGTGAACGCAACTGGCTCGAGGAGATCCGCCCGGCGGTGCGCAACGTCGCGCCGAGCGGCATCGTCAAAGTGTTCGATTATGGCCGCGGCCGACAGGGGCTGATCCCCTTATGGGTCGGCGAGGGCGACTTGCCCACCCCCGCCCTCGTCAGCGAGGCGGCGAAGGCCTCCCTCGATCGCGGCGAGACGTTTTACACCGCGCAAGGAGGCATTCCGGAGCTCCGCGAGGCGATCGCCTCCTACATGGCGCGCGTTTACGGGACCGCGCCCGACGGGGCTGCGTTCTCGCCGGATCGCTTCTTCGTCACCATCGGCGGCATGCACGCGATCGAGATCGCCACCCGCCTCGTCGCCGGACCTGGCGACGAGGCGCTGATCCCTTCGCCTGCCTGGCCGAATTTCGTCGGCGCGGTGGAAACCTCGGGGGCGTGCGCCGTTCCCGTGCCGCTCGACCGCAAGGGCCGCTGGAGCCTCGACCCCGAAAAGCTGGCGGCCGCGGTCACCCCCGCCACGCGCGCCATCTTTTTCAATTCCCCCGCCAATCCGACCGCCTTCATCGCCACCCGCGAGGAGATCGAAGCGACGCTCGACATCGCTCGCCGCCACGATCTCTGGATCATCGCAGACGAGATCTATGGCCGGATGACCTACGACGGAGCTCGCGCGCCGTCGTTCCACGACGGGATGGCGCCGGACGACAAGATCCTGTTCGTCCAGACGCTGTCGAAGAACTGGGCGATGACTGGCTTCCGGATCGGTTGGCTCGAAGCGCCGCCGACGCTTGCGCCGCTGATCGAGAACTTCGTCCAGTTCACCACCTCGGGGGTCCCGGTGTTCACCCAGCGCGCCGCGATCGCCGCCTTGACCGAGGGCGAGGCGTTCCTGGCCGGCCAGATCGAGCGCTGTCGCCGGTCGCGCGACATCCTGTGCGAAGGACTGTCCGCGACCGGCCGGGTGCGTTTCTTCCAGCCCGAGGCGGCGTTCTATCTCTTCTGCGCCGTGGAAGGGTTCCCGGATTCGCGGGCGCTGGCGCTTCGCCTAATCGACGAGGCCGGGGTCGGCGCCGCGCCGGGCGTGGCCTTCGGCCCCGGCGGCGAGGGTCACTTGCGTCTCTGCTTCGCCCGCGACCCGGCGCAGATCGAGGAGGCGATGCAGCGCATCGTTCGGTGGCTTGGGAGCTGAAAAGAACGGCTCGACGAGCGCCTCTCGGAAGCTCGAATTGGAAGCAAGGGCTATACCTCCGCGGCGCGCGGAGGCCGTGTTCGGACTAGCCGCCGCGCGCCACCGGGAGCGTCCTCTCAATTTGGTATTTCCCGGAGCGCTGGACAGATCCCGGTCGCCCCCTCCATCTGGGTCCGATGCTGTGCCGGCGATGCGGCATCTGGCGGTGCAGCAAACTTGTCTTTAAAATTCACGCCGACGATTCAGGAGATTGCCATGCTTGCTCGCCCGCGTCGCAGCGTTCTGTACATTCCGGGCTCCGATGCGAAAGCATTGACCAAGGCGGCGACCTTGCCGGCGGACGCGCTGATCCTCGACCTCGAAGATTCGGTCGCGCCAGACGCCAAAGAAATGGCGCGTGCGCAAGTGGTCGAGGCGGCCAAGCGCGATTTTGGCGGGCGTGAGGTCGTCATCCGCGTCAACGGCCCGCACACCCCCTGGGGGCCGACCGACCTCATCGCCGCCGCCGCCGCCGCTCCCGACGCCATTCTCCTGCCCAAGGTCGACGACCCCGGCGCGATCATGCTCGCCGCGCGGCTCATGCGCGAGAACGACGTGGCGGAGGAGACGCGGCTCTGGGCGATGATGGAGACGCCAAACGCGATCCTCAACTGCGGCCAGATCGCCGCCGTCGCCGCCGACTCGGCCTCGCGCCTTTCGGTGCTTGTGATGGGCCTCAACGACCTCGCCAAGGAGACGCGGGCGCGGCTGACCGAAGGCCGTCCCACCATGACGGCCTGGCTCGCCAATTGCGTAGTCGCGGCGCGGGCCCACCGGGTCGACATCATCGACGGCGTCTACAACGACATCAAGGACCTCGGTGGCTTTCGCGCCGAGTGTGTGCAGGGCCGCGACATGGGTCTCGACGGCAAGACACTCATCCACCCGAGCCAAATCGACATCTGCAACGAGGTGTTCGCGCCGACCGTCGCCGAGGTCGAGAACGCCCGCGCCGTCATCGACGCCTTCGCCCGGCCGGAAAACCAGGGCAAGGGCGCCATCCAGCTCAATGGCAGGATGGTCGAGCTCCTGCACGCGGACATGGCGCGCCGGACCCTTTCGATCGCAGATGGGATCGCTGCCCTGGGCAAGGCTGCGCCTCGGGCGGCGGCCGAAAGCAGCGCCTGAGGACTGGCGTCCCTGGCGCGGCTCATTCGGGGCCGGATAGAGAGGGGCGGCCGTCTCGAAGCGCGGCCCCGTATCTTGTGGGTCGGAAGCGTCCGACGCCGTACCGGACCCCAGCGCGAATCGGGACTTTTCAAAGGCTTGCAGCGCCATTTTCCGGCGCGTCGCTCGGTTTTGGGCGAAGCGAAGCGGAACTGACTGCGGAGCTCCGGCCAGCTTCCTTCGAAAATCCATGGCGACGGGCGCATCGCGAAAATCGCTTCCAATGCGCGGGCGCGCGCCCCGCTGCAACCGGAAAGCGCGATCCAACGGAGCCGAAAAGGTCTTCCTTTTCCTTCCCTTTTCTTCCATTCCTGACCGCAAACCACGATTTTTCAAAAGGTTGCCGATGAAGAGGCGGCCGACGTTTTTTTCGCGCTTTCCTTCCGGGAAACTCCATCTTCGCGCCGGAGCATCGGCTGATGGCCCCGGCGCGCCTAGTGGCTCTGGGTGGACGCACGCAAATCGGGGCCGTCATTCAGGGTTGCGCTTACAGAACATAAATAGAACGATTCCGCAAGCTTGGCAAGAGATTTTTGTTTTTCGCGAGGCGCGGGACGGGACGACGGGACGACGGTTTTATCCGCAATCCGAGCAGGACAGCGTCCATTTCGCTTTCGGCGACATCGACGTGTACGTGATCGTCGACCTGCCGGACAATGAAAACGCCGCAGCCACGTCACTCGCGTCAATCAGAGCGGCGTCGTGACGGGAAGGGTCGTTGCCCTGCTGACGCGGGAGGAGATGGATCACGCCAGCAAGAAGGCCGTTGACTACCGCCGGCCGGACGCTGAGTTTTACGCCGTCACCCGCTTCCAACGCGCCGGCTGGTCATGTTATGGCGGGGTCGTCAGCCGCGCCCGTAGCTCAACTGGATAGAGCATCGGTCTTCGGAACCGAGGGTTGGGAGTTCGAATCTCTCCGGGCGCGCCAGCTCTCCTATTGAACTGATATTGCAGACCTTTTCCTGGACGAGCGGAACAAAAGAGAAAACTTTCGAACTTTCCGACAACTGACAGACCGGGCGGTGGTGGGCAGTTATTCCGGGATGCTGACCAGCCGCTGTGTCGTAAAGCGGCCGTTCGGCAGTCGAGCAACGTCGCCAAAGGGCGGAGAGCGGGCCTTCAAGCGTCGCCAGGGAAGGGCGGAAATCTTCGGCAAAGCGGACGTCGATTTTTGGTCTTGGCGGTCCGTTAGTCGAGCGAGCGTCCGAGCCGCGCCATACCCTCGTCGCAGGGGTGCGGCGCTGCCTGCGCCGATGGGCGAGCGGGACGCCTATTCGCTCGAGACCGATTCCTGCACGGCGCCGCCGGGACATGAGTCGCCCGGATGGACGTACTACTGCGAGGCCGATTATTGCCAGGATCGGCGATATGCCCACTGTCAGCGCGCTTCGGCCGTCGCCGCACGGTCAAGGAAGCACCCAGTGAACTGCAAAAAGCGATACACATCCTGGAAGTTGCTGGCCACGCCAAGCGAGACCCGCACCGCCCCCGGAGTCTCACCGTCCATCTTCTGCAAGAACTCTTCGAAGGTCATGGGCCGAGCTTGTCCAAAGCAAGGCGCCAGTCGCTCGCGCGTCAGGCCGTTAGCCGCTTCGTTGGCGCCCGGATTGCAGAAGCAGCCGGTACGTAGCGAAATTTTCGCCCGCCCCGCCAGCTCCTCTACCAGCCTGTAATCGATCATGCGCCCTTTCGAATCGTAGAAGTTGATGGTGATCGTGCCGCCTCGCCTCTCGCCGTTCGTCGGCCCGTACACCCGCACCAGAGGCCGGCCGTTGCCGTGCCGCAGTGCGGTCAGCGAGGCCAGCAGCCACGCGGACAGGCAGGAGACCCGCGTTCGGATCGCCTCGAGTCCCGCCGCTTCGATGTGCCGCAGGCCCACTCCCACCGCCGGGATGTTCAGATAGTTGACCGTCCCGTCCTCGAACCCCGCCGCGCCCTCAGCCAGATAGTGGCCGTCGCCCTGAACCGACGCGATGGTGATGGCGCCGCCCGCGAACCATGGTCGCCGCAGCCCGGCGAGGGCCGCACGGCGCGCGATCAGGCAGCCCACACCCGTTGGATAGCCGAAGATCTTGTAAAAGGAGAGCGTCACGAAGTCGGGTCGCCAGCGCCCCAGATCGAGCCGATTGGTCGGTGCGAACGCGGAGGCGTCGAGCAGCACGTCCCAGCCCCGGGCCTGGGCGCGGGCGATCCAGTCCAACCCATGCTGCACCCCCGAGAAATTGGACTGCGCGGGATAGGCGAACAGGTTGCGACCGCCCGGCCGCGCCGACTCAAGCTCTGCAGCGAGCCGCGTCTCGTCGATCCGCAGCTCCGGCGGCGTCACCGGCACATAGATGGTAACTGCCCCCTTGGCCCGGGCGAACTCGCGAATGCCGTTGACCGAGTTATGGTTGTCGACCGTCAGCAAGTAGCGATCGCCGGGCGAGAAAGGGTAGGACTCGCCCACCAGCTTGAGCGCGCCGCTGGCATTGGCGGTAAAGATCGCCGTGTACTCCTCCGGCGGCGCATGAAAGTATCGAAGCACCGCGGCGCGCACCGCCTCGACCAGTGCGGTCGAGGCGCCCGAAGTCGGGTTGACCGAGTGCGGGTTGCCGTGGATCTGATCGCTCAGCAAGGCCATGTGCGCGCGGAGCTGCGACTCGCCGTGAAGGCTGCCGCCCGCATAGTCCAGGTACACTTGGTCCTGCGCGTCCAGCCGCGCATAGTCGCGGGCGCGCAATTCGTCCAGGGAGTCAGTGCTCGCGTAGCGTGGGTAAGTCTCGCGGAACCTCGCCTCGGCCTTCTGTAACGCGCCCCGCTGCTCCTCCCGCGCCGGTCTCTCCCCCCGGCCCGCCGGCGCGCCTCCCTCGCCCGACCGCTCAATGCTCTGGCCCGCCTCCGGGACTGCCTCTGGGCTGCGATGGCGGCCTCCTATCACCGCCGCCGATTCGCCGATTTGTTGGAACATCGCTGCCTCCTCTGAAATTGTGTGGCGCCGACGGTCTCATCCTTCGTCCAGGGTCCGTCTCCGGCGCGGCGGCGTTCTATGAACGATGAGTTGAATCAACAGCTCTAAAAAAGGCGCGTGAGCCGATCTGAACCGATGGGACACGTGCCCCCTGATCGACGGAGGCACCGTACGCTCGCTCGGTTAGGACGTTTTATGCAGATTTGCGAAATAGCCGGACAAATCGCGCAACTATTATGCGGTAATGCCACGGACGGTTCGGGGAACTTCGCGGTCGCGTTCGACGCTGCCTGGGCGGCGCGAAGGATTGCGCCGGAGGTCGTCTGCCGGAGATACGCCGAACGTTTCCTTGTACAGTCCCGAGAAACGGCCCGGATTGGTAAAGCCGTATTGATAGGCGACGTCGGCGACCGTCCGCGCGCTTTCGCCGAAGGCTATGATTTGCCGTACTGCCTCAAGCCGGACCTGACGTATCGCCGAAGCGGGCGTCGTGTCGCGGAAATGCCGGAACCCGAGCTGCAAGCTGCGTACGCTGCACCCAGCCGCCTCCGCGACTTCGTGCAATGCGATGGGCTGTCCGGCGCGAGACCGGATAAATTCCTCCGCACGGCGAATAGTCCGGGGCACGGGGGAATTCGCCGGTCGGGCCAGCCGCATCGAGTAGTTGTTCGGTTGGGATCGGAGCAATGTGTAAAGCAAAAGGTCCGTGAACGAGCGGCACGCTATGTCGCTCGTTGCGAAAGAACGGGGCGATGCAAGCTCTTGGGTGAGCAGCCAGATCAGACGCCTGATACCCTGACCCGGGCCGGATTCCCAGTCGATGAGGGGATCGAAGGCGACATCGTCCTTCCCTGGTTCGCCCAATAGCGCGGCCAACCGTTGTTCCAAGCTACGCGCCGGTATCCAGATCGCCAGCCGCTCGTGATCATCCGTGGCAGACAGATGCGTGCCGGGCAGCCCTCGGTAGACCAGACCGGTCGCCTTGCTGGAGTCGCCGGTTAACTTGGAGGCGGGCCCGAGATAGGCTAGGCCCCCTCGGCTCACGGACGTTAAGCAGTAATCAGGAAGACCCGGATCGCTGATTGACATCACGGTGGAAAACCGGTCCTTGACATAGGCAACATCGAGATCGCCGAGGCCGCTCGCGGCGCGCGTCGAAAGAACCTGCTCTTGCTTCTTCCCGCTTAGGCCCCGCCCCGTCAGCCGATAGGTTAGGCGTCTGAAATAGGGCTTGATAAAGTATGGCCGGAGCTGTGGCCAATAGACCCCACTTTCCAGCTCCGAGAGGTCGCGGAAGTGGGTAAGTCTGAATTTAGCCAGCTGGTTGTCGCTGGTCTGCGGGAAGGCGACGTCAGCGAACATGCTTGACCATATACACTTGCTTTGCGAATCCCTCAATCGGGCTCACGGAGGCGGCGTAGGCGCGCGTTTCGATCCGGCCGTCGCCTTGTTCGATCGTGGTTTTCGTCGCCAACTCCGTCTCGGGCGCAGTGTCGAAATAGATTTGGTTCAGAGAGAGGCGACAGGTAAAGTCAGTGAGGCGGACGTCCGGCGAGCAGCGAAAAAGCTGCTCAAGTGACGGCGTTCGCCCGAATAAGCTCCTTTCGTTCTTGGAGAACCAATGAGCAACCAGCCTGAGGACGCAGATTTCGATTGGAATGACGGGGAGCGTCGTCGTCCAACGGACCGAGGCTCTCGCAGTTTATCGGAACGCTGGCGATAAATCACAATTCGAATGGAGGCGGGTCCACTCGAGGATGGTGATCGCATCATCGTCGTCAGCCCAAGGGACGTGGATGCGCTCGTGATGGCCATCTTGGCTGTAAAAGCCGAGATCGAGGCGGACAGCGCGAATCAGTAACTCGTCGGCCGTGGCTGCCCGGGCAGCCGCGGCGCCCGAGCCCGGCGCAACTCCCGCTCCCGGTCGCCGACGATCCGCAGAAGCGCCTCGAGCGGCCGACGCTGGCGTCGGCTACGGTTCCAGGTCGAGACGATCCGGCTTCCGGGTCCCTCGGATGATCGGGCGCAGCCACGACAGCGCCTTCGCCCCCTATGCGGCATACTCAGATAATCGCCATCCTGCCTTGCTGGCGCCCATATGGATGATCAAAAGCGCCGTCAAGGGAGGATCACCGATGGCTAATCTGAAATGCCTCGCGCTCGCCGCACCGATCATGTTCGCGCTCGCCGGAAGTGCGATAGCTGGCGACGATAGCAGCGGGGCGAAGGTCTATTCTCCTCGGTCGCTGCTCGCCGAGATGATGGCGTTCAACCGGGAATCGCCGGGTGTCTGCCCAGCGCCTTCGGTCGATGACATTGGCGGGATGTCCGTCATCGCTCTCTACATGGCGGCCGCCAGGGACAAACCAACCGAAGACGAGATCGAGGCGAAGCAGACCTACTTGAAAGACTTGCTCGCCAAGAACGGAAAGACGAAATGGTGCGTCCTCTACCATGAAGATATGGGCGCGGCCAAAGCCATGTTGGACGTAGCCCAACAGATGCATTGGATCGTGACGTTGCCGCCCGACCGAAGCTAAAGCGCTCGCAGGCCCATGGCGGTTGGGTGGCGGGAGATCAGGGGTGCGCCGGGCTAAACGCGCTGCGCCGCCTTTGAGGCGATTCGACGCCACCCTCTCGAATGGACAAAGAACCGCAAAAAACCCCGCGCTGGAGTAACGGGCGCGGGGTTTCAAAAATTCCATGACTGCTAACGGCGTTCGATGTCAGTCGTTGTTCCTGCTGTACATCGCGTAACAAACGCTCATTCAGATGCTTTGCGAACGGCGTCCTTGGCGTCGCCGAGCGTCTTGTGGGCCTCTCCTTTCGCCTTGTCGATTTTTCCCTCTGACTCCAGTTTCTTGTCGCCCGTCATCTTGCCCGCGGCGTCCTTCATCGTCCCCTTCGCCTTGTCGGCGGCGCCCTTGACGTGTTCCTTGTCCATCGTGAACTCCTCGGTTCGGGATGCCCCTGGATGGGGGACATTCGTCTCCGTAATGCTCCATAGGTCTTCGTGTTCCCGCGTTCGTTTAACGCTCAGAAACCACGCCCAGGGGCGGTCTCCTGCTGAAGACTCAGCCCAAGTGGAAGTCCGGGCGGGGCGCCGGTTTCAAGAGCGTCGGCAGGCCCGCCGCGACGAACGCCACGGCGTCGCAGGCCTCGGCGGCTTCGCGGTTCAGCCTTCCCTGCCAGTCGCGAAAGTCGCGGCCGAGCCTGGTCTCCGGCACGAGCCCGAGCCCGACCTCGTTGGAGACGAAGACCGCCGGGGCCTCGAGCGCACGTATGGCCTGCGTGAGACGGTGGATTTCGGCCTCGACGTCCTTTCCGGCGAGCATCAAATTCGACAGCCACAGGGTGAGGCAGTCGACGAGGACCACCCGCCGCCCCGGCCGCGCGACGGCGCGAAGCGTCTCAGCGAGCGCGAGCGGCGCCTCGATGGTCGTCCAGCCCGAGCCGCGCTGAGCCTGGTGGCGCGCGATCCGCGCCGCCATCTCCGCGTCCCCCGCCTCGGCCGTCGCGAGATAGAGCCGCTCGGGGGCGGCGCTTTCCACGAGATTCTGGGCGAGCTCGCTCTTTCCGGAGCGGGCGCCGCCCAGCACGAGCACGCTGCGGGCTTCGACGAGCGTCGGGTCCATTCCGCGCTCTAACCCTTAAAGCCGAGCGGGCGGGCGTCCGGATCACAGACGAGAAACCGTTCGGTCGGCGTCCACCATACCTCGTCCGGCCGAAAGCGGTCGATCGCCGCCCAGTCGAACCGGCAGTGTTGGTGGTCGAGCCAGACGACTCGGCCTGCGTGTTGCAGAGCCAAGGGCTCGAAATGGGCGGCGGTGAACGAATCGCCGATGATCATGATGGTGGGGCCCGGTCTGCCGGAGGTCTGGACATAGTCGCCGTAAGGGTCCGGCGTCAGCAAAGTCCTCTCGCCCCGCGGCAGCCTGAGATCCTCGGCTTCCTCGTTCACGCCGTCCTGCACGCCGATGAGCCGCGCGAGGTCGCCGCCCCTGTGCGGCGAGGGCGGGGCGAGCGCCGTCGCCGGATCGAGCCGCCAAGTAGGGCGGCCGTCGGCCGCGACCACGGCGTTATACGCCATCAGGGCGCCGCGCGCCGTCCAGTGGGAGTCGTGGCGGAGATAGGCGGGCCCCTCGGAGCGCGCCTCGGCCATCACCGGCCTGAGGTCGATCGCCTTGACGCCCCTCGCCGCGAGGCCATCGAGAAAGAGATCGTATTCGGTCCGCCTGCCCCGACTCTGCGCCCAGTCCGGCAGATCGTCCTGATAGACGGTCGCCGCGTTCGGCGGGACGGCGACGAGGAAGCGGACGCCGCGCCGCGCGAGATCATCGTTCATCGCCGCGATCAGATCGACCGTGTCGGCCACCCTCTCATCGCGCAGCACGAGCCCGGCGCTCTGCCGCACCGCCTCCTCTCCCAGATAAAACATCCGCCCGTCGCGCCCGACGAGGACCGAATCGGAGCCCGCCCCGAGCATCGGCTTCGTCAGATCCGTGTGTGCGCGGATGAGGACCTGCCTGAGCCCGAAATGATCCTTGAGATAGGCGTCGATTTGCGCCGGCAGGGCGAGCCACTCGGCGCCGCTCGAAGGAACGCCCGGGGCCGGGGCGAGCCTCCGGCCCTCCTTGAGCACGGTCGCCGGACTGTCGGGCGCAACGAGCCCGACGACGAGCGGGGTCGCGATCAGGAGGAGCGCCAGCACGGCGAAATAGCGGCGGCGGCGGTTCAGCATGCCGCCCCTTCTCCCCGCCTGCGGGGAGAAGGTGGCGCGAAGCGCCGGATGAGGGGGAGGGCCGACCGATGAATTTCGGCCCAGCCCCTCACCCCAGCCCTCTCCCCGCAAGCGGGGAGAGGGGGTATTGGCCTCGACTCCGGTCATCGCCCTCATCCCGCTAAGTTTTCCGGGCGCGCATGAGGGTCGCACACCAGGAACCGCTCGGTCGGCGCCCACCAGACTTCGTCCGGCTTCAGCCTGTCGATCAGCTTCCAGTCGAAGCCGCACTCATGGTGGTGGATCCAGATCGCGCGTCCGACATGCTGCGCGAGCATGAGCGGGAAGTAGTTCGCGGTGAACGAGTCGCCAATCACCATGACGGTCGGGCCCGGCCTGCCGGTCGTGATGACATGATCCGGCATCACGCCCTCCGACAAAGCCGCGTCCCTCCCGTCTTCAGCGAGGGCGAAGGTCTCCTCCTCCTCGCTGACGTCGTCCTGGACGCCGAGAATGCGCGCGACGTCGCCGCCCTTGATGATCCTCGGCGGGCCGAGCGACGTCGCCGTATCGAGGCGCCAATCCGGATGGCCGTCCGCCTCGACGACCGCGTTGAAGCCGGCCAACGCCGCGCGCGGTGTCCAGTGCGCGTCGTAGAGGAGATAGGCCTCCTCTCCCTTCTGCCGGACCGCCGTCATCGCCGGGCGCAGATCGACCGCCTTCACGCCGCGCGCGGCGAGACCCTCGAGAAAGAGGTCGTATTCCGTCTTCCTCCCCTTTCTTTGCGCCCAGACGGGAAGATCGTCCTGGTAGATGGTCGACGAGTTCGGCGGGACGGTCACGAGAAAGCCGACGCCGCGCCTGGCGAGGGCGTCGCGCATGGAGGCCAGGAGCGAGACGGCCTCGGCCACCCGCTCATCGCGCAGGACGAGCCCGGCGCTCTGACGCACCATTTCGTCGCCCTCGTAGAACATGCGCCCGTCGCGGCCGATCAGGGCGGCGGTGTTCACCTTGAGCAGCACAGGATGCGTCAGATCCTTGTGCAGACGAATCATCGCGTAGCGCAGGCCGAAGTGATCCTTGAGATAGGCGTCGACCTGCCCCGGGAGGGAGAGCCAGCCGGTCAGCGTCGCGGCGACTTTCGGCGGGGGCGCAAGCCTGCGCCCTTCCCTGTAGACGAAGGCCGGGTCGTCCGGCAGGACCATGCCCCAGACGAGCGGCGTCGCCAGCAGGAGAAAGCTCAGCGCGGCAAACCAGCGTCGATGCCGCCTGAGCATGCCGGCCTGAGCCTGCCGTGAGGCGCGCATGCCGCTGAGGACCAGGCGTCCATCGACCATTGGCGCCGATATCGGCGCGGCGGACATCTTATCGAAGTGCTGCATTCGGGTTCATGAAATTGAGCGGCCTCGCGCCCGGCTCGCAATAGAGTCCGCGTTCGGTCGGCATCCACCACACTTCGTCCGGGCGAAACGCGTCGATCAGCCTCCAGTCGAACGCGCAATGCCGGTAGTGCAGCCAGACCACGCGTCCGGCGTGCTGCGACAGCATCGGCGGGAAATCCGCGTTCGTGAACGAGTCGCCGAGGATCAGGATCGTCGGTCCCGGCTCGCCCGTGGCGAGGACGAGATCGGGCGTCGCCCCGTCCGACAGGAATTCCGGCTTCGCCTTTTCGGGCAGCCTCTGCTTTTCGACGCGCTCCGTCGCGCCGTCCTCGACGCCGAGCATGCGGGCGAGGTCGCCGCCCTTGCGGATCGTCGCGGGGGCCAGGGTCGCCGCGGGGGCGAGCCGCCAATCGGGGTGGTGGTCGGCTTCGACAATGGCGTTGAAGGCCGCCAAGGCGCCGCGATCGGTCCAATGCGTGTCGTGCATCAAATAGACGTTTCCCCCGGATCGGGCGGCGATCAGCGCCGGCCTGAGATCGAGCGCCTTGACGCCGCGATCGGCGAGGTCCTTGAGGAGCAGGTCGTATTCGGTGGTCTTTCCCCGGTTCTGGGCCCAGAACGGAAGATCGTCCTGGTAGACGGTCGTCGAATTCGGCGGCATGGCGACCAGGAGCTTGACGCCCCGGCGCTCGAGCTCGCTGTTCATTTGCGCAAGCAGGTCGGCGACGTCGGACACCTTCTGATCGCGCAGAACGAGTCCGGCGCTTTGCCGGACCATTTCGTCGCCGAGATAGAACATCCGCCCGTCCCGGCCGATCAGCACCGGGCCGCCGCCGGAGCCGAGCGCCGGCCTCATCAGGTCCCGATGGGCGCGGATCAAAAAGCGGCGCAGGCCGAAGCGGTCCTTGAGATAGGCGTCGATCCCGCCGGGCAGAGTGAGCGCCGCCGCGATGCTCGCGGGCGGCTCGGGCGGCGGAGCGGGCCGCCGGCCTTCCTTCAGCACCGAAGCCTCGCCCTCGGGCAGGACGAGGCCGACGACGAGCGGGGTCGCGAGCAGCACGAAAGCGGCCAGGGCGAACAATCGACGATGGCGGGAGAGCATCGCCACGTTCAGAACTTGAAATAGAGGAACGGGCTATAGGCGCCCGAGGCGACGGTGATCATCGAGAAGACGAGCAGCGCGAAAGTCCACCCCGTATCGGCTGCGGCGCGCAGGACGAGCGGCGCGGAGAGGCGCGGCGCCCAGCGCGGCAGGACCGCCAGCGCGCATCCGATGATCAGCGTCACGATCGCCCGTTCGCCCAATGCGTCGTGCATGTCGAAGCTGACGTCGCCGACGCCGTTCAGGCCGACGAGGCTCGCGTAATAGTCGAGCGCGGTCGAAAGGTCTGCGGCGCGGAAGAGCACCCATCCGCCCATCACCGCGAGGAGCGCATAGAGCCAGCGCGTCCACGCCGGAACGCGGGCGAGCCGCCGCTTCAGACCGAGACGCTCGACGACGAGGAACGCGCCGTGCCAGAAGCCCCACAGGACGAAGGTCCAGTTCGCCCCGTGCCACACGCCGCACAGCACGAACACGGTGACGAGGTTGCGGTAGGTCTGAAGGTTCGTGCCGCGATTGCCGCCGAGCGGGATATAGAGATAGTCGCGCAGCCACGACGACAGCGACATGTGCCAGCGCCGCCAGAACTCGGTGATCGAGAGCGACGTGTAGGGCAGGAGGAAATTGCGCGGGAAGGTGAAGCCGAGCACGATTCCGAGCCCGATCGCCATGTTCGAATAGCCGGCGAAATCGAAATAGATCTGGACCGAATAGGCAAGGAGCCCGATCCAGGCCTCGGGCATGGTCCGATGAGGCGCGTGATCGAAGGCCACCTGCGCGAGCGGCGCGACCACGTCGGCGATCAGCACCTTCTGCGCAAGCCCGATGATGAAGATGCGCGCGCCGACCGAGGCGCGCCCGAGCGTCTGGCGGCGCTTGTCGAGCTGGCGCGCCACCGTCTTGTAGCGGACGATCGGGCCGGCGACGAGCTGGGGAAAGAGCGAGATGTAGAGCGCCACGTCGACCGGATCGCGGTTCGCGCGAAATCGCCGGCGATAGACGTCGATGATGTAGGACAGGCAGTGGAAGGTGAAGAAGGAGATTCCAAGCGGCAGCTCGATGTTGGTCCGGCCGAGGTCCCCGCCGAGCGGCTCGAGGAGCGCGGCGACATTGGCGGTGACGAAGTTCGCGTATTTGAAGACGCCGAGCACCAGAAGATTGCCGGCCACGGCCAGAGCGAGCGCCCACTTGCGCCTCACGCCCGCGTTGCGGTCGATGGCGATCGCCGCGACATAGTTGAAGGCGATGGCGAAGAGGAGGAGGGGCAGGAAGCGCGGCTCGCCCCAGGCGTAGAAGACGAGCGAGAAGACGAGCGTGACGACGTTCTTGCCGACGACGGTCGGGGTCAGCACGTAGCAAAAGATGAAGATCGGCAGGAAATAGAAAAGGAACGTGACCGAGGAAAACACCATGCGTGAATCGCCCTTCCCCTGACTCCCCTCTCCCCGCTCGCGGGGAGAGGGCCGGGGTGAGGGGCGAGGCGATCAGCCGCCGAAGCTCCCCGCCGAGCCCCTCATCCTAACCTTCTCCCCGCAAGCGGGAAGAAGGAACGCCCCGCGCGCGGAGAGGCGAAGAGAAGGGACGACTCGCCCCGCTCGCCCGGCCTAGACGCCTATACCTTCCCCGCCGCCGGCCGCAAAGAATCCATTTGCATGGCGAAAATGGGGAGGAGCCGCGCAAATCACCGCCAAGCCGCCCTCAGCGCCCCGAGGCCGTGAAAGTGGTAGGCGTCGCGGTATCGCGGCGTTTCCGCGAATCTGAGTCCCGGCAGGCGGGCGAACAGGATCGGAAGAGCGGTCGCCATCTCGAGCCGCGCCAGCGGCGCGCCGACGCAGAAATGGACGCCGGCGCCGAAGGCGACGTGAGGATTGGGGTCGCGCGCGGCGTCGAAGGCGTCGGGGCGGGGAAAGCGGGCCGGATCGCGGTTCGCGGCGCCGAGCAGGAGCCCGATCTTCTCGCCCTTCCGCAAGCCGACGCCGGCGAATTCCACGTCCTCGAGCGCATAGCGCGTGAAGAGATGCAGCGGCGCGTCGAGCCGCAGAAGCTCCTCGACGGTTCTCCCGGTCGCCTTTCCGTCGGCGAAAGCCTCGCGCGGGTCGATGGAATGCTCCAGCATCGTCTTCACGCCGTTGCCGATTCCGTGCACCGTCGCCTCGTGGCCGGCGTTGAGAAGCAGGATGCACGTCGTGACGAGCTCGTCCTCGCTGAGCATGCCGCCCTCGCTTTCCGCGACGAGAAGCTGGCTGATGAGGTCGTCGCGGAGGTCGGCGCGCCGCGCCCGGGCGTAGCCGCGGATGAACTCGGCGAATTCGGCCGAGGCCTCCGCGGCGCTCTCCTCGACCGCGCGGGTCACGCCGAACTGGTACATCGCCACCATCCGATGCGACCAGTCGAGCATTTTGGGCGCAAGCTCGCGCGGAATGCCGATGAGGTCGGCGATGACGGCGAGGGGAATGGGCGTGGCGAACGCCTCGATGAGGTCGGCCGACCCTCGGCTCTCGAAGGAGTCGATCCGCTCGTGCGCCAGCGCGGCGATGCCGGGGGCGAGCCTCTCGACCTGGCGGGAGACGAAGGCGCGATTGACGAGGTTCCTGAGCCTCGTGTGCTCGGGCGGCTCCATTTCGAGGATCGAATGCTTTTCGAGCGCGTCGAACGGAGCGAGATGCGGTTTCGGCGCCGGCCAGCCGAGCTCCTCCCTGCTCGTCACATGCAGGATCTGCCGGCCGAAGCGTTTGTCGCGCAACAGGGCGGAAACGTCCGCGTGGGCGGCAAAGCACCTGAAGCCGTAATCCTCCCAGAAGAAGGCGGGCGCCGTAGCGCGGATCGCGGCGTAGGCGGGGTAAGGGTCGTTGAAGAAAGCCGGGTCCCGCGGATCGAGGCGCATGCGGCGGCGCATTTCATCGATGGTCGGATTCATGGGCGTGCAGACTTTCTCGGACAGCCAGGCAGACGAATTCACCACGAAGTTCACCAAGACTCACGAAGAAGGAGCCGTTCTTCGTGCAGCTTTGTGCGCTTTGTGGTGCAAAATGAGGCTCGTCATCGGCTGTCGGCGTGACCAGTCGAACCTGCTCAGCCGAGCGGATAAGCCGCCTCGACGACATAGGGGCCGCCGCCCGAGCCCTCGCGCGCCGAGAAGAGGACGAACCGTTCGGCCGTGAAGGCTTCCACCGCGAGCGCGCCGCGCGAAGCGAGATAGTCGGCGACCGCGCGGGGGCCGACGCCGTGCAGGCGCGCCAGCGTCACATGCGGCATGAACTTGCGCGTCTCGGGCGGAAGGCCGACGCGCCTCATACGGCGCTCCTGCTCGGCCTGCAGCTCCATCAGCGCCGGCTCCGCCTTGATGCGCGCGACGAGCTGGCGCGGCCTGTCGCCGCCGAACCAGCCGAGCCCCTCGAAGCGGACCGTCGTCGGGGGGCGGCGGATCCCGTCGAGCGTCTCGGCGATCTCGTGCGCCATGCGCGCGTCGACGTCGCCGACGAAGCGCAAGGTGACGTGATAGTCCTCCGGCTCGAGCCAGCGCGCGCCGATCACGCCGCCGCGCGCGAGCGCGATCTGGCCGACGACGGCCTCGGGCAACTCCAGTCCGGTGAAGAGACGAGGCATCGCGTCGCTTCTCGTTCAAATCCGAGCCAAGATAGCCGCCCCGTCAGCCGCGCGCCATCTTTGCGGAGCGGGCCATGACGCAAGTGGTCCAAGCTTGCAACAGGATGAATACAGGCTACTGATGCACCGACGAAAGGACCTCCCGATGTCCGACGCACACGAGAGCCGGGTCGCCGCGCAGTTCGGGCCGCGCGCCAAAGCCTATGTGGACAGCGCCGTCCACGCGCGAGGGCCCGATCTCGACGCGTTGGAGGCGATCGTCGTCGCAACCCATCCTGCCCGAGCCCTCGATCTCGGCGCTGGCGGAGGGCACGTTTCCTATCTGCTGGCGCGCCATGCGCGATCCGTGGTCGCCGTGGATTTGTCGGCCGAAATGCTCGCCGCGGTCCGCGCCGCCGCGAGCGAGCGCCGGCTTTCCAACATCGAGACCGCGGAAGCGCCGGCGGAAAGCCTGCCCTTTGACGACGGCGCCTTCGACTTCGTCGCTTCCCGCTATTCCGCCCATCACTGGCGAGACTTCGACGCCGGCCTGCGGGAGGCGCGCCGAGTCGCAAAGCAAGGCGCCGGCGCGACGTTCATCGACGCCTATGCGCCGGGGCTCGCTCTGCTCGATACGCACCTGCAGGCGGTCGAACTCTTGCGGGACACCTCGCATGTTCGCGACTACACGGCGGCGGAATGGATCACCGCGCTTGCGGCGGCGGGCTTCGCCCTGAAGGGCGTTCAGACCTTTCGCATCCGCATGGATTATCCGGTCTGGATCGCGCGCATGCGCACGCCGGCCGAGAACGCCCGCGCGATCCGAATTCTCCAGGAGACGGCCGCCGCCGAAACGCGATCCCATTTCGAGATCGAGCCCGACGGATCGTTCATGCTCGACGTGTTGGTGATCGAGGCGAGAGCGGAATGATTCCGCTCTGGCGGAACGAAGAGACGAGGCATCGCGACGCTCCTCGGTAACTGCCAAGGTGGACCCATGGGCGACGTGGATGGTGCTCCGACCTCGTCCTGAGGCGGCCTTTGCCGGAGGCAAAGGGCTCGAAGGACGCTCGCTAGCTGCTGGCTCGAACTCCGAGACCGATTCGATCCAGCTCAACGCATCGTCTTCGCTGTCTGCGGCGAGGCGAGCGACCTGAGCGGCGACGCGCCGGCGGACAGACCGAAGACGCGAATCGGGCACGACGAGACGCAGCTCGCGGAGACCCCGTCTTCGCCGCCGCTCGCGCATCATCCTCATTCGTTCGGCCGGCGCGGGCATCTCCGATTTCTCCCTTCGCACCGGCAACGTAACGCGTTACAGCGCCGACGACAATGGATGCGTGCGCCGCGCCTCGCGTCGCGCGCTTCCCCTAGCCTCGCTCCTTCGAGATGAACTGCCGGAATCTCTCGGAGGTCGCGCCGGAGAACAGCGCCTCCGGCTCGCCCTCCGCCTCGACCCGCCCCTGGTGCAGAAACATCACCCGGGTCGACACGTCGCGGGCGAACCCCATCTCGTGGGTGACGACCAGCATGGTGCGGCCCTCCTCGGCGAGGGCGCGCATCACGCGCAGCACCTCGCCGACGAGCTCAGGATCGAGCGACGAGGTCGGCTCGTCGAACAGCATCACCTTCGGCCGCATGGCCAGCGCCCGCGCGATCGCCGCGCGCTGCTGCTGGCCGCCCGAGAGATGCGCCGGGTAGGCGTTCCACTTGTCGGCGATGCCGACCTTGGCGAGCAGCGCCTTCGCCTCCTCGACGCATTCGGCGCGCGGCCGCTTCTGCACATGCACCGGCGCCTCGATCAGGTTCTCGAGCACGGTCAGGTGCGACCACAGGTTGAAGCTCTGGAACACCATGCCGAGCTCGGAGCGGATGCGGTCGATCTGCCGGCGGTCGGCGGGCTCGGCGCGGCCGTCGCTGCGCCGGCGCATCCTGATGACTTCGCCCGCGACGGTCACGACGCCCTCGTCCGGCGTCTCGAGCAGGTTGATGCAGCGCAGGAAGGTGCTCTTGCCCGAGCCCGAGGAGCCGAGGATTGAGATCACGTCGCCGTCGTTGGCGGTGAGCGAAATGCCCTTGAGCACCTCGAGCGAGCCGAAGCGCTTACGCATGTCCTTGACTTCGAGGGCGGGCGTCTCGGCGGGCATGGCTTGCCTCCCCTCTAGCTCGTCCGCGCGCGAAGGTGCGGCGAGAGGCGCCGCTCGAGCGCCAGGAAGGCTGCGCCGATCGCGTAGTTGACGACGAAATAGATCGCTCCCGCGAGGACCAGCGGCAGGTAGGTGACCAGCGTGTCGTTGCGGATCTTGAGCGCGACGCTCATGACGTCCCAGAGCGTGATGAGCGAGACGAGCGCAGTCGCCTTCACCATGGAAATCATCTCGGTCGAATAGGCGGGCAGCCCGTGGCGCAATGCGATCGGAAAAATGATCCGGCGGAACAGGAGGAGCCCCGACATGCCGCAAGCCCGCGCCGCCTCGACCTGTCCGTGCGGCACGGCGATGAGCGCGCCGCGGAAGATCTCCGCCTGATATCCGGCGGTGCAGAGCCCGAGCGACAGCACGGCGCAGTCGAAGGCGTCGCGCAGGAAGGGCCAGAAGAGGCTGTGCCGAACCGCCGGCAGGGACGCGAGGCCGTAGTAGACGATGAACAGCTGGATCAGAAGGGGCGTGCCGCGGAAGACCGCGACATAGGCGCGGGCGACCGCTTTCAGCGGCCTCGAGTCGCTGACCCGCATCCAGGTCACGCCCGCCGCGACCACCGCGCCCAGGATCACCGACGACAGCCAGACCTCGAGCGTCAGCGGGACGGCGGCGATGAGCCGCAGGAAGGTCGCGCCGATGAAGCCCCAGTCCATCGCCTAGCCCGCCGCGACGCGGCGCAGGCCGCGTGTGGCGCGCGCTTCCGCCGCGTCGAACAGGCGGGTCGAGACGAGCGTCATGACGAGATAGAGCGCCATCCCTCCGAGATAGAAAGCGAACGGCTGATGGGTCGAGCCGGCGCCGATCTGGCTCACCCGCATGAGCTCGGCGAGGCCGGTGACGGAAATGAGCGAGGAGTCTTTCAGCGCCACCTGCCACAAGTTGCCGAGGCCCGGCAGGGCGAAGCGAAGCACCTGGGGCGCGACGATGCGGCGGAACATCAAGAGCCTGTCCATGCCGACGCTGACAGCCGCCTCGAGCTCGCCCCTCGCGATGGCGAGATAGCCGGCGCGGTAGACTTCCGCCTGGTAGGCGCCGGAAATGACGCCGACCGCCAGCGCGCCGGCGAGGAACGAGGGCACGCCGACGAACCCCTGGTAGCCCACGAGGTTGGCGAGGTCCGTGAGCAGCGTCGAGGTGCCGAAATAGACGAAATAGACGACGAGCAGCTCGGGCAGGCCGCGGAAGAGCGCGGCATAGGCTTCGCCCAGAGCGCCTGAGGGCCTGTGCCTGGACAGCCGCGCCCAGGCGACCAGCGCGCCGATCGCGGCGCCGATCAGGAGGCCGCAAGCGGAGACGAGCAGCGTCATCGCCGCGCCCTCGAGCATGGCGAGGCCCCAGCCGCCGGGGCCGAAGCCGAAGATCTGGAAAAGGCCCACGAGACCGCCCCCGCCCGCGGCCGCGCCGCGCCGCCCTCAGGCGTCGCGACGCGGCAGGCGACTCACGGAGTGGTGTCGATCTTGAACCACTTGAGGCTGTACCTCTTCACCGAACCGTCGGCGAAGGCCGCGTCCAGCGCCTTGTTGAACCTCGCCGTCAGGTCCGCGTCGCTCTTGCGCAGCCCCATGCCCTCCCCGACCCCGAACACGTCGCCGATGAACTCGGGGCCGACGATGCCGAAGTCCTTGGCGTCGGGCTTGTCGAGCGCCGCGGCGATCGTCGGATAGTCATCGAGCGCGATGTCGATGCGCCCGGACTTGAGGTCGAGGTCGCGCTCGTCCGTCGTCTTGTATTCCTTGATGGTGGCGATGTCCTTCAAGTACTTGCTGGCGAAATTGGCGTGCGTCGTCGACACCTGGACGCCGATCGTCTTGCCCTTGAGCGCCGCCTGAACCGCCTTGACCGCAGCGTCCTTTGCGGCCGGATCCTTGGTGGCGTTCACCACCTTGCCGGGCCCGAGCGCCTTGGCGATGTCGCTGCCTTTCGCCGCCATGAAGGCGGCGGGCGGGGCGGCGTAGGGTTTCGAGAAGTCGATCTCCTTCTTGCGCTCTTCCGTGATCGACATGCCGTCCATGATGACGTCGAACTTGCCGGCTTTCAGGCCCGGGATCATGCCGTCCCAGTCCTGGGCGATGATCTTGCATTCGACATTGATGCGCTTGCAGAGGTCGTTGGCGAGGTCGACCTCGAAGCCGACGATATGGCCGCTCGAATCGGTGAGGTTCCAGGGCTCGTAGGCCCCCTCCATGCCGATGACGACCGTCTTCCAGTCCTTGGCGAAAGCCGCGGGCGCTGCGGCGAGCGCGGCGGCGAGCGATGCGCCGACGACGACGGATTTCAGGAATTTTGAGCCCATCTTGCCTCTCCCGCTCGTTGCTTCTTTCAGGCGACCCCTCGGGCGCCCGCCCGGGTCGCGGCCTCCCGCGGAAACCGGAATGGAGTCATACAGGCGGCTTGCCCGATTGGGAATGAGGCCCACGCTCTAATTATCTCGGATGACCCGGGCGGCGCCGCCGCCGACCTCGGTTGCTCCCCTCGCGCAACACGGCGACCTTCTACGCCACCGTCCTGATCGACGCCGCGACCTTGTCCACGATCTCGTCGATCTGGTTCTCGCTGATGATGAGCGGCGGCATCAACTCGATCGTGTCGCCGGAAATGCGCAACATGACGCCGGCTTCATGGAACGAGTGCTCGAGCAGCCGATAGCCGCGCAAGGTCGGGCTCTCC
>DASRSL010000017.1:0-2606 GCA_035656495.1 Roseiarcus sp.
GGAATTGTCTTTCCCGGCGACCGCCTGAGCTTCCGGATCTGGCGGGAACGGGCGGGCGTGGCGTTCCAGGCCTTTGCCGGCGAGCGCAAAACGCTAGATCAGGGATTTGCAGCCTTCGGGGGCGCAGCTTGAATGGCGATCCGTCCCTTGCGCGGCGGCTGAAGGCCAAGCTCAGACTGCCCGTCATGGCCGGGCCTATGTTCATCGCCTCGACGCCGGATCTCGTCGTCGCCCAGTGTCGGGCGGGAATCATCGGCGCCATGCCTGCGCTCAACGCCCGCACGACAGCGGGCCTGGATGAGGACCTTGCCCAGGTCACAGCTGCGCTCGCGGATTGCGAGGCGCCTTATGCGATCAATCTCGTCTGTCATCGCACCAATGCGCGGTTGCGCGCCGACCTCGACGTGGTCGTGAGGCGGCGGACCCCGATCGTCGTGCTGGCGCTCGGGGCCGATCGGGAGGTCATAGCCGCGATCCACGGCTATGGCGGCCTTGTCTTCAACGACGTCGCGAGTGTCCGTCACGCACGGAAATGCGCGGACATGGGCGTGGACGGGATCATCGCGGTTTCCGCCGGGGCGGGCGGCCATACGGGCTCCGTCTCGCCTTTCGCCCTCTGCACCGAGATCCGCGAATGGTGGGAGGGGCCGCTTCTGCTCGCAGGCTGCATCGCGACGGGCCGCGCGGTGCTCGCGGCGGAAGCGCTCGGCGCCGATTTCGCCTATATCGGCTCCCCGTTTCTCGCGAGCCGCGAGGCGAACACGGTGGAGGCGTTCAAACAGATGGTGGTCGAAGGCGGCGCCGCGGACGTCATCGTCACCAAGGCGTTCACGGGGGCGCGCGCCTCGTTCCTTGCTCCCTCGCTGCGCGCGAACGGGCTCGATCCGGACCTGATCGCCCGGAGGGATCCGGAACGAGTGGACATTTCGGGGGAAGCCTCGCAGGGCAAGCCGTGGCGCGACATCTGGAGCGCCGGACAGGGGATCGGCGCGATCAAGGCGTCGCTGCCGGCCGGGGAATGGATCGCGGATCTCGCCAGAGACTATGCGAGCGCTCGCGAAGCGATGGGAATGAGGCCATGAGGAGCCGTCGCGTCCTACTCGTGTCGCGTCCGCACGCCGTCGCGCAGGCCAAGAATTTCGCCATCGAGGAGGGCGACCTGGCGCCGCTCGCTGACGGACAGATTCGCGTCCGCAACGATTTTCTCTCCGTCGAGCCCGCAATGCGGGGCTGGATCGCCGACAGGGGCAACTATTCGGCTCCGGTCGAGATCGGATCGGTGATGCGGGCGCTGGCCGTGGGCGAAATCATCGAATCGCGCCATCGGGACTTTCGCCCTGGCGAGGTCGTCTCGGGCTGGTTCGGTTGGCAGGAGATCGCCGACGTTCCGCCGTCGGCGGTCGTGCGGCGCGTGCGGGAAACGGACCTGCCGCGCTCGCTGGCGCTTGGCGTCCTCGGCATCAACGGGGTCACGGCGTTGATCGGACTTGAGACTTTCGGCGAGCCGCGAGACGGCGAGACGGTGCTCGTTTCGACGGCCGCCGGCGCGGTGGGCTCGGCTGTCGGACAGATCGCGAAAATCTTCGGATGCCGTGCGGTCGGCGTCGCCGGCGGTCCGGACAAGACCGCAATGTGCAGGGATCGCTTCGGCTATGACGCCGCGATCGACTATCGCGCTCTCGGCCTCGGCGAGGCCATTGAGGCTGCGTGTCCGGATGGGGTCAACGTCTATTTCGACAACACCTCGGGCGCAGTCAGCGACGCCGTCTGGCTGAGGCTTGCGACGGGAGCGCGGGTCGTCATCTGCGGGACGGCTTCGATCTCCGCCTGGGATCCCTGGCCAACCGGACCGCGCCTCGAACGTCATCTGCTGGTGAAACGCGCTCGCGCGCAGGGGTTCGTGGTCTTTGACCATGCCGATCGCTGGGAGGCTTCGGTTGCGAGGCTGGCGGACTGGGTGCGGGCAGGCACGCTCCGCTATGCGGAGGACATCCTCCAGGGGGTCGAATCCTGCCCCGACGCGCTCGCCGGTCTCTATCGCGGGGAGAACAAGGGCAAACGCCTTATCCGGCTGACTGGCTGATGACGCACCTTGCGGCAGACTTCGCGCGACTGACCGCAACAAAGGGTTCAGGCGCCGCCAAACGTCAGCTGCAAAATCCCACCGGTTCGAAGGCAAGTTGCCCAGCCGCCTTAGCTCGGCCCGAGCGCAGGGCGCCTAAGCGTCCCTGAAGATTGCAGCGCGCTTCTCGCGAAAGGCCTTCACCGCCTCGCGGTGGTCGTCGGTGTCGATCAGGATGACCTGCTGCCGGTCCTCGATGGTCAGCGCCGCTTCGAGGCTCGGCGCGTCGATCTCGGCGTTGAGCGACTCTTTGGTCATGCGAAGCCCCATCGGCGCGGTCTTCAGCATATCCTCGGCGAGGGCGAGCCCCGTCTCGACAAGCTTGTCCCCCGGGACGATCTCGCTGACGAAACCCATCCGCAGCGCGCGCTCGGCGTCGATGAAGCGACCGGTGAGCAGGAACTCGGACGCATTGGAAAGGCCGACGAGCCGCGGCAGCAGGTAGCCCGCGCCCATGTCGCAGCCCCCAAGCCCGATCTTGATA
>DASRSL010000018.1:0-5713 GCA_035656495.1 Roseiarcus sp.
GCGGCACCAGGGTTGTATTGAGCGACAATACAGGGAACCAGGGTGAATACGTGTATCGCTGCGCTGTCCGCTTGCCGGCCCGGAAGTGCTCCGTTCCGGGATACGCGATCATCGTCAGATTGACGGACGGGATCGGTCCGCTAAAGCCGGCATACGGCATATGACAAAAACCGCAGCCAATGTTTTTAAAGGGTGAGATGTTCAAGTCAAAATTCAATAACTTGCCAAGTATATCTACGGAGTCATATCCGCTGTACTGCAATGTAAGTGGATTACCTGCAAGCGTCGGAGGCGGCAGGGCTTTCCATTCACCAAGTGCTTCTTTGAAAACGCCTGACACTTCGCGCTGAACCCTGGCGATCTCCGAGTCCAGATTGGACGGTAGAATGCCGGGCGGATACGGGTCATACGCTGGGACGGGTTCTTCGGCAGAAGCGATGTGGGGGATGCCCGATATTCCGAGCAAGGCCGCCAAACCTGCAGCCCCCTTCAAGCAGCCTGTAGACAGGACCTTCGGAAGTCTCCGCTTTCGCATGGCGTCTCTCCCTCGACTGTCGTGTTGAACGACAAGCGCATGATATCGGGCAGCGCCCGACGCGTGTTACCGTCTCCTTCGCCTTAGAATACTCGAGCCTATGACCTAATCAGAAACCCCGCGCCAAATTCCCGGCGCGCGCTGCGCAAGCGCTGTACTGCGACCACGAACTCAAGCAACAACAACGCATTGCCAAGACGCCTGGCTGCCCCAACTGCGGCGGCCTCGCGTCTTGCCCGGCCGCTGGCCCGGGTTACCGCAATCAGTACTAACCCGCGACCTATTTCCCCAAGGTCAATAATCGTGCGGAAAAGTGGCGTTTGAAAGGCAAGGGCGCCTCAACTGAAGCGCCTGACGCCGAACGTCGAAGATTTCCGCATGATGCTGAGCGCTTGATTTGGAGCAGACATGTCCTCCCGGTTAGTCGTAAGAGAGTCGGCAAGCTCCGGCGCGCGCGGGAGGCGGTTGATCAGCGTCGTCGTCTTGGCTGCGCCGAGAATCCGGCGACGATGGGAAACCCGATCGCGTCCCGCTCGGTCATCCCTCGGTCATCATTGACGCTCGGC
Source organism: Roseiarcus sp. (assembly GCA_035656495.1). Taxonomy (GTDB): domain Bacteria; phylum Pseudomonadota; class Alphaproteobacteria; order Rhizobiales; family Beijerinckiaceae; genus Roseiarcus. The sequence continues at coordinate 1,102 of DASRSL010000018.1, forward strand.
GACGCCGGTTGCTATGGCTGCGAGCCGCCCAACGATGTCATGCCCGCGCACGCGGCGATTGGATGCGCGAAAGGCCTTTCTCGATCGCTTGTGAAGAGCAACGACTTGACCGTCCGAAGAGCATCCCCTTGACCGTCCGTCTCCATCGCGCCGACTTGCCCGCCGACTGGACTTGCGGCGAGGCCGTCGCGATCGACACGGAAACGCTTGGGCTCGCTGTCGGGCGCGACCGGCTGTGCGTGGTGCAGCTGTCGCGCGGCGACGGCGACGCCGAGGTCGTGCAGATCGGGGCCGGCCAGAAGAGCGCGCCCAATCTCGAACGGCTGCTGGCCGACCCGAAGGTCGTCAAGCTGTTCCATTTCGGACGCTTCGACATGGCCGCGCTCTCCCACGCCTTCGGCGTGATGGCGGGGCCGGTCTATTGCACCAAGATCGCCTCCAAGCTCGCCCGCACCTACAGCGACCGGCATGGATTGAAAGACCTCACCCGCGAACTGCTCGGCGTCGAGATCAGCAAGCAGCAGCAGTCCTCCGACTGGGGCGCGGAGCAGCTGACCGACGCGCAGCTCGCCTACGCCGCCTCGGACGTCCTCTACCTGCACGGCCTACGCGACAAGCTCGACGCGATGTTGAAGCGCGAGGGCCGCGACGGCTTCGCCCGGGCCGCCTTCGCCTACCTGCCCGACCGGGTGCGGCTCGACCTCGCCGGCTTCGCGGAGATGGACGTCTTCTCGCACGGCTATCCGTGAGGGGAGAGCCCTCATCCGGCGCTTCGCCACCCGCTCCCGCGGGCGGGAGAAGGGATCAGGCGAGCGCCGCCTTCTGCAGGGCGATGAGGCGGGCGATGCCGGCGCGCGCCAGCGCCATCATCCGCAAAAGCTCGCTCTCGCTGAAAGGCGCGCCTTCCGCCGAGCCTTGCACCTCGACGAGGCCGCCCGAGCCGGTCATGACGAAATTCGCGTCGGTTTCCGCGGTCGAATCCTCGACGTAGTCGAGATCGATCACCGCCTCGCCGCCGACGACGCCGCAGGAGACCGCGGCGACATGGTCCTTGAGCGGGCTGTCCTTGAGGATCGAGCGCTGGACCATCCAGTTAAGGCAGTCGCGCATCGCGATCCAGGCGCCGGTGATCGAGGCGGTCCGGGTGCCGCCGTCCGCTTGCAAGACGTCGCAATCGAGGGTGATCTGGCGCTCGCCGAGCCGCGGCAGATCGACAACGGCGCGAAGCGACCGCCCGATCAGCCGCTGAATCTCCTGAGTGCGCCCGGAGACGCGCCCCGTCGACGATTCGCGCTTGCTTCGCGTCAGGGTCGCGCGCGGCAGCATCGCATATTCCGCCGTGACCCAGCCGCGCCCCTGCCCGCGCAGCCACGGCGGCGGCTTCTCTTCGAGGGAAGCGGCGCAAAGCACGTGCGTGTCGCCGAAACGGACGAGGCACGAGCCCTCGGCGTAGCGGGCGACGCCGCGCTCGAAGGTGACCTTGCGCATTTCGTCGGCGGCGCGCTTGGATGGACGCATCAACAGAACCCTGAACCAGAACGCCCCGCTTTAGCGGCGGACAAGCGGTAACGCAATGCGGCGGCGTTGACCGCTGGCGCCGGCGTCTCTAGGGTCCGCCGCCCATCATCTCCGACACAACCTGCTTTCCTTATGCTGCCCGCCGACGCGTCCCTCGATCCCGCCAGGTCCTTCCAGGGGCTGATCCTGGCCTTGCAGGATTTCTGGGCCCGCCAGGGCTGCCTCATCCTGCAGCCCTACGACATGGAGGTCGGCGCCGGCACGTTCCATCCGGCGACGACCTTGCGCTCGCTCGGGCCGCGTCCATGGAAGGCGGCCTATGTGCAACCCTCGCGGCGGCCGAAGGATGGGCGCTACGGCGAGAATCCCAACCGTCTGCAGCATTACTACCAGTACCAGGTGATCCTCAAACCCTCGCCGGAGAACCTTCAGGAGCTCTATCTCGATTCGCTCCGGGCGATCGGTGTCGACATGGCTCTGCACGACGTGCGCTTTGTCGAGGACGACTGGGAGAGTCCGACGCTGGGCGCCTGGGGGCTCGGCTGGGAATGCTGGTGCGACGGCATGGAAGTGTCGCAATTCACCTATTTTCAGCAGGTCGCCGGCTTCGAATGCGCGCCGGTCTCTGGCGAGCTGACCTACGGCCTCGAGCGGCTGGCGATGTACGTGCAAGGCGTCGAAAGCGTGTACGACATCAACTTCAATGGGCGCGACGGCGCCGAGCGCGTCACCTACGGCGACGTGTTCAGGCAGGCCGAAGAGGAATATTCCCGCTACAACTTCGAATACGCCGACCCGGCGATCCTCATCCAGCACTTCAGGGACGCGGAGGCGGAATGCCGCTCGCTGCTCGAACGCGGCGACTCGGGCGAGGGGCGCCGGATGGCGCTGCCAGCCTATGACCAGTGCATCAAGGCGAGCCATCTCTTCAATCTGCTCGACGCGCGCGGGGTGATTTCGGTGACCGAGCGGCAGAGCTACATCTTCCGGGTGCGCGAGCTCGCCAAGGCCTGCGGCGCCGCCTGGCTCCAGACGGCGGGAGGCCGAGCGTGACGGGGGCGCCACGGCGCCCCTCTCCCACGGAGAGCGGGGCGGCGGTGAGCGGTCCGGCGCGTCAGCCCTTTCCGAAGCTGCGTCAAAGCGAGGCCGTGAGGACATCGGTCTTTCGACGGACCCATGCGGTGCGGACCCCTCATCCGGCGCTCCGCGCCACCTTCTCCCAATGGGAGAAGGGAGGCGGCAGCTGAGTTTTCCTGATGCCCGACCTCCTCCTCGAGCTCCTGAGCGAAGAAATCCCCGCCCGCATGCAGCGACAGGCGGGGGAGGATCTGCGCCGGCTCGTCACCAACGCCCTCGTCGAGCGCAACCTTCCATACGAGGGCGCGCAGGCCTTCGTCACGCCGCGCCGGCTCGCGCTGCATGTGGTCGGGCTGCCGGGGGCGCAGCCGACCCTGCGCGAGGAGCGTAAGGGGCCGCGCGTCGGCGCGCCGGAAGCGGCGATCCAGGGCTTCCTGAGAAGCGCCGGCCTCGAGCGGATCGAGGACGCGACGATTGAGACGGACCCGAAGAAGGGCGCCTTTTACGTGGCGGTCGTCGAGAAGCCGGGCCGCTCGACGAGGGAGGCGCTCGCCGAGATCCTCCCCGCGATCGTCCGCTCCTTTCCCTGGCCGAAGTCGATGCGCTGGGGTGCGGCCTCGGTCAGGTCCGACACTCTGCGCTGGGTGCGTCCCCTGCGCGGCGTCCTCTGCACGCTCGCGACCGCCCTCGAGCCGGCGGAGATCGTGCCCTTCGCCATCGACGGGCTCGACTCGGGCGACGTGACCTTCGGCCACCGATTCATGGCTCCCGGGCCGATCACAGTCCGCCGCTACGAGGATTATGCAGATGCGCTGCAGAAGGCGGAGGTCGTGCTCGACCTCGACCGGCGCAAGGACATCATCCTCGCCGATGCAAAGTGCCTCGCCTTCGCCCAGGGACTCGAGCTCGTCGAGGACGAGGGCCTGCTCGAGGAGGTGGCGGGCCTCGTCGAATGGCCGGTCGCGCTCATGGGCGAATTCGAAGCGGACTTCCTCGACCTTCCGCCGGAGGTCGTCCGCGCCACCATCCGCGCCAACCAGAAGTGCTTCGTCCTGAGGGACGCGGGAGGCAGGCTGGCCAACCGCTTCATTCTGGTGGCAAACCTGATCGCGAGCGACGGGGGCGCGGCGATCGCCGCCGGCAACGCCCGCGTGGTGCGCGCGCGTCTCTCTGACGCCCGTCACTTCTGGCTGACCGATCTCGCCCCGCTTCCCGACTACCGCGACAAGGCGGCGAAGCCGCTTGATCAGAGGCTCGCAAAACTCGAGGCGCAGGGCGTCATCTTCCACGAGAAGCTCGGAACGCAGGCCGAGCGCGTCGAGCGCATCGACGAGCTCGCCCGCGAGCTTAGCCCCCGGGTCGGCGCCGACGTCGAGCTCGCGGCGCGCGCGGCGAAGCTCGCCAAGGCCGATCTCGTGACCGAAATGGTCGGCGAGTTTCCCGAGCTGCAGGGCGTGATGGGGCGCTACTACGCCGCCGCGCAGGACGAGGAGGCGAGCGTCGCCGCCGCGCTCGAGGAGCACTACAAGCCGCAGGGGCCGAACGACCGCATTCCGGCCTCGCCGGTGTCGATCGCAGTCGCGCTCGCTGACAAGCTCGACACGCTTGCCGCCTTCTGGGCGATCGGCGAGAAGCCGACTGGCAGCAAGGACCCGTTCGCGCTGAGGCGCGCCGCGCTCGGCGTCATCCGCATCGTCCTCGAGAACGGGCTCAGGCTGCCTTTGACCGGCCCCCTGAACGCGGCGGTCTGGGGAGCGCTGCTCGACGTCGAGTTCGCCCGCGAGGACGAGGCGGGCTCGGTCGTCCAGTCGCTGGAGAAGCGCGGCTTTCCGAAGGGGCCGGAGCTCGAGGAGATCGTCGGGGCCGTCTCGCGCGCGAGCCGGGGGGCCCGGCCGCCCAACGACGCGCAGTTTCGCGCGATCACCGGGAGCCTCCTCGACTTCTTTGCCGACCGGCTGAAAGTCTACCTGCGCGACAAAGGGGCGCGCTACGACCTGATCGACGCGGTCTTCGCCTT
>DASRSL010000019.1:0-45170 GCA_035656495.1 Roseiarcus sp.
ACGAGCGAGGCCAGCACCAAGGGGACCCAGCCGCCCTGCAAGACCTTGGCCATGTTGGCGGTGAAGAAGCTGCCGTCGATGAGAATGAAGCAGGCAGCGACCGCCCCGGCCGCGGCGACCGGCCAGTTCCAGACCTCGCGCATCGCGATGAAGAGAAGCACGCTGGTCATCAGCATGGTCGCCGAGACGGCGATGCCGTAGGCGGCGGCGAGATTGTCGGACTTGCCGAAGCCGACCGTCAGGGCGAGGGTGACGATCATCAGGAGCCAGTTCACGGCGCCGACATAGATTTGCCCGTAGCCCTCTTCTGAGGTCTGCTTGACGTTCATCCGCGGCAGCCAGCCGAGCAGGATCGCCTGGCGGGTCATCGAATAGGCGCCGGTGATGATCGACTGGCTGGCGATGACGGTGGCGAGAGTCGCCAGCGCGATCAGCGGCGTCAGCAACGGCCCGGGACAAAGCCGGTAGAAGATGTTGCCTTCAGTCGGGGCGCCCGCGAGCACGATCGCCGCCTGCCCGGCGTAGTTCAAGATGAGGGCGGGGAACACGACGAGGCTCCAGGCCAGCCGGATGGGGCCCGACCCGAAATGGCCCATGTCGGCGTAGAGCGCCTCGGCCCCCGTCACGCACAGAAACACGCCCCCGAGCACCAGAAAGCCCTGGAATCCGCCGCGGGACAGGTAGTCGAGCCCGTAACGGGGGTCGATTGCGATGAAGACCTGCGGGTGCTGGAGGATCCCGTACACGCCGAGCGCGGCGATGATCACAAACCACGCCAGCATGATCGGACCGAAACCACGGCCGATCGCCGCGGTGCCGAACGGCTGCACGGCAAACAGCGCGAGGAGTATCGCGGCCGCCGCCGGCAGCACATAGGTCTGCAGGCCCGGCGCGACCTGCTCCACGCCTTCGAGCGCGGAGAGCACCGAAATGGCCGGCGTGATCGCGCCGTCGCCGTAAATCAGCGCCGCGCCGAACAGGCCGATCGCGACGATGATCGGCCGTCGATGCCGCTTGAGGCCGAGCAACGCCATCAGCGCAATGACGCCGCCCTCCCCGTCGTTGTCGATCCGCATGGCGAAATTGACGTATTTGACCATCACGACGAGGATGAGCGTCCACAGGATCAGCGACAGGGCGCCCAGCACGGCTGAAGGATCGGGATGCGGACCCGTGTTGGCGAGCACGGTCTTCAGCGTATAGAGCGGGCTCGTGCCGATGTCGCCGAACACCACGCCGAGCGCAGTGAGGCCGGCGAGCGCGAGGCGTCCGTGACGCTGCGGGCTGGTCGGCGCATCTGACATCTCGCCATTCCTTCGTCGGCCGCGTATCCGGCTCGACGGACCATACACCGATTGAAACGATCGCTCGCCGCCCGGAAGCGGTTGGGCGGAGGTGAAGACACTTTTGACCTGCCAATCGTGCTTCCGACTGAGGCCGACGCCTGATCCTTCGGACGAGGTAAACGTTCCGCAACCGAACAGAGTAAAGCGGCGGTAAAGCAAACTCATTGTCAAGATTAAGAATTTTCCCCTCCCGCAGTCGCTGCGATCGATAAAATTCGACAAAATTTGTTCTGCCCTCGCCAAGCGGAAGCGGGCCATGCTGCCGACGTCAATAACAGCAGGGGCGTCATGTTCAACCGGCTCTTCAGTTTCCTCACGGCTGCGGTCGTCCTGGGTCTCGCCTGGAACGGCTTCGGCGAAGCGTCGGAAGGGCTGCCGCGCGCGAGCTGGGCGCCCGTCGGCGGCGAGACCTCGATCCCTTACGGCTGGATTGACTTCTGCAACCGCCATGCCGACGAGTGCACGCTCGGCAAGCTCAAGCCTGTCGACATCCACATGACCAAGCAGGTCTGGAAGACGCTGAATGAGGTCAACACCTTCGCCAACGACGCAATCGAGCCGATGAGCAACCTCGATCATTGGGGCACCACCCTCGACCATTGGGACTATCCGGTCGACGGCAAGGGCGACTGCAAGATCTATGCGCTGTTCAAGCGGAAGCTCCTCGTCGAGCACGGCTATCCCCGCCAAGCGCTCTTGATGACGATCGTGCGCGACCTGAACGGCGAGGGTCACGCCGTTCTGACGGTCAAAACCGATCGCGGCGACTTCGTGCTCGACAACCTGTCGCCGGACGTCCGGCCATGGAGCGCGACAGGCTATCAGTTCTTCAAACGCCAGGCGCAGGACGATCCGAACGTGTGGCTGAGCCTCGGCGGCGCGACCGGAGCGGCCCCGGCAGCAGCGGCCAGCAAGTAAGACAGGCAGGGAACCTAACTCTGCCGCTCGCTCTCCCATGTGGCGTGATCGACGCCGGGGAGTTTCTCGAGCGCTTCGACGACGGCGTCGAGTTCCTGCGGCACGACGGCAGTCGCGACCAACTTCGCGACGATCTCAACCGTCTCGTCGCTGCGTTCGTCTGTTTCGACATCGGCGACGGGATAATGCGCGCGCTCGAGCGCCTCGATCAGGGCCTCGCGCGCCGCGTCCGCCGCTTGAGGATCGGTGGACAGGCGAACCTCGTAGGCGGCTTCGCCCGCTTCCTCGTCGATCGGGATGCGGTTGATGCGATTGACCAGCGGTCCGAGGAGGGTATTTCCCGCGATCACGAACAAAGTGAGCAGCCCCGACTCGGCAAGGAGGCCCGCCCCGGCCGCCGCGCCGATCGCCGCCGAGCACCACAGCGTGGCGGCGGTATTGAGACCGCGGACGTTGAGGCCCTCTTTCATGATCGCGCCCGCGCCGAGAAAGCCAATGCCCGAGACGACATAGGCCATGACCTGAGTTGAGGCCGGACCGGCCAAACGGATGCCGAAATCCACGAACGCCGCCGCGCCAAGGGCGACGAGAACGTTTGCGCGCAAGCCGGCCGAGCGCTGCCGGTACTGCCGCTCGGCGCCGATCATCGTCCCGAAGACGAAGGCGGCGGCGAGGCAGACCGCGGTGTCGCCGAGTCCAAGAAGGTCGAACGTGTGGATGAAGCGCATGCTTGGCGACCGGCAAGTCGGCAATTCGCGAATCGGCGAATCCGGCGGCGAGCCTCCCCCGATCGGAGCGAACGTTCAACCTCTGCCGTCGCACCTGACGCCCGCCGCTCGGTCTCGAATAGCCTCCAGCGCCGTGATCCCCTCCGCCGGAAGGGGCCACGCCCGCGCTGCGGCGACAATATTGGCGATGTAGTCGGCCCCAGGAATTCCCGGCCCGGAATTGGCGCCGAAATAGACGAGCGCCCGCTTCGCTCCGCCCGGGGCGACGACCGGCTGCACGATCTTGACGTAGAGTTTCTGCGCAAGCCCCTCGTAGCGGTCGAGCGCGGGGACATCGCTCAACGCGAGATCCCACAGCACGCCGTGCACCACGGAGCGGGGGTCGCGAACCGCCGTCAGCCAGCCCTCGCGCATCACAGCGAGGCGATGGCGCTCGAGCCGGCCGGCGCCGATCGGCTTCGAGCGCGGGCAGCGGCCTGCCATCGCCTGAACGCTCATGTTGGAGCCATAGGAGAAGTAGAGGGGCATGGCCTCAGGCAGGTTCGCCCCGTGACGCCGGATCGGCATCCTGCTCCGCCTCGAAGACGATACCCTCGTAGAGCTCGGCGAGAGGCAGCTCGACCCCAATCTCAGGCAGGGCGAGAAGGGAGTCGGCCACCAGCATTTCATGGGTCCATGTTTCGCCCGAACGGGCATAAACCGTGGCGCCAACGCCGTCCTGTTCGAGCATGACGTAGCGCGGACGGATGGGGTGGCCTGATATTCGCGGGCTTTGACGATCCTGTCGCTGCGCGTCGTGCTCGGACGAGCACTTCGAAGACGATAACCGGGTCATAAACCACGCTGGCGGTCCGGTCGACCGAAGAGCATAAGATCATGCCGTCGGGATAGCGCACGTGACCCTCCGCGACCTGGAATTTGAGATCGCTTCCGTGGAATTGGCATGGATTTCCGCGAAGGCGTCCGCCAACGGCGATCGCAAGATTTCGTTGGATGGCCGAGTGGCCGTATGTTCCGCCGGTCATCGCGACGGGGCCGATCCCGTCGAATTCGTAGCGCAGCGGCTGCCGTTTCTCCCATTCGAGGAATTCGGCGAGCGTCATGGGTTTGCGCACGGCACGGCTCATCGGGCCATCCGTTTATCACAAAAGGAGCAAGAGGAGCATGGACGCGACGAAAGGGTTCTGCCGGGGCTGCGGTCGGTTGGGTTGCAGAGAGGCCGCTGCAGATCGCAGCATGCGCTAACCGCTCAGCCTTTCGACCTTGTTGACCACGCTTTTCCCGCGCAGTTCCGCGAGAATCGCGTTCAGATGCTGGATGTCGCGCACCTGCACGTCGAATTGAAGTTCGCTGAAATCGGCGCCGGTGGGCGAGGAGGAGACCGCATCGATGTTGGCGCCGTACTCGCCGATCGTCGTGGCGATGACGCCGAGCGCGCCGGGCTCGTTGAGCACGGTGACGACGATCTGGGTCGAATAGAGCGCCTTGTCGACATTCTCGAGATCCCAGCGCACGTCGAGCCAGCGCTCGGGCTCGTCGTTGAACTTGGCGAGCGCGGGGGAATGTATCGGATAGATTGTGATGACCTCGGAGCCGCGAATCCCGACGATACGTTCTCCCGGCACCGCGCCCCCTTTCGGCGCGAAGCGGACGGGGGTGTCCATGTCGATGCCGCGAACCGGCAACGCGGAGGCAAGGTCGGACTGGCCCGGAACGCGGAAGACGAGATCGGCCGCCTTCGGCAGGTTGAACCAGCCGGTCTCGTTCTGCGGCACGGCCGGGCGGGCCTTGCGCTCCTCCTTGAAATCAGGATGGACCGCGCGCACGACGTCGGCCGAATAGATCTCGCCGCGGCCGACGCCGACAAACACGTCGTCGACCGAGGTCCGCGCCAGGCGCGGCAGCGCGGCCTTCAGTTTGGATTCCGAAAATTTCTTGCCCGCCCGCTCGAAGGCGCGCTCGACGATCTGCCGGCCGAGACCGCCGAACTGCGCCTTCGCCGCCTCGCGCGTCGCGCGGCGGATGGCGGCGCGCGCGCGTCCCGTCACGACGACGCTGTCCCAGGCGGCGGGCGGCGAGTTCCGCTCGGCACGCATGATCTGCACCTCATCGCCGTTGTGCAGCTCGGAGATCAACGGCGCGATGCGCCCGTTGATCTTGCAGCCGACCGCGGAATTGCCGATGTCGGTGTGGACCGCATAGGCGAAGTCGATCGCCGTCGCGCCGCGCGGCAGGGCGATCAGCCGGCCTTTCGGCGTGAAGCAGAACACCTGGTCGTGGAAGAGCTCGAGCTTGGTGTGCTCGAGGAATTTCTCCGAATCGTCGCTCGCCAGCGCCTCGATCGTCTGCCTCAGGCCACGGTAGGCGCGGCTCTCGCTGACCGCCGGCGTCTCCGCCTGCCCATCCTTGTAGATCGTGTGGGCGGCGATGCCGTATTCGGCGACCTCGTGCATCTCGTGCGTGCGGATCTGCAGTTCGACGCGCTGGCTGCCGGGCCCGATGACGGTGGTGTGGATCGACCGATAGTCGTTCTGCTTCGGCGTGGAGATGTAGTCCTTGAAGCGCCCTGGCACGGCCGGCCAGGTGCTGTGCGCGACGCCGACCGCCGCATAGCAGTCGGCCACCGTGTCGACCAGGATGCGGAAGCCGTAGATGTCCGACAGCTGCTCGAAGGCGATCGAACGGCGCTCCATCTTCTTCCAGATCGAATAGGGCGCTTTCTGCCTGCCCTTGACCTCGACCTTGATCCCGCGGCGCACAAACTGGTCGGTCAGCTCCGCGGCGATGCGCGCGATGATCGCGCCGTTTCTGGCTTTCAGGGCTTCGAGGCGCGAAAGGATCAGCGCGTAGGCGTCCGGCATCAGGCAGTGGAACGACAGGTCCTCGAACTCGCTGCGCATGCTCTGCATACCCATGCGGCCGGCGAGAGGCGCATAGATGTCAAGCGTGTCCTGGGCGACGCGGGCCCGCTTCTCCGGCGGCACATAGTTGAGGGTGCGCATGTTGTGCAGCCGGTCGGCGAGCTTGACCAGGAGCACACGCGCATCGTCGGCGATCGCCAGGAGGAGCTTGCGGAAGTTCTCGGCCTGCTGGGCGTGCTTGGTGACGAAGTCGAGCTTCCCGAGCTTGGTCAGACCGTCGACCAGGCCGCCGATCTCCTCGCCGAATGCCTTGTCGACGTCCTCGCGAGTGATGACGGTGTCCTCGATGGTGTCATGCAGCATGGCCGCGGCGATGGTCGCGTCGTCCACCTTGAGCTCGGTCAGGATGCCGGCGACTTCGAGCGGATGCGAGAAATAGGGGTCGCCCGAGGCGCGCCTCTGGGTTCCGTGCGCCTTCATAGCGAAGACATAGGCGCGGTTGAGCAAATCCTCGTTTGCGTTGGGATTGTACCGGCGGACCCGCTCCACCAGCTCGTATTGCCGCATCATCGCCGCAGCGTCTCGATCGTTCTCCTGCGCCGGCGTCCTCATGGGGAGGCCCGCGCCGCGGTCCATGACGATCCGGCTGGCTTTTTCGAATGCGCGAAAAGACGAAGGAGCTGCGTCTCGCCGCACGCTTCAGCGAGGGCCTTGATTGATCATCGGCCTCCGGTGGCATGTTCGCAAGCGCAAAATGGGTATTTTCGTTCCGGCGACGGCCGCCGTCCGAGAGCCATTCCGGGGCGCGTGGATCCTCCTGGGTCGACCGTTGCGAAGGCATCCTTCAAGGCGTCTGTCGTTGTCGGCTCCTTCCGGAGCGGAATTTGATATAGAGCAACTTGCAAAAGCGGCGCCGCGCTAGAACCTGGGCATCCGAGGAGAACGGAATGGACGAGGAGCGTCAAGGAGGAGGTCACCTCGGCCAGGCTCGAGCGGCCGCGACGCTTTATCTTCAACAGGCGGCCAAGCTCGTCGGCACGCTTCTCGAAGGGCAGGAGGACGCGTTCGCCTCCCGCCGCGGAGGCCATCAGACGCTGCATGGCGGAAGACGGACTCGTCTATTTCTTCGGCGCCGGCCATTCGCACATGTTGGCGGAAGAGGGTCACTTCCGCGCCGGAGGGCTCGCCTGCGTCACGCCGATCCTGGCGAGCGCGTTGATGTTGCATGAGGGCGCCGCGGCGAGCTCGCGCATGGAGCGGATCGCGGCCTCGCCGACATCATTCTCGCGAGCTATCCGATCGGCCCCAGGGACATCGTCGTCGTCTTCTCCACGAGCGGCGCCAATGCGGCTCCGGTCGAGTCCGCGAAATTGCGCGCCGGCGAGCAGCCAGAGCGAATCCGGCAGCGTGAACAAGGGGCCGATATTTGGCGGCTCGAACAACGGCCGGTCGACGACGACGCCGTTGTGGCAAGTGGCGCCGAGGATGGTGCAGGCCATGCCGGTCTCGACCGCGCCTGCGGCAATCGCGCTGCAGGGGACGTCGCCTGCGCCAATTGCGACCGGCCTGCCTGCGCCGAGGCCCGTCTCCGCAGCCGCCGCTTCGGTGACGGCGCCGCCGATTGTATCGGAGGGACGGACCGGAGGAAAAAGGCCCGCCCGGTTCTCGAGGCCGAAAAGATGGAGCATTTCGGTCGACCTCCCGCACGTGGGCGTCGCCTGGAACGACCGCGCCGCTTCGGCCTCGTCCACGGCCAGTTGGCCGTCAGACGGTAGCGCGAACCGACCGATGTGGCTGTCCGGCAAAATCAGAGCCCCAGTTGCAGGCAAATGGCCCGTTCGACGGCGGTCATGTCCACCCGGCTCAGACGCCCGAATCTGTCTTTCAGGCGAAGCTTGCTGATTGTGGCAATCTGGTCAGCCATGGCCTTCTGCTGGTCGTTGTGCAGAGTGACATAGGCCTCCGAGAGGTAGAGGCGTCCGACGTTGCTGCTGAGCGGTACGACCTGAAGGCGGTTAATTAAGTTCGCGGTTCGCCGGATCGTTGCTGACGATTACCGCGGGCCGCGTCTTGTGGATTTCCCCGCCGATGGAGGGATCGAAAGACTACCCACCAAACTTCGCCGCGCTGCGGCTGGGGCCTTTTATCGGGAGGCTGGATCATCGGCCAGGTCCTCGGTCAGATGTCCAACCACTCCGCCGCCTCGTGCTCGCGCTCCTCGTCGGCGGCCATGGCGCGGTAGCCCTCTGCGAGCTCGCGGCGGGTCACGTGAGGCCGAGCGAGGTCGTTGAGGAACCGGCTGATCCGCCGCCGCCCGACGACGCTGCGCAAACCCTCGTAACATCGTCCTCTACGGTGATCGTCGGCTCCTTGGTCATGGGGTCTCTCGAATACGTGTAATTTCAGTTCCCTCAGCCTTCTCCCGCGGAGACAAAGAGGAATCACCCCCTCCCCCACCCCCCTCCCGTCGGCGTAACGATCTCGATTGCCTCGTCCGCTTCGACCTCCGTCTGCGCGCAGCCCGACAGGACCTCGATGCGGCCGTCGTTGCGACGGATCGCGTTGCGGCCGAGTTCGCCCGACTCGCCTCCCATCGCGCCCGGATTGGGGACGGCGCGGTGGCCGCTCAGGATCGCCACATGCATCGGCCGCAGGAAGCGGATGCGGCGCAGCGTGCCGTCGCCCGCCTTCCACCGGCCCTTGCCGCCTGAGCCGCGCCGGATGTGGAAATCTTCCAGCACCACCGGAAAGCGGCTCTCCAGCACCTCCGGGTCGGTCAAGCGCGAATTCGTCATATGGGTGTGGACCGCCGCCGCGCCGTCGAAGCCGGGGCCGGCCGGCGCGCCCGAGCAGATGGTTTCGTAGTACTGATAGGTGTCGTCGCCGAAGGTAAAATTGTTCATCGTGCCCTGCGCCGAGCCCAACGCGCCGAGCGCGGCGAACAGCGTGTCGGTCACCGCCTGCGACACTTCGACGTTGCCCGCCACAACCGCCGCCGGATAGCGTGGGCTCAGCATCGAGCTTTCCGGCAGGATGATGTTGATGGGCCTCAGACACCCGGCGTTCATCGGGATCTCGTCGTCGACCATCACGCGGAACACGTAGAGCACCGCCGCGCGCGTCACCGGCTCGGGCGCATTGAAGTTCGACGGCTGCTGGGGCGAGGTCCCGGTGAAGTCCACCGTCGCCTCGCGCTTCTCCTTGTCGACGCGGATGCGGACTTTGATCACCGCGCCCTGGTCGGAGACCGACGACGCCTCGCTGTCGACGAGCCGATCGATCACCCGCCGTACGCTCTCGTCGGCGTTGTCCTGCACGTGGCCCATATAGGCCTCGACCGTCGGAAGGGAGAACGTCTCGACCATGCGCTTCAGCTCCTGCATGCCCTTCTCGTTGGCGGCGATCTGGGCCTTGAGGTCGTTGACGTTCTGAAGCGAGTTGCGCGCCGGATACCGGCCGCTCGCCAGCAGCTCGGTGAGCTCCCGCTCGCGGAAGCGGCCGCGCTCGACCAAAAGGAAATTGTCGATATAGACACCCTCCTCGTGGATGGTCGTCGCGAGCGGGCTCATCGAGCCGGGCGCGACGCCGCCGATGTCGGCATGATGGCCGCGCGAGGCGGTCCAGAAGAGGATGGTCCTGCCCTTGTCGTCGAACACCGGCGTGCAGACGGTGACGTCGGGCAGATGGGTGCCGCCGTTATAAGGAGCGTTGAGGGCGAAGACGTCGCCCGGACGGATGCGACCTTCGTTCTCGCGGATGATCGTCTCGACCGAGCGGTCCATGGAGCCCAGATGCACCGGCATGTGCGGCGCGTTGGCGACGAGGCGCCCGTCGCGGTCGAACACCGCGCAGGAGAAGTCGAGCCGCTCCTTGATGTTGACCGAATAGGCGGTGTTCTGCAGCGCGACTCCCATCTGCTCGGCGATCGACATGAAGAGGTTGTTGAAGATCTCGAGCATCACCGGATCGGCCGCAGTGCCGATCGCCTCTCGCTTCGGCAAAGGCTCGACCCGCTCGAGCACGACATGGTTCTTCGACGTGATCGAAGCGCGCCAGCCCCGCTCGACGACGATCGTCTGGTGCGGCTCGATGATCAGCGCGGGGCCGTCGATGCGCGCGCCGATCGGCAGCGCCTCGCGCAGATAGACGTTCGCCTCGCGCCAGGCGCCTTTCGAATAGAATTGGGCTGTTCGAGCCGGTTGTAGCCGCGATCGATGATCGCGGCCGACGCCACCCGGGTCGTCCCCGGGTCTAAGCCCGGGGACGGGGACAGCGACCGCGTCTACAGTTGGGCGCGCGCGCTCGACGAAGCGCATCGCGCCGCCGACCGCCTCGGCCGAGACCGCCTCGATCACGATCGCCTTTGTCCGGTCGACGAAGCCGAAGCGGGCTTTGTGAGCCTTCTCGAACGCGCGCCGCATCGCGAGCGGCGAAGCGAGCGGAACCTCGATCGCCGTGTCGGAGCCGGCGTAGCGCAGCTGCGCCCGGCGATGGACCTTGACATCCTCCCGCTCGACCCCCTGCGCTTCGACCTCCCTCGCCGCGGCCGCGGCGAGCGCATCGGCAATGAGACCGACGCGGGCGAGCGCGCCGGCGTCAAGAGTCTCGTCGACCCCTTGCGCGCGCTCCGCCGCGATATCGGCGAGCCCCATGCCGTAGGCGGAGAGCAGCGACGACAGCGGATGGATGAGCACCGTCGAAACGCCGAGCGCGTCCGCCACATCGCACGCATGCTGGCCGCCGGCCCCGCCGAAGCAGTTCAGCGCATAGCGCGTCACGTCGTAACCGCGCGCAACCGAGATCGTCTTGATCGCCTCGGCCATCTTGGCGACGGCGATAGAGAGAAAGCCGTCGGCGACCGCTTCGGGACTTCGCCCGCCGCCGACTTCACGCGCCAGCGCGCCGAATTTTTCGCGCACGATCGCCTCGTCCAGCGGTTGATCGCCGTTCAGCCCGAACACCATGGGGAAGAAATCGGGGATGAGCTTGCCCGTCATCACGTTGGCGTCGGTGAGCGCGAGCGGACCGCCCCGCCGGTAGCTGGCGGGGCCGGGATCGGCGCCCGCCGAATCCGGCCCGACGCGAAAGCGCGCGCCGTCGAAATGCAGGATCGAGCCGCCGCCGGCGGCGACGGTATGGATCTTCAGCATCGGCGCGCGCATGCGCACGCCGGCGACTTCCGTCTCGAAGGCGCGCTCGAAGGCGCCGTCGTAATGGGCGACGTCGGTCGAGGTGCCGCCCATGTCGAAGCCGATCAACCGCGAAAATCCGGCGCTCGCGCCGGTGCGCGCCATCGCCACCACGCCGCCGGCCGGACCGGAGAGGATCGCGTCCTTGCCGGCGAACAGCTTCGCCGAGGTGAGCCCCCCCGAAGACATCATGAACATGACCCTGGCGCCCGTCCGCTCGATGTCGAGCGCCCGCGATACTTTTCCAACGTAGCGGGCGAGGATCGGCGAGAGATAGGCGTCGACCACCGTCGTGTCGCCGCGCGACACGAGCTTGATCAGCGCCGAGCAGGCGTGGCTCTCCGACACCTGCGTGAAACCGACCGCGCGGGCGATCGCGCCGACCGCGCGCTCATGCTCCGGATAGCGATAGCCGTGCATGAAGACGACGGCGACCGCCTCGAACCCCTGAGCCTTGGCCTCGCTCAGCGCGGCGCGCGTCTCGTGCGGATCGGGCGCGGCCTCGACCGTCCCGTCGGCGAGCACGCGCTCGCCGATCTCGACGACGCCCGAATAGAGCTGCTCGGGCTTCTGAATGTTGCGGGCGAAGATTTTCGGCCGCGCCTGATAGCCAATCTCGAGGGCGTCGCGAAAGCCGCGCGTCGTCACCAGCAGCGTGCGCTCGCCGCGCCGCTCGAGCAGCGCGTTGGTCGCGACCGTCGTGCCCATCTTGACGACCCGGATCGCGCCGGCCGGAACGGGCTCGTCTGCGGCGAGGCCGAGAAGGCGGCGGATTCCTTCGATCGCCGCATCCTCGTAGGCGGGACTCTCCGAGAGAAGCTTCAGCGGACGCAGGCGTCCCACCGGGTCTCGCCCGATCACGTCGGTGAAAGTGCCGCCGCGGTCGATCCAGAAGTCCCAGCCTCTCGCCATCGTGCCCGTCCTGCCTTTGCTAAGCGCATAAACCGTCGTGGACGGGACAAGCCCGGCCATGACGGCTATGATGGGCTTAACCCCCACCAGACGGAAGGCTCGAGACTCATGGAATCCGTGAAGTTTGGCAAAACGGGCATGCAGGTGTCGAAGATCTGCCTCGGCTGCATGACCTACGGTTCGACCAAGTGGCGCGATTGGGTGCTGGAGGAAGAGGCCGCGCGACCCTTCATCCGCGACGCGCTCGAGCGCGGGATCAACTTCTTCGATACCGCCGACGTCTATTCGCAGGGCGCGAGCGAGGAGATCCTCGGCCGGGCGCTCAAGGACTTCGCCAAGCGCAGCGACGTCGTCATCGCCACCAAAGTGCATGGCGCCATGGGCGACAGCGCCAACGCCAAGGGCCTGTCGCGCAAGCACGTCATGGAGGCGATCGACGCTTCGCTGAAGCGGCTCGGCACGGATTACGTCGATCTCTATCAGATCCACCGCTTCGATCCCATGACGCCGATGGAGGAGACGATGGAGGCGCTGAACGACGTCGTGCGCGCCGGCAAGGCGCTCTATATCGGCGCCTCGTCAATGTATGCGTGGCAGTTCGCCCGCATGATCGACATCGCGCGCATGAAGGGCCACGCGGAATTCGTCTCGATGCAGAACTATTACAACCTCGTCTATCGTGAGGAGGAGCGCGAGATGATGCCGTTCTGCGCGTTCGAGAGGATCGCGGTCATCCCGTGGTCGCCGATGGCGCGCGGCTATCTGACGGGCTCGGGCGTCGGCCCGGAGGCCTCGACCGTGCGCGGCCGCACCGACCCGTTCAGCGTGACGCTGGGCTTGGGGTCCGGCCAGGACGAAGAGATCCGCAAGCGCGTCAACGAGGCGGCGGAGCAGCTCGGAACCAAACCCGCGGTGGTGGCGCTGGCCTGGGTGCTGTCGAAGCCCTATGTCACCGCGCCGATCGTCGGCGCCTCGAAGCCGCATCATCTCGCCGACGCGGTCGCCGCCGCCGAGCTTAAGCTCGACGCCCGCACAATCGCCAAACTCGAGGAGCCCTATCAGCCGAAGGCCGTGGCGGGACACGCGTAGATTTCCCCTCTCCCTGCTTGCGGGGAGAAGGAAGACAGGAGGCATGGATGACGCAGGCAGGCACGAAGGACCATCCGATCACGATCGAGCCGATCGCCGAGCGCGTCCGCGTGATCTGGCGCGGGCGGACCATCGGCGACACCACGCGCGCGATCGAACTGAGCGAGGCGGGCTACAAGCCCGTCGCCTACATCCCCCGCGAGGACGTCGACATGAGCGCACTCGAGCGCACCGACCGGGTGACGACCTGCCCCTACAAGGGCGAGGCGAACTATTACTCCGTCCGGGACGCCGCGCACCGCGACGACAACGTGGTCTGGACCTACGAAAGGCCGAAGGCGGAAGTCGCCGAAATCGCCTCGCGTCTCGCCTTCTACCCGAACCACGTCGACGTCAGGCGCGGGTGACTTCTCCCGCTTGCGGGAGAAGGGCTCCATGACCGTCGAAGGCAAGACGATCCTCGTCACCGGCTCGACCGACGGAGTCGGGCGCTACGTTGCCGAGCGCCTCGGCGCCGAAGGCGCGCGTGTCCTCGTGCACGGACGCGATCGCGCTCGCGGCCAAGCGGTCGTCGACCGGATTGCCAAGAGCGGCGGCTCTGCGGTCTTTTTCGAGACCGATCTCGCCTCGCTCGCCGAGGTCCGCAAGCTCGCCGAGGCCGTGTGCCGCGAGACAGACGGCCTCGACGTCCTTCTCAACAATGCCGGAGTCGGCACGGCGAGCGAGCGCCGCGAGGTCAGCGGGGACGGCTTCGAGCTCCGCTTCGCGGTCAACTATCTCGCGGGCTTCCTGCTGACGCGGCTCATGTTGCCTCTGCTCGAAAAGCGCGCGCCCGCCCGCGTCGTCAATGTCGCCTCCGCCGGCCAGCAGGCGATCGATTTCGACGACGTGATGCTGACCCGGGGCTACAGCGGCGTGCGCGCCTATTGCCAGAGCAAGCTCGCGCAGATCCTCTTCACCGTCGATCTCGCCGAGGAGCTGAAGGGACGGAGGGTGACGGTGAACGCCCTGCACCCGGCGACCTATATGGACACGGCCATGGTGCGAAAGAGCGGTGTGCGGCCGCTCAGCACGGTCGAGGAGGGTGGTGAAGCGATCCTCCGGCTGGTCGCCTCCCCCGAGCTCGAAGGCGAGAGCGGGCTCTATTGCAACGGCCTCCGCGAGCAGCGCGCGAACCCGCAGGCCTACGATCCGGCCGCCCGCCGGCGCCTGCGGGCGCTGAGCTTCGAGCTCGTCGGCATGGCCGACCCGCGCCCGCCCGATGACCCCAACTTCGCCTAGCGAGCCCTGCGCGTCGTTTGAACCGGGAAGTGGAAAAGTTTCCCGGAACAACATATGGTTTTCAGTCGTTACCATCCGTTCATTTTGACGGGAGGATCTCATGATGGTCAGGCTTGCTCTTGTTGCTTTGGCGTGCCTCGGGCTCGCCTCGTGCTACACGCCGACCCAGACGGTGGGTACGGCCGGAGGCGTGGTCGCCGGCGCTGCGGTCGGCGGCCCAGTCGGAGCGGTCGTCGGCGGCGTAACCGGCGCAGCGCTCACCGCGCCTGGCGCTCCGCTCGGCGGCTATCGCTATCGCTGCCATTGGACCGATCGGTACGGTTACCGCCATTACCACTGGTGTCATAGGTGATGCGGGCGGCGCGCTGACGGCGCGCGGATTCTTGAGCAAAGCTGCCGGCGGGCAATAGGACGAGCCGGGCCACCCGTCCGCCCTCAATCGCGCCGTTCGCGCCCCATCGCGTAGAACTCGTCGTTCGGCCGGATCGAGAAGGCGTTGGCGAGCCGGTTTGACATGGCGAAGAAGGCGGCGATAGCGGCGATGTCCCAGGCGTCGTCGTCAGTGAAGCCGTGCCGCTCGAGCGCCTCGTAGTCGGCGTCGTCGATTTCGTGCGCGCGCTCGGCGACCTTCAGCGCGAAATCGAGCATCGCTCTTTGTCGAGGCGTCACGTCGGCTTTGCGCGGATTGACAGCGACCTGATCGGCGATCAGCGGATTCTTCGCCCGGATGCGCAGGATCGCGCCGTGCGCGACCACGCAATAGAGGCAGTCGTTGACGCCCGAGGTCGCCACGACGATCATCTCCCGCTCCGCCTTGGTGAGGCCGCCCCGCTTCTCCATCAACGCGTCATGGTAGGCGAAGAAGGCGCGGAACTCGTCGGGACGGCGGGCGAGCGCGAGAAAGACGTTGGGGACGAAGCCCGACTTCTCCTGCACCGCCTCGATCCGCTCGCGGACGTCCTTGGGGAGGCCGGCGAACTCGGGTGTGGAAAAGCGGCTGATCGGCTTTTTGCTCATCTCCTCATCCTCCTCTCCGCGGACGCCATGCTATCGTCGCCGTTCAGCGCGGAACAATACTGCGCCTGCGCGAGACCCGATGGAACTGGGCGTCTATACTTTGAACGACCCGGTCGGCGCTCCGCGCTGCGCGAGAACGGCGTGCGGGCCGAAACGACGCTATGCTACCAGCCGAAAGCCGGCCACGGCGAAATGATGATCGAAGGCGAAGGCGAGCCCGATCTTCGCGCGCTTCATAATCACGAAGCTGGTCGCATCGACCGCCGAAAGCTTGTGCAGGTCGGTGCGACGAAAATAGTCCCATGCCTGCTCGAGATCGCGCAATTCGCACGGCAGGATTCTTGCCGCGCTGGGCTTATATACCGCGTTCTTCCAGGCCAGCGCGACGTCCCGGTTTGCATTCCGATCGAGAAACGTGAACGTCTCCATCACGACAGGAACGGAGGTGTGAAGCTTGGCGCCTGAGCCCTGCAGAATGTCCCATTGCTCTCTGGCGGCGCCGTGAAGCGGATCACGGGCAAGTGCGAGAGCGATAAACGCGCCGCTGTCGACGAAAATAGCCTCGCCCTGGCGCATCAGGGCTCGTCATGGACGCTGTCGTGCTCGATCGACGAGCGCTTCGGCTCGCCGTCCCAAATCGCAACCAACCCGCCGGCCGAGGGCTTCAGCACCGCCGTCCGAATGGCGTCGCGCACCACTTGCGCGATGCTGCGCCCGGAACGCGCGGCCACGGCGCGCAGCGCGTCGAGCTCTTCCTTGCGCAGGTAGATCTGGGTCTTTTCCATATATGTCAATATAGCCGCGCTAGTGACATACATCAATCGCGCGCAGGCCGAGCCATCCGCAAATGTCCTCCCACGCGGAATTCGGACCCGCGGTGGCGCCCATTCCCAAGGCGCCATCTGACGGCTCGGCCGGGTTGACGCCTCGAGCGTTTTCCCTGTCAAATGGCGGGCTGAGACGCCACTCGCGCGCCGCCTCCAACGGCGCGGGCGACGATCGAAGGGAGGATGAAGATGCCGTTCGTCAATATCCGGATCGTCAAAGAGGTCATCGCAAGCGACCCCGAAGGCAAGAAGGCGGCGATCGCGGAGAAGGTCACGGCCGCCATCACGGAGGCCACCGGCATCGGCAGGAGCGACGTCTGGGTGGTGTTCGAGGAGATCGCCGCGCGCGACTGGTATTTGGGGCCCGCGAGCGTAGAGACGCTCCGCAAGGGCAAGAAATGAAGGCCTTGTAGGGCGCGCTCGCTGAGCGCGCCGCCGCGGGTCCATTGGGCGTCCGGAAGGACGCCCGACTCTCGAAGGGCTATGGACCGCGGCTACAAGCGGCTACAAGGAGACGTCGCCCATGACCCACGTCGCCGTCAGTGCGAGCTTCGAGGATCTGATCGACCTCGAGGCGCCGGTCGAGCGGATCGCGACCGGGTTCACATTCACCGAGGGCCCAATCTGGCATCCGCTCGACAACTATCTCCTGTTCTCCGATATGCCGGGGGACGTAAGGCGTCGATGGGAACGCGAGCGTGGCGTCGCCGAGGTCCGGAGCCCTTCGAACAAATGCAACGGCATGACCTACGACGACGACCTCAATCTGATCGTCTGCGAGCACGCGACATCCTCACTCATGCGCGAGCGGCCGGACGGGCGCCGCGAAATCCTCGCCTCCCATTTCGAGGGCAAGGAGCTCAACAGCCCGAACGACGTCTGCGTGCGCTCCGACGGCTCGATCTATTTCACCGATCCCTGGTACGGGCGCATGCCGGGCTTCGGCGTCGAGCGTCCCCGCGAGCTCGGGTTTCAGGGGGTCTACCGGGTGGCGAAAGAGGGGACCCTGCAGCTCCTCGTCGACAGAGCACTCTTCGATCAGCCGAACGGCCTCTGCTTCTCACCGGACGAGAAAACCCTCTACGTCAACGACACCGCCAAGGCGCTGATCCGCGCCTTCGCCGTCGCCGACGACGGGTCGCTATCGGGAGGGGAGATTTTCGCCGACGGCGTGCGGTCGGAGATGGACGCCGGCGTCCCTGACGGGATGAAGTGCGACGCCGAGGGCAACGTCTGGGTGACGGCGCCCGGAGGCGTGTGGACCTATGCGCCTTCGGGCCCGCTGATCGGCGAGCTCAGGATCCCCGAAGTCGTCGCCAATCTCGCCTGGGGCGGCGACGGCTTTCGCACGCTGTTCCTCACCGCGACCAGCTCGGTGTACGCGGTCGCGACCAAAGTCGGCCCGCGGCGCGAGCCCTACATGGCGCAAGGCTGTAGCCGCGATCGATGACCACGGCGGCGTCAGCTCGAAGGAGGCCTCGACGGCCATGAAAGAACGCATCGGCTTCATCGGCGTCGGGCTCATGGGCCACGGCATGGCGAAGAACACCGTCGAGAAGGGCTGGCCGCTCATCGTCCTCGCCCACCGCAAGCGCGAGGCGGTCGATGACCTCAAACGCCGCGGCGCTGCCGAGGCCTCGAGCGCGCGCGAAATCGCAGAAAGGAGCGACGTCGTCGTTCTCTGCGTCACCGGCTCGCCGCAGGTGGAGGCGATCGTCCAGGGGCCGGAGGGCCTCGCCTCGGCCGGCAGGCCTCTCCTCGTCATCGACTGTTCGACCTCGGAGCCGGCATCGACCCGCCGCATGGCGGCGGAGCTCGCGCCAAAAGGAATCACGCTGATCGACGCGCCCTTGAGCCGCACGCCGAAGGACGCCTGGGAGGGAACGCTCGACGTCATGGTCGGCGGCGACCCTGCCTCGGTCGCCCGCGCACGGCCGATCCTCGACGCCTTCGCCGGCCGGGTCGTTGTGACCGGGCCGATCGGAACCGGCCACACGATGAAGCTCCTGAACAACTTCCTGTCGATGGGCTATGCGGCGATCTATTCGGAGGCCTTGATGATCGGGGCCAAGGCCGGGCTCGCGCCGGAAGTGTTCGACGCCGTGATCCGCAACGGGCGCATGGACTGCCCATTCTACCGGACCTTTTTCCAATACGTCATCGAGCGCGACCGCAACGCGCATCGCTTCACGCTGGCCAACGCGTTGAAGGACGTCAGCTATCTCGCCGGCTTCGCCCAGGCGCTCAGCGTCGCCAATCCGATCGGCGCGGCGGTGCGCAACTCCTTCGCGCAGGCGGTGGCGACCGGGCGCGGCGAGGATTACGTGCCGATGCTGTCTGATCTGGTGGCCGAGTGGAACGGGGCGCGGTTTGCGCCTTAGCCGCCGGCCGCTTGTAGGGCGCGGTCGCCGATCGCGCCCTACAAATGTCTACCCCTGATCGGCTCGTGGGCCAGCGCGGCGCGCAGGAAATAGTAGAGGCCGGTCACGGCGCTAACGACAAGCAGGCCTTCGAGGATATGCGTGAACGGCTCGCCGAGGGCGAACAGGCCCCCGATCGCCCAGCCGGCCGCGGCCCCGGCGCCGACGAACTCGGTGCCGACGAGAATGGCGACGCTGAGCAGAGTCAGCGCGTTCCGCCAGTTGATCGGCTTTTCAGCCGCGGCCTGAGCCAAAACCGGGTCTCCTCGCAAGAGCCATGAGATTTAGGAGATGTATGAAGCGCGGCCCCTAAACCAACCCGACGCTGGGCGCAAGTGTCGCAGGCGGAAAGCATTGCCGACCGCAAACTCCGGCTACAAAATGGCGAAAAATCGGCCCCAACCATGTCGGTTTTGGTCGAAAGGCCGCCTCGCAGGCAACCCGCAAGGAAGGCGCACGATCACGCCCCGCGTGGCAGCGTCGCGGCGCTGACGCTCGGGGCGCTCGGCGTCGAGTTCGGCTCAGTCGGAACATCGCCGCTCTACGCGATGGACCAGATTTTTCGCGCCGCGGGGGCTCTGGAACGTCCGACGCCGCGCTCGGCGCCGCTTCCCTCGCGATCTGCTCGCTGACGCTGGTCGTCGCCATCCAATATCCCCTCTTGGTTCTGAGAGCGGAAGGACCGGAGCCTAGCCGTACAACGGGCAAAGCAAGGGATTGACCGCGAGCCAGTAGGGGGTGCAGTAGGGATTGTAGGCCGCATAGGCGTAGGGCCAACCCCAGCCCCAACCGCCCCAAGCCCAACCCGGTCCCCCCCAACCCCAACCAAATCGGGCGTAGCCGTATCCAAAGCGGTTGAATCCGAAACGGTTGAAGCGATTGAAACCGAAGCGGTTGAAGCGGTTGAAGCCGGGACCGAAGCGGCCGAAGCGGTTGAAGCCGGGGCCGACATGAGCGGTGAACCGGCCGAAGCGGTTGAAACCGCCGAGACGAGCGGCCATCGGCCGGCCAAAGCCGCCGTGGAACCCACCGAAGCCGCCGGTGCGGAACCCGCCGCCGCGGAACCCACCGAAGCCGCCGCGGAATCCGCCGAACCCGCCGGGGCGGAACCCGCCGCCGCGGAAGCCGCCGACGCTGCCGCCGTGGAACCCGCCGAAGCCGCCGCCGTGGAACCCGCCGAAGCCGCCGCCGTGGAATCCACCGCCGCCGCCGTGGAAAACAGCCGCGGAGACCGGCGCGTCAACGCCCAGAGTGGCGACCGCGAGCGCCGCCGCCGCCAATATTCCGGTAAGCTTGTGCTTGCGCTTGTTCTTCGTATCCATGACTCTCTCCTGGGAACACGCAGCGCCTCGAATGACGTTGCATTCCTTGCAAGTCGATCTTGCTAGCAGGCCGGCGGTGGCGGAGTAGGTCGACAGAAAATAAAGAAACATTTATTGTCTCCCAATTTTCTCCGCCATTCTCTCCGCATCGCTCTTTCTTGCACGCCGTGCACATCGAGCTACGCAAATAGAAACGCAGGCCGCTTGCTTCTGGTTCCTTCGAGTTCCTTCGACAACGTATAGCTGAGATTGGTCAGGCGAGCCGCCAATATTACACAGCATGAGAAAGCGGCGGATGCAACTGTACGATTTTGAGGGCATCGAGCGGGAAGAAATCGAAAGAAGTCATCGCTGTTCAGCCCTCGGCGCCTCTCCGCGATACAATAGCGGCCCGAGAACACCAAAAGTCCCAAGAGAACAAGTCTACCGCACTGCCCATCCGAGTGCGCAAACGACAAGCCCTCTGACGCAATCGTCATCCCTGACCAGCGCACCGCCCGAGCTCGCGGGAGGTTAGGCGCGCCACGCGGCCGAAATCCGCCGTAGACGCCGATGGCCTTCCCCCTCATCATGGGCGACATGTCTTCCCCGACCGCCCTCGCCGTCGCCTCCCTCGACCCGGCGGCCTTCGCCCGAAGCCTCGACCGCCTCGCCGAGATCCTGCACGCGTGCGTGCACGAGGGCGCGAGCGTCGGCTTCGTCCTGCCGTTCGGCATGGACGCGGCGCGCGCATTCTGGCGCGACGAGGTCGCGCCGGCCCACGAGGCGGGAAGCCGGCTGGTCCTCGTCGCCGCCCTCGGCGGCGACATCTTCGGCACCGCTCAGCTCGACCTCGACGCCATGCCGAGCAAGCGCCATCACGCTGAAGTGTCCAAGGTTCTCGTCGATCCGCGCGCTCGCCGGGCGGGCGTCGCGCGCGCGCTGATGGCGGAGATCGAGCGGCGCGCCTTCGAGGCGGGCCGCTGGCTGCTCACCCTCGACACGGCGGGCGACGCCGCGGAGGCGCTCTACCAGTCGCTCGGATACGAGCTGGCGGGGACGATCCCCGCTTACGCGCGCGACACCTTCTCCGAGCGCTACGACGCCACGCGTCTCATGTATAAGGACCTGCGAGGCGCGTAGCCTGGGTAGGGCGTGGTCAACGACAGCGCCTAATGAGCGGCGGAGTGATATCGGCTGATGAAGGAACAGAACGGCGCAAGGCTCGGCGGCCGCGTCCTGCTGGCGCTGCTGACGCTCTATGCGCTCGCGATGATCGCGCCCGACTTTGCCCGCCTGGTCCGTCCACTGGCATCGTTCGGCATGGCGGTGAATGCCGACGGGCTGATCTACGACTTGCAGAGCCCGTTCGCCGACGAAGCGGAGTCGCCAGCCTGGCGGGCCGGCCTGCGGATCGGCGACCGGCTCGACCTCGCGCGCATGCGCTGCATCCCGGTCGACACCGAGGTGTGCGCCAGCAATCTCGCCCTCTGGGGCGGCGTCACCTTCGTCATGCCAGGCCGCGAGGCGACCCTCGTCGTTGCGCCGCGCAGCGACCGGCCGGCCCGCGAGGTCAAGCTCGTCGCCGAGCCCCGGCGACGCTCGCTCGCGCTCGACGCAGTGCTGCTCATCCAGCAGGTCGCCGGCGTCCTCGTCGTCCTCGGGGCCGCCTATCTCGTCTGGATCCGGCCGGGCCCGATGACCTGGGGCTTCTTCGCCTACACGATCTATTTCAACCCGGGCCAGGCCTTCTTTTTCTTCGCCTGGCTGCAGCAATGGCCCTGGGCTCTGCTCGCCCAGAACGCCGCCGCCTGCATTCTGCAAGCCGCGGGCTATACGGGACTGCTGCTGTTTTCGCTGCGCGCCCCGGTCGATCGCGCCGAGGGCCCGTGGCGCCGGATCGAGCAGGCTCTGCCGGCGCTCGCCTTCCTGTTCCTGGCGGTGGCGCTCGCGAGTCTCGGGAGCGCGTTCGGCTATCCGACCGAGCTCGCGTTCGAGGCCTCGATTCTGCTCGGCTTCGCGGTCAGCGCCGCCGCCCTCGCAATCCTGCTCGGCCGTCGCAAACATCTCTCGCCGCGCGACTGCCAGCGGATGCGCTGGGTGATCTGGGGCTGCCTGATCGGGCTGCCCGCCTACCTCATCGCCGAAATCTCGATGGAGACGTCGCTGCCGGCGAGCCTTTTCGGCGAAGGCGCGGTGACTGAGGACGTGACGGGCCTCTTCTACCTCGTCAACGGAATTCTGTGCCTGTTCGTGGTGGAGGCGGTGCGCCGCCCGACCGTGGTCAGCGTCTGGGTGCCGCTGCGGCGCGCGTCCCTGCTCGGACTCCTGCTCAGCCTGCCGGCCTTTTTCGTCCATGAAGAGCTGAACACGATCAACGAATGGACGCAGCTGCCGGAATGGGCGTGGGTGCTGGCGGCCTCCGCGCTCATTTTCCTGATCTCCCGGGCGCACGAATGGCTGACCGAGCTCGCGGATCGGCTGTTCGACCGGAGTTTTCGCCGCGCCGAAGCCCGTCTCGCCGCGGTCGGGCGTACGATCCAGCGCGCCGTGAGCCTCGACGAGATCGATCGCCTCTTGGTCGACGAGCCGTCGCGCTCCCTGCGCCTGGCCTCGGCGGCGCTGTTCCGCGAGGAGGACGGGGTTTTCCGCCGCCGCGTCAGCGCCGGGTGGGCAAAGACGGACGCCGACAGACTCTTGCGCGTCGAGCCGCCTCTCGCTGGACGGCTCGATGACGGCCCATTCCGGCTCGACGGACGCGGGACCGACCTGCCGGACGTCCGGCTGCCCACCGATCTTGGGCGGCCGGTTCTCGGCGTGCCCGTCGGCAATCCGCGCCGCTGCTACGCGGTGCTTCTGTACGGCGGACACGAGGAGGGGACCGATCTCGACGAGGCGGAGCGGGAGCTTCTCGCCCGCCTCGCGCGCGAGGCGGAAATCTCCTACGGAGAGGTTGAAAGCGAAACGCTCAGAAATCGGATCGACGTCCTGCAAAGCGAGCTCGCCCGCGTCTCTGCGGCTCGTGAAAGCCGGGCGCGCATGGGGAGGCCATCATGACGAGCGCTTCGGTTCGGCGGCTCGAAGGCGTCGGCGCATGCGTCTTCGACGCCTACGGCACGCTGTTCGACTTCGCCTCCGCCGCCGCGCGCTGCGAGGACGTCCCAGCGGACAAGCGCGTGGCCTTGAGCGCGCTGTGGCGCGACAAGCAGCTGCAGTACACTTGGCTGAGATCCCTGCAGAACCGCTACGCCGACTTCCGGCTTGTGACCGTCGATGCGCTCGACTTCGCCCTCGAAAGCCTCGGCCTCGAGCAGCCCGGGCTGCGCGAGAAGATGATGGAGCTTTACCTCGGTCTCGAGCCGTTCCCGGAGGTTCCCGAGGTGTTGCGGGCGATCAGGGCGAGGGGGTTCAAGACCGCGATCCTCTCCAACGGTTCGCCCGCCATGCTGGAGACTCTTGTTCGGCGCTCGGGCCTCGCAGGCGCCTTCGACGCCGTCCTGTCGGTCGAGGCGGTCGGCGTGTTCAAGACCCATCCAAAAGTCTATCAGCTCGCGCTCGACACTCTCGGCCTGCCGGCGGGAGCGATCTCGTTCCAGTCGTCCAACGCCTGGGACGCCCATGGGGCGTCGGACTTCGGCATGCGCGTCGTCTGGTGCAACCGCTACGGCCAGCGCCGCGAGCGCCTGCCCGGGGCGCCGGATTTCGAGGTGCGGACGCTGGCGGAGCTGCCGGGGCTGTTGGCGGCGGGTTGAAGAGCGTCACCACTTCTCCGCATACGGCCGCGCTTCGACCTCGAAACTCCAAGCGGAGCGGTGCTGCCTGACCAGCTCGGCGGCGATCGCCGCGACCCCGGCCGGCGCAATGAAGGCGTCGTCCGCGCGGTCGGCGAAGCGCGCGTGGGTCACCGGGCCGCCGACGACGCCATCGACCACGATGAGCGCGACATGGATCCCGGCCGGCCAGAGATGGCGCGCCATCGATTCGGCGAGCCCGCGCTGCGCCATCTTGGCCGGGGCGAAGGCCGCCGTGCCGGCGACGCCGCGCCGCGAGGCGGTCGCGCCGACGACCACGATCGCCCCCTTGCCCTTGCGTCGCATCGCCGGAATGACCTGCCGCGCCGTCAGGAAGAGGCCGAGCGCGTTCACCCGCCAGGCCCGCTCGAAATCCTCCGGCTTGATCTCGTCGACCGAGCCCCAGACGCCGGAGCCCGCGTTGAACACGAGAACGTCGACCTCGCCGAGCTCGGCTCGCGTCCGGGAGAACGCATCGGCTACCGAGGCGGCGTCGGCGACGTCGCAGGCGTAGGCTCTCGCACTGGGAAGCTCGCCGGCGATCTTTGCGCTGAGCTCCGTCCTCCGCGCCATCAGGGCGACCGCGTAGCCGTCGGCGGAAAAGCGCCGGGCAAAGGCTTCGCCGTTGCCGGGGCCCACTCCAACGACGGCGCAGATGGCGTTCTGGTCCGTCATTGCTCAATCCTCCGTCCGCCCCTCGCAGCCCGCGATCCTGCATCGGCCGACCGCCGAGCGCAACGCCGCGCGCTCCCCGGACTTCGTCCTTTTGGCTCAAAAGTTGGCGCCAATATAAAATCGACAGCCAGTCACGCCTATGCGAGCCAGGATTGAATGAGCGTCCCGCCTCTTGACGGGGTACTTCTTGTAGCTACAAAAAAGCGTAACGACATGGGACGAGAAGAAGCCGCCTCGCCAACCTGGCCAAACACGGAGTCGACTTTCGCGACCTGGAAGCCTTGCCGTTGATTTTCGAAGATCGTCGCAGGGAATACGGCCGAGATGCGGCTCATCGCGATGGCCCCGCTGGGCGCGCGCTTGCATGTTGTCGTTTTTGTCGAGCGAGGCGACGAACGCCGCATCATTTCGGCCCGGATGGCCAACAGTCGCGAGGCCGCTTTCTATGAAAGGGAAACTCACTCAGCCAACCGCTAGCGAAGACGCGAAGATCGCCCGAGGCGTCGCCGCTGACCCGGAGGCCGCGCCGGATCTTTCGCAGCCGGTCCCCGGCATCGTGCGGCGGGTCGGCCGCCCGCTGAAGCCCGATCGCAAGGTGTTGGTGACGTTGCGGCTCGACCGCGACGTGATCGAGCGCTTCAAGGCGACCGGCGCCGGCTGGCAGACACGCATTAACTCTGTGCTGAGGAAGAGCAAGGCTGTTTGACCGCGCGCTTAGAAGCGCAAAAGAGCTTGCGAGAGGGTAGTATATCCTGGGAAACGCGAGGCGCCGATGAACGCACAGCCATGGTTGAAGTCCTACCCCGCCGGCGTCCGCTGGGATGCGCCGATCGAGCCTCTTCATGTCCACAGCATTCTCGCCCAGTCGGTCCGGCGCTTCGGCCCGCTTCCCGCGTTCGAGTTCATGGACAGGCGCATATCCTACGCGGAGCTCGAGGCGCTGGCCGACCGCGCCGCCGCGGGCTTCCAGAAGCTCGGCGTCGGGCCGAGCGTGCACGTCGGCCTCTATCTGCCCAACACGCCCCATTACCCGATCGCCTTCTTCGGCGTGCTGAAGGCCGGTGGGACGGTCGTCAATTATTCGCCGCTCGACGCGCTCCGCACGCTCGAGCTCAAGATCGAGGACAGCGAGACGGACATCCTCGTCACGCTCGACGTCGCCTCGCTCTACCCGCGGGCAGACAAGCTTCTCGCCTCGACGCGGCTCAAGAAACTGGTCATCGGCGAGTTCTCCGAATACGCGCTCGCGCCGGGGCCGGCGAAGGCGTTCATGACGGCGCAGAACATGCTTTCCGAAATCAGGCGCGACGAGCGCATCGTCGCCTTCCGCGACCTCATCGACAACGACGGGCGCCATTCCGTCCATGAGCTCGATCCGAGGGAAGCGCTCGCGGTCATCCAGTACACCGGCGGCACGACCGGCTCGCCCAAGGGCGCGATGCTGACCCACGCCAATCTGACGGCGGCCTGCGCGCAATACACGGAGACCGCGACGCGCACCGATCCGCCGGGCATGCTGGAGGGCAAGGAGCGCACCCTTTGCGTCCTGCCTCTCTTTCACATCTACGCGCTTTCGGCGGTGATGATCCTCGGTTTGCGGTTGGGCGCCGAGCTTGTCCTCCATCCCCGTTTCGACCCGTCCGCCGTGGCGAAGGACATCGCGCTCAAGAAGATCACCGTCTTTCCCGGTGTGCCGACAATGCATGTCGCCGTGCTCAACCTCCCGGGCGTCGAGACGTTCGATTTCTCCTCGCTCAAGTTCTGCGCTTCGGGCGGAGCGCCCCTGCCGGTCGCGGTGCAACAGAAGTTTCAGGCGATAGCCGGTTGCCGGCTCGCCGAAGGATGGGGCATGTCGGAAACCTCGCCCGTCGGCACCTTCACGCCGCGCGGCGCCGCGCCGAGGCCGGGCTCATGCGGCGTTCCCATGCCGCGCGTCGAGATGAAGTTCGTCGACGTGGTCGACCCCTCCCGCGAAGTCGCGCTCGGCGAGCGCGGCGAAATCTGCGTCAGGGGCCCGAACGTGATGAAGGGATATTGGAAAAAGCCGGAGGAGACCGCCGCGGTGACGACAGCGGACGGCTACTTCCGTACCGGCGACGTCGGCGTCATGGACGAGGACGGATACATTTATATCGTCGACCGCACCAAGGACATGCTCATCGTCGGCGGATTCAACGTCTATCCGCGCAACATCGAGGAAGCGATCTACCAGCACCCCTCGGTCGAGGAAGTCAGCGTCATCGGCGTTCCCGATGCCTACCGCGGCGAGACGCCGAAGGCCTTCGTCAAGCTCAAGGCCGGCGCGCCGCCGCTGACGCTGGACGAGATGAAGGCGTTCCTCAGGAACAGGCTCGGCAAGCACGAGATGATCGGCGAGCTCGAGATCCGCGACCAGCTGCCGAAGACGCCAGTCGGAAAGATCTCCAAGAAGGATCTTCGCGAATCCGAGCGGACGCGCGCGGGCTGACGGTCCGCTCTCCCTCCGGATTCCCGGGAAGGAGGGAGCAGGAGTGAGAACGGCGCAAGGGGGAACTTCGGCGCGAGGCGACCTGCTGCGTCTGTGAAGCGGGGCGCGGAAGGATACCCGGCCGCAGTGCCCGGGAATGAATGGTTCTGGCCCGAGGAGGTCCGGGTGTTGCGATCACGTTGATGGCGGTTGACGCCATCGCCGGGCCGATGTCATGATCCGCCATCATGAACGCGGGGTTGCTGGTCCGGGAGCGGGTTGTCTACCCGGATGGCGCTCTGGTCGAGATGGTGGTCTGGCGGCTCCCCAAAACCGACGCCGCCCTCGCGACATCGCTTCAAATATCGCCTTGTCTATGTGGTCGGCGGCCGCCGCGTGCTCGGCTACGATAACGAGCGGGGCAAAGGCGACCATCGCCATTTCGACGATCGCGAGGAACCCTTCTTGTTTACATCGATCGATCGACTCCTGGCGCAGTTCACGTCTGAAGTCGAAGCTATCCGGAGGCGACAATGAAAAAGGAGATCATCGTGGGCGGAACGCTCGAGGAGGCGGCTGCGCGTGTGGCGGACGCGTGGCGGCGCGCCGAGCGCGGGGAGCCGATGGAAGCGGAAGACAACATCACGTTCGTTTCCTGGTCGGCGCTCGCCTCCCGCATGACCGACAAGCGATACGAGCTGTTGCGCCGCCTGCATCGCGAGCCGGCGACCAGCATTCGCGCGCTCGCCCGCGAACTCGGCCGGGACTTCAAGCGCGTGCACGAGGATGTGAAGGCGCTCGAGGAAGTCGGACTGATCGAGCGCGATGGCGGACTCTTGAGGGCGGACTACGACGAGATTCGCACGTCGATCCGGCTTGATGCGCCGGCGGCATAGCCCGCCGGCTCTCGAGCGGGCTACCTAATCGAAGTGGGCGGACGCCCGAAAACGGACGATTTTGCCGTCTTCGCGTGCCTGCCGCGCTTCCGCGTGTCGCGTTGTAATATCTTGTCTCCCTGGAAGCCGAAACGATCATCGCGAAGCTGCGCGAGAAGACAAGGGCACTGAAGTCTCGCGGCGTGAGCCACGCCGCGCTGTTCGGCTCGCTCGCCCGCGGTGAAATTCGCCGGTGGAGCGACATCGACATACTCGTCGAGATCGAACCGGGTTTTTCGCCAAGATTTAGATCCAACAATTTTGTCAATTCGCTTCAAGAAAGCCGCAAATTCATATTTTGATCAAAGTACATAACATTGTTTCTGATTTTTCGTATCGTATCTAATTTTTGACAGAAAGCCTAGCCTGTCCACCGACAAATTGAATTTCGTCCAGCGGTCTGGGTTTTCAACGAGGCGAATATATTCCCAAATCCTAGATCAGCGACAGAGCTAACTAATGATCCTCCCTTAATTTCTTGATCACCGGCCGCGGCGAGTTCTGAAACAGAAAAGCGCACCCCTAACATCTTCCGCTTCACCGCCGTCGGCGCCTGCCGCCACGGCAACTTGTTACTTGTCGTCCGGGTCCCCCGTCACCCGGAGCTCGACGTTCGCCGTCGCGGGCGCACGAAGAGCGGGCGGCGCCTCACTTGCGCTCGCCAAGGCTCGGCGCAATGATTTTCTGCGGAGGCGCTGGCGCCGCGCCCGACCCGCGCGCCGAGCGAGTTCAGTGCTCCATGGTCGTTCCGGAAGCCAATTTGCTGTTACCCGAATAAACTCGCTCAGCCATCGTGGACCGCGCCAGTCGAACCCTGGCCGAGGCCCACGCCGCCGCCAATCCAAGGTCGCTTCGGGTGATCTACTGCGCGGCCTCGGCCATGGCGGTGAGCGCCGCGGCGCCGGTCTCGAACTGAAGGTGGGCGAGGCGTGCGTACAGCCCGCCCGCGGCCAGCAGCGAGGCGTGGGCGCCCTCTTCGACGACTGAGCCGGCTTCGAGGACGAGGATGCGGTGGGCGTTGACGATGGTGGCGAGCCGATGCGCGATGACCAGCGTGGTCCGGCTCCTCATCAGCGCCTCGAGCGCGCCCTGCACCAGCGTTTCGCTCTCTGCGTCGAGCGCCGACGTCGCCTCGTCGAGCAGCAGCACCGGCGCGTCTTTCAGGATCGCGCGGGCAATGGCGATGCGCTGGCGCTCGCCGCCCGACAGCGTCGCGCCGCGCTCGCCGAGCGGGGTTTCGTAACCCTTCGGAAGGCCCATGATGAAGCCGTGCGCGGCAGCCTGCTTCGCGGCGGCGACGATGGCTTCGCGAGTCGCCTCCGGCGACCCGTAGGCGATGTTGTCGGCGACGGTCGCGCCGAAGATGAAGGCATCCTGGGGGACGAAGGCGATTTCCGCGCGCAACGCGGCTGGATCGAGTCTTGAAATATCGAGCCCGTCGAGCGTGACCGCGCCCCGCATCGGGTCATAGAAGCGCAGCGCCAGCTGGAACAGGGTCGACTTCCCAGCTCCCGACGGGCCGACGATGGCGACGGCTTCGCCCGGCGCGACAAGGAAGCTGACGTTCCGCAGCACCGCCCCCTCGTCGCGGCCGGGATAGGCGAAATCGACCGCCTTGAACGCCAGCTCGCCGCGAACCGGCCTCGCGAGCGCGAGCGGCGCGGCAGGCGCGGCGATGCGCGGTTTGACCGCCAATAGGTCGCCGATGCGCGCGGCGGCGCCGGCGGCCTGCGACACCTCGTTCCACACCTCCGACAATTGCCCGAGCGCGCCGGCGCCGAACACGGCGTAGAGGACGAACTGGAGCAGCGTTCCACCCGACATGCGGCCCGCGACGACGTCCTGCGCGCCGAGCCACAGGATGAC
The DNA here is from genome assembly GCA_035656495.1 of Roseiarcus sp. Lineage (GTDB taxonomy): Bacteria > Pseudomonadota > Alphaproteobacteria > Rhizobiales > Beijerinckiaceae > Roseiarcus. The sequence goes on from DASRSL010000019.1 coordinate 29,603, forward strand.
GACGACGCTGCCGAAGGCGAGGAACAGCGCCGCGACGGTGACGATCCCGCGTGCCTGGGCCGTGTGGCGCGCCGCCTCATAGGCGCCGTCAGCCGCCTGGCGATAGCGCCCCGCGGTGAAGGCCTCCGCCACGAACGACTGCATGACGCGGACCGCCGACAGGCTTTCGGTCGCGAATGCGGTCGCCTCGGCGAGCGTGTCCTGGGCGCGGCGCGAGCGCTGGCGGACAGCGCGGCCGGCGGCGAACAGCGGCAGCACGATCACGGGAATCGCTGCGAGCACGAAGGCCGACAATTTGAGGCTGGTGATCGCCATCATGGCGATCGCGCCGACGAACATGAAGAGATTGCGCAACGCGATCGAGGCGGAGGAGCCGAAGGTCGCCTTAAGCTGCGTCGTGTCGGCGGACAGGCGCGAGGCGATCTCGCCGGTCTTTTCGGCGTCGAAGAAGCCGGGATCGAGCCGCGTCAAATGGGCGAACAGGTTCGAGCGCAGGTCCGCGACCACGCGCTCGCCGAGCGTCGTGACCAAGTAGGAGCGGGCCCCGGAGGCGAGCGCGAGCACGGCGACGACGCCGAGCATGGCGAGGAAATAGACGCGGATGAAGCCCACGTTGGAATGCGAAAAGCCGAAGTCGGTCATCCTCCGGACTGCGACCGGGACGACCAGCGTCGCGGCCGAAGCGATCAGAAGGGCGATGAGCGCGCCAATGATGCGGCCGCGATAGGCGAGCGCGTAGGGCAGAAGCGGCCTCAGGGCGCCGAGCGGGGCTCGGGTCGCCTTCGAAGCGGCGGCGGCGTCAGCAGACATTTCGTGCGGGCCTCCGATCTTCCACGTGCGTTACGGACCCTTTTTCAGCCGAAATCAAGGCCCCCGCCTGCGACCTATTGCGTCATTCCGGCCGCCGGCGTATAGGACCGCCAGCCAAAGAGCCGCCGGCCGCCCGGACGGCTCTTCCTTTATTGCGCCAGAGTTTTTGCGATGAAGCCCGACATTCACCCCAACTACCATATGATCAAGGTCGTCATGACCAATGGCGTCGAGTTCATGACCCGCTCGACCTATGGGCAGGAGGGCGCAACCCTCAATCTCGACATCGACCCCAACACGCATCCGGCCTGGACCGGCGGCACACAGCAGCTGATCGACCGCGGCGGCCGTCTGTCGCGCTTCAACAGCCGCTTCGCCAACCTCGGCATCGGCGGGAAGAAATGAGACGTTCCTTCTGCCCGCTTGCGGGGAGACGGTGGGCGCGAAGCGCCGGATGAAGAGCCGCGCGGACCTCCGGCGTTCGGCGTGGCCCCTCACCCCAGCCCTCTCCGTGCAAGCGAGGCGAGGTGGAAGCGCGCCAACCTCCTCACGCTCGTCACTTCCCCGCCGTCGGCCGTGGCGATGCGGGCGCGCGCCTCCCCCAGCGGCTCGCTGACCACCTTCATGTGAAATCCGTTGGCGTGAAGCAGGGTCTGCGCGTCGCGCATGATCCCGACATGGCCTTTCCAGAAGACGAGATCGCCGCGCATGAGCGGGATCGGGCCGTTGATCGCGACCGGCTCGCCCAGGGCGGCCAGCATGTCGCTGTCGCGCGGGGCGGCGATTCCGGCGGCGGTCAACGCGGTCTGCGCAAGACCTGAACAGTCGATCCCCTCGGACGTGCGCCCGCCCCAGAGATAGGGCGTCTCGACAAAAAGCTCGGCGACCGCGACGAAGTCCGCTTCACCCAAGCCGACGTCCGTGAGATGGCGGCGCCACAGCCACAGGCCGCCGGCGCTCGCCGCGAAATCCTTCTCCTGCTGCGCGATCGTCAGCCGGGCGCCGAGCGAGAGCGCGATGCGCGGCGGCAGCTTGATGCTCGGCCCCGGATAGGCGTGCGTTCGCAGTGCCGACACGCGATGCGTCGGCTCGGTTGGCGCGCCGAGCGCGGCGCGCGGCAGATAGCCGACATAGAGGTCGCGATCGAGCTGAGCCCAGACCCAACCCTCCGCCTCGTCATAAACCATCACGGCCTCGCCGAAGAGCGCCTCGGTCTCGAGCGGCGCGTCCGGCGCCGGCCAACGCCGGAGCGGCGCACTCGCTTCGATGACCTGCATCGTCCGGCCGTCCGCGTAGCGAGGCGCGTCGACGACACCCCGCAAATGAGCGGCGGCGAGGTCAGGGCGGGCGGGAGTGAGACGAGGGTCGTATGCGCGGGTCATGTTCGAGCACCGGGATTCGACGTCGGCGAAGCACCGAGCCTGACCGACTTCAGCGGCCAGCCCACCCTACTCGAACAGCCCGTCGATCAGCGCGTCCTTTGCGTCGCAGGCATGGCCGAGGCAGTCGACGCCATAGGCGGCCTCGAGCGTCGCCAGCAAATTATAGTGATTGTAGGGCGCATCAATCTTGCGAGGGCTTGCGTCCTTGCTCGTCACCACGAACAGCGGCGCTCGGCCGCCGCCGAGTGAAACCCCGTTGCGGCCGATCGGACTGCCCCTGACGCCTGCCGAGCCGGCGTAGTCGTCCTCGTCCCAGACGATGACGATCGCCGTGTCGTCCCGCCATGCCGGCGAGGCGCGGATCACCCCGACAATGCCGCGCAGATAATCGTCGCCGAGGCGGATCACCGAATGGTCGAGCTGCCCCCGTTGGGCGAACGAGCACGCCGGCTCGCCGATCGCCGCCGCCGAAGCGGGCGAAATCCCATGCATGTCGTGACACTGGTCAGGAGAGATCCAGGTGAAGCCGGCGAGGCCGCCCTGCAAATCGGCAGCGAAGCCGTCGTCCGGGAGAAGCCTCGCCATGCGCGCCGGATCGTCGACGAAGCGCGAGAAATAAACGAACGGATTGTGCTTCTGCGCGTAGAGCTTGGCGACAACCTTGCCCGAAACGTCGAGGGGGCCGTATTCGCTCAGTTTGTGGTCGGCGGGAAGGCCCTGCATGTAGACCTTCCAGCTGACCTTGGCGGTGTCGAGCTCGTCGATCAGCGTCTTGGCGGAGAACAGATGCGGCGTGTCGGAGGCTCGCCTTTCCTGCTCGTCGGTCAGCATGTGGCCCGCCATCGGCCCTTCTCCCGCGCCGGGGACGAACTCGTCCGGCGCGCACTTGACGTCGGCGCCCGCCTTGCAATCGTCGTGAAGCCCCATATCGTCGCCGGCGACCAGGGCGAGATAATTGGGCAGGCTCGGATGCGTCACGCCGTAATATTGGGTCGCGTAGCGCACGCCCTTTTCCGTGATCAGCTCATTGAGGAACGGCGCGTCCTCGCGGTTGCCGAGCAGCGCGCCCGTTCCGTGATTCTCCATCATGATGAGGATCACATGCTTAGGCGCGGCCGCGGCGGCCCGCGCGACGCCGACGAGCGCAAGCGCGGCGGCGAAGATCGAAATGGCTCGGCGGACGAACATTCCGAAATCCCCTTGCTGTTGCTTGATCCGGTCCGGAAAGGCCTCTCCTGGTAGGGACGGGCTGCGAACAGCATGATGAAGCGCGCTCGAAGCACGGCCAAAGGAGCGACGAATGGAGTTGAGAAGCCCCGGCGCGTCGATTTACCATGGCGCGACTTTCAGCGCCATTGGGGAACATCGAAATGACGTCGGCCGCCGCATCATCGGGTTCGCGCGCAGCGGTTCCTCTCGATCCGTACGGCGCCTCCACTCACGAGGTGTTCAACCAGCCGGTCGAACTCGTCGACTATAATCTTTACGATTCCGATTCCGCGCTCAAGGAATCCGTGCGGCGTGAGGGCGCGGAATGGGCCGCGAACGCGCTCGGTTCCTTCGGCGCCCGGGCGGGGTCGACTGACTATCTGGAGCTCGGCGTGCTCGCCAACAGGAATCCGCCCGAGCTCGACACCCACGACCGCTATGGCCGCCGCGTCGATCTCGTTCGCTTTCATCCTGCGTATCACGAGCTGATGAGATCCGCGATCGCGGAAGGCATTCATTCTTCGCCGTGGACCGAGCCGCGCGAGGGCGCGCATGTTGCGCGTGCGGCGCGCTCCTATATGCAGACCCAGGTCGAGGCCGGGCACGGCTGCCCGATCACCATGACCTTCGCGGCTGTCCCCTGCCTCGAGGCTCAGCCCGATCTCGCCGCGGCGTGGCTGCCGAAGATTACCGCGCGCATCTACGATCCCCGCAACGTTCCGGCTGACCAGAAACAGGGCGTCACGATCGGGATGGCGATGACGGAGAAGCAGGGCGGCTCAGACGTGCGCGCCAACACGACCCGCGCCGTTCCGACAGGCGCCGAGGGGCCGGGACAACCTTACGAGCTCGTCGGCCACAAGTTCTTCGTCTCGGCGCCGATGTGCGACGCATTTCTCGCGCTCGCCCAGACGTTGGGCGGCCTCTCCTGCTTCCTCGTGCCGCGCTGGCGGCCGGATGGAACGAAGAACCCGCTCCAGATCGTGCGCCTCAAGCGAAAGATGGGCAACGTGTCGAACGCGTCGAGCGAGACCGAGCTGCGCGGCGCGCTCGGTTGGATGGTCGGCCCCGAAGGCCAAGGCGTCGCGACCATCATCGAAATGGTGGCGATGACCCGGTTCGACTGCATGATCGGCTCGTCCGCCGGCATGCGTGCGGCCGTCTCCCAGGCGGTCGATCATTGCCGGCAGCGCAAGGCATTCGGCGCGCTTCTCGTCGACCAGCCGATCATGACCGCAGTTCTCGCCGATCTCGCCATCGAGGCCGAGGCGGCGCTGACTCTCACCATGCGCTTGGCGCGCGCGCTCGATCATCGCAACGAGGCGCACGAGGACGCACTGGTCAGGCTCGGCACAGCGATCGGCAAATACTGGATTTGCAAACGCGCGCCCGCTCACGCCTATGAGGCGCTGGAATGCATTGGCGGCTCCGGAGTCATGGAGGATTCGCCGATGCCCCGCCTTTACCGCGAGGCGCCGGTCAACGCGATCTGGGAGGGGAGCGGCAACGTGCAATGCCTCGATATCGCGCGCGCCATCAGCCGCTCGCCGCAGGCGCTCGAGGCCTATTTCGCCGAGGTCGGTTCAACAGGCGGCGACAATGCGGCGCTGGATGCGCACGTGGCAGCGCTGAAGGACGACATGCGCGATCTGGCCGATTTCGAGAATCGCGCCCGAGATCTCTGCGATCGGTTGTCCGTCGGGCTTCAGGCGGCCGCGCTGATACGCGCCGCTTCACCGGTTGCAGGCGCCTTTTGCCGCTCGCGGCTCGAAACCCGCGGGACGCACAATTACGGCGCGCTGACCGGCGTCGACTGCCGGCCGATCGTCAATCGCGCGGCGGCGCGCTGAGGACTCTACGGCTTAGATCTGGCTTTCTTAGGCGCCCTATCGCATCGGGTTACAGTCTGCTAAACCCTCGCGAGCCGTGAGGCCCTCCATGCGTCTTGTTGCGCTGAAGCCGATGCAGGCGATCGTAGAAGAAGTTGGGTTTGTTTTCGACCGGATGCAAATTCGATCGTCGGACGGTTTTCTGCGCGCCTGTCGAGGCGTTTCACCCGACATTGGCGGACCAGGGGCCTGGTGATGCCGGAGCGACCGATGGACGGCGTCAACATCGACAGGTCCGCCATGAGGCTGACCGACACGATCCTCGGCTACGGCGAGCAGGACCTGAGGAAGACGTTGAAGGCGATCGCATCGGAGATCGCGGTCAGACATATCGCCCACGTGCGTTTCGCTTCCGGCGGGAGCCGCGAAGCGAGCTTGGCGACCGCGATCGCCACCTACTCCCGGGCTTGGCAGACACGTTACTTTCTCGAAGACTACGTTCACATCGATCCCGTCATCGCACGGGGAGGAAACGTGTTGCTGCCGTTCGACTGGGAAGCTTTGGCGAGCGACGATCCGATCGTGCAGGCATTCTTCACCGACGCGGCCAAGCACGGCGTCGGGCGCAACGGCTTTTCGATCCCGATCCGAAACGGAACGGGGGAACGTTCGCTGGTATCCTTCACGAGCGATCACTCCAGGACGGAGTGGGACCGCTACAAGCGGACGAACATGGTGAAACTGCAAAGGCTGTCGACGCTCATCGATTCGGCTGCGGACGTGGACGCTAAACTTCCTTCCCCGGTCACCTTGTCCAGGGGGGAAGAAGAATGTCTGGTTTGGGCCGCTAAGGGAAAGACTTCTCGGGAAATCGCCGAAGTCATGAATTTGGGTTTCGGCAGCGTCAGTGCGCGCCTCGATACAGCCCGCAGCAAGTTGCACTGCATAAACCTGAGCCACGCCATCGCCGTCGCCGTCGCGACCGGCGTGATTCCGGCGAAAGCGCTGCTTTAGAGGGTTGGGGCGCGGGGAACACCGGTCGACCCGTTTCGCCTGCTGGTTGTTAACAGCCGTAGCATACAGGTCTTACAGGCTCGCGCGTTCCGGCTTTGAGGTTGAATCGCCAGTTCAGGCGTGCGGCTTCCTCTCGATTCGGCCATCCAGCCGAAAAACGGCAAAATACGGCCGACAACTTGTCGCAGCCCACTCTGCCGCAACGAGATGTTATTTCATAATTTTACTTGAATGAATTTCCATTGAGTTCTCGTTGCTTCCGGCTGAAGCGCCAGTTCAGTCGGCTCTACCTATTTAGAACAAACGTACAGCGTTAATTGCCCTTTGCAAACAACTTGCAGGCGACCGCAAGCGGCGCCACCCCTACTGCAGGGCGACGACTAGGCCGCATGATCCGCGGAAGCGTTGAGCCTGTCTGGAGGAGCACACTATGCTGAAGCTTATTGAACGTACCAATGCGTCGCTTTTTCCGCGGGAGATGGATGCGATGTTTCGCAATCGGGCCGAAATCTTCGGCGAGCGGCTCGGCTGGGAGGTCGTCGTGAAGGACGGCCGCGAGCGTGATCGGTTCGACGATCTCGACCCCTTGTACCTTATCTCGGTCGACCCAATGACCGGAACCTACTGGGGCTCGCTTCGACTCCTGCCGACGACCGGGCCGAACATGCTGCGCGACGTCTTTCCGCAATTGCTCGAGGAAGGCGAGGTAGTGGAAAGCGCGACCATCTGGGAGAGCTCGCGCATCTGCGCGGTGGCTGCGGACGGGCAGCCGCAGCGGACGAAGAACGGCGTGGGCTACGTCCTGAGCGAGTTGATCGCGGGGATCGGCGAGGTCGCCCTTCTTGCGGGATTGACCCAGATCGTTTCGGTGTTCGACGCGCGCATCCTGCGAGTCCTGAAAGCGGTCGGATGCGAGCCTGAGGTCATCGGAAGACCGCAGCGCATCGGCGATGTCATGGCCTACGCCGCTTTATTCGAGCCCGACCCGGAGCGGTTGGAGGCATTCCGCGCCGAAATGAGAATGGGGGATTCCGTCCTCGAGCCGGCCTCAAAGGAACTCACCTTCGGCAAAGAGCCTGCCTTCGCGTAGGCGTTAACCCGACAGGAACCATGATTGCCGGCTCCAGACCGGCTATCCTGCGAATACACGCATCGAGGCAGCTGTCCGTTATTCGCGGGCAGCTGCTCGTCGTCCGTTGCCGAAACGTCGATCCGTGACGAAGTCGGCCTCTACCCCTCGTCGGGACGAACTCCATTCGCTTGATCCCGTCGCGCTCCGACATGCCGGCGCGGACTGGCTGCGACGCAATGTGTGGAACGCCATGTGGCGCCATTCGGCTGCCGGCGCTATCCTCCTCCCATGTCGGCATGCGGCAATCTGCAGGACTTTGTCGATCAGCATCGAAAACTCTTCGTCCTGACCGGGGCCGGGTGCAGCACGAGCTCTGGCATTCCCGACTATCGGGACGCCGACGGCAAGTGGAAGCGCATGCCGCCGGTGACCTATCAGGCCTTCATGGGCGAGGAGAAGACGCGCCGGCGCTACTGGGCGCGAAGCCTCGTCGGATGGCGACGGTTTCGCCAGGCGCGGCCGAACGAGGCGCACTGCGCACTGGCCCGGCTCGAGGCGAATGGGAAAGCCGAGCTTCTTCTGACCCAGAACGTGGATGGGCTTCATCAGGCGGCGGGAAGCGCAAAGGTGATCGACCTGCACGGGCGGCTCGACCGTGTCCGCTGCATCCGCTGCGGAGGGATACGGCCGCGCGACGAAATGCAGGACGAACTCGCCCGACTGAACCCAGGCTGGCTCAGCGTCGACGCCGCCGACGCGCCGGACGGCGACGCCGACCTCGACGGCGCCGACTTTTCGTCCTTCGAGGTCCCGCGTTGCCGCTGCTGCGCCGGCATGCTGAAGCCCGACGTGGTCTTTTTCGGCGAAAACGTTCCCCGCGAACGGGTCGCGGCGGCTGTGCGGCGCCTGGACAAGGCTGACGCCATGCTGGTCGTCGGCTCGTCCCTCACGGTCTATTCGGGCTTCCGCTTCGTCGAGATGGCGGCGCACGCGGGAAAGCCCCTGGCCGCGGTCAATCTCGGTCAGACCCGCGCCGACCGGCTGCTCGCGCTGAAAGTCGAAAGCCCGTGCGAGGCTGCGCTGGCGTTTCTCTTGTGACCCGCGAACGCTGTCAGATCACTGGCGTCGGCAGCGGCCGGCCCGCGAAATGGGCGGCGAGATTGTCACGCACGAGCTTGCCCATGGCTTTGCGCGTTTCGACGGTCCCGCTCGCGTGATGCGGCTGCAGGACGACATTGGCGAAGCCGAGGAGGCGGCGGTCGATGTTGGGCTCGTTCCAGAACACGTCGAGCGCGGCTCCGCCGATGCGCTTCTGCTCGAGCGCAGCGATCAGCGCCGGCTCGTCCACCACCGGGCCGCGCGACACGTTGACGAACAGCCCCTCCGGCCCGAGCGCGTCGAAGACCGAAGGGCCGACGAGATTGCGGGTCGCTGCGCCGCCGGCGGTCACGGCGACGAGAATATCGCTCGCGCGCGCCAGGGAGACGGGATCGGCATGGTAGACGTGCGGCGAGCTTGGATCCTTGGCCAAGTCGCAATAGGCGACGCTCATGCCAAAGGCGGAAGCGCGGCGGGCGATGGCACGGCCAATGCGGCCGTAACCGAGTATGCCGAGCCTCTTGCCGTTGAGGCTGCGCCCGAGCGGCAGCGCGCCCTTCGTCCAGGCGCCGGAGCGGACGTAAGCGTCGCCTTCGACGATGCGACGCAAACTGGCGAGGATCAGCGCGAAGGCCATGTCGGCCACGTCCTCGGTCAGCACATCCGGCGTGTTGGTGACCCGGATCCCGCGCGTACGCGCGCGGTCGAGGTCGATGGCGTCGAATCCGACGCCGAAACAGGCGATGATCTCGAGCCTCGGGCAGGCGTTGATCAGTTCGGCGTCAGCTCCAAGGACGCCGTTGGTCGCGATCGCGCGAATGCGTGGGCCAACCTCGCTCAGGAACCGCGGGCGGTCCTCGGCGAGCCATAATTTATGGACGACGTAGTCGCTTTCGAGTTGCGGCATTTCCCAGTCGGGATAGGGACCGACCATCAGGACGTCCGGCTTCGTCATGAACTGCTCGCTTCATCTTCATCTTCATCTTCGGGCGAAAATCGCATAAAGCTTCTCGCAAATCCACGCTTGCGCATGAGCGCGCCGGGCTCCGGCGGACGCCCGCGAAATTTCTCGTAAGCCGTCTCCGGGTCGCAAAGGTTTCCGGCGGAATAGACGGATTTGAGCAGCTTCGCCGCGAGAGCGGGATCGAAAATGTCGCCCGTCTCCTCGAAGGCTTCGAAGCCGTCGGCGTCGAGAACCTCCGACCAAAGATAGCTGTAATAGGCGGCCGCATAACCGCCTCCGCTGAAAATGTGCTGGAAATGCGGGGTGCGGTGGCGCATCGCGATCGCTTCCGGCATCTTCAGCCTGTCGAGCTCCTGCTTCTCGAAGGCGACGACATCGACGTTTTCTGGCTCCCGCTCGGCATGGAGATCGAGATCGACGAAGGCGGAGGCGGCGCATTCGACCGTCGCAAAGCCCCGGTTGAACTTTTGCGCCGCCATCACCTTGTCCAGGAGACGTTCCGGCATCGGCTCGCCCGTTTCGCGATGGAGCGCGAAGCGCCTCAGAATCTCGGGCCGCTCGAGCCAGCGCTCGTAGACTTGGGAGGGAAACTCGACGAAGTCGGTCGCGACGCTGGTGCCGGAGATCAGCGGATAGGTGACGCTCGACAGCATGGCGTGCAGCGCGTGGCCGAATTCGTGAAACAGCGTCCTCGCCTCATCGAAGCCGAGAAGCGGCGGCTCGCCGTCGGGCGGCTTGGCGAGGTTGAGGACATTGACAACGATCGGGAGAATCGCGCCGTCGAGTTTCTCTTGCTTTCTGAAGCCGCTCGACCAGGCGCCGCTGCGCTTGGACGGTCTCGCAAAATAGTCGCCGAGGAAGAGCGCAACCGGCGCGCCTTCGGCACTGAGCGCCGTCCACGAGCGGACATCGGGATGGTAGAGGGGTATGTCGAAGCGCTCAACGAAGCTGAGGCCGAACAATCGGCCGGCGACGAAAAAGGCGGCCTCGATCATCCGGTCGAGTGTGAGGTAGGGCTTGATCGTGTCCTCGTCGAGATCGAACAGCCGCTTGCGGCGTTTTTCGGCATAGTAGCGCCAGTCCCAGGGTGCGATGCGAAAGTTGCCGTCCTCCTCCGCGACGATTGCCTGCAGCGCGGCCTCCTCCTCCGCGGCGTGCGCGAGCGCCGGCGTCCACACCGTCTCGAGAAGGGCGCGCGCGGCCTCGGGCGTCTTCGCCATCGTGTCGGCGAGGCGGAATTCAGCGAAGCTGTCGAAGCCGAGGAGCCGCGCGCGCTCTGCGCGAAGCTTTACGATTTCGCCGATGATCGCGCGATTGTCGGTCGGGCCGGGATTCTCGCCGCGCACCGCCCAGCCGGCGAAAGCCTTCTCGCGCAGGTCGCGCCGCGCCGAGAATTGCAGGAACGGCTCGACGCTCGAACGCGCGAGCGTGATGACGTGCTTGCCCGGAAGGCCGCGGTCGGCCGCCGCGCGGGCCGCCGAGGCGACGAGCCAGTCGGGCAGGCCTTCAAGGTCCTCGGGCGCTTCCAGAACGAGGCGCCAGGATTTCTCGTCGGCGAGCATGTTCTGCCCGAACTTTGCCCCGAGCGTCGCCAGCCGCTCGTTGATGGCGGCGAGCCGCTCCTTGACGTCGTCGGCGAGGCCAGCGCCGGCGCGCGAGAAAAGCACTTGATAGCGCTCCAGCACCCGCGCCTGCTCGTCACCGAGACCGAGCGATGCACGAGCCGCCTGAAGGGCGGCGACCCGATCGTAAAGCGCCCGGTTGAGGAAAACCTCGTCGCGCTGGCGCGCGAGCCTCGGCGCGACCTCCCGCTCGATCGCCTGCATCTCGTCGTTGGCGTCCGCCGAGACGAGATTGAAAAAGACGGACGACACTTTGCTCAAGCGCCGGCCGCTGCGCTCGAGCGCCTTAATGGTGTTCTCGAACGTCGCCGGCTCTCGGTTCGCCGCGATGGCCGCGATCTCGGCGCGGGCCTCGTCGAGCGCCGCGTCGAAGGCCGGGCGGAAATGCGATGCGCTCAGCGCCGCGAAAGGCGGCGCCTCCAACGGGCCGGTCCACGGCTCGAGAAGGGGATTGCCGGGCTGATTATCGGTCACATCGCCTCCGTCCGCCGCGATGTGGGCGCCAAAGGCCCGGCGAGCAAGAGCCTGCGGCGGCGTCGCGCCGCCGGCGGACCCGTCCTATTTCTTCGGAAAGATTCAAAAAAGCTTCCGAAAATTTCTATTAGGCCTTCAGAAGAGTGCGGTCTTTTTCCGAAAATTTCCAAAAATTTCACTAGGTAACTGAGACCTATCAAATGTTTACGGAAGAAAACAGCGACTGAATGGGCCGGAAATGGTTTCGTGACGCCGCGCGGCGCGGGCCAGGGCCTATAATCAACATCTCAACATCGGTCTTCCTTCGAGGCGCCGCCCCTTGAGGCTGCGAGTCATCTCCGCACAGGGCCGAGGCGGGTTCCAGGAGTGCAAACAAGGGCGTTCTCCATTGGTACGTTCGGAACATTATGAGAACATAGGGGCTTGTTGTCAAGAGGTTGTTGATCGGCCTTGAGCGCGCGACTTTCTCGGCGGGCCGAACGGATGGCCCTGGGTTCGCTTCGTCGGGGCGCCCGGCCGGATTGGCCGCTAGACGGCCGGAATCGACCCGTGGACTAAACCGCTCGCGCGGTAGTGGCGGCGAGCGAGCGGAGAGAGCGCGGAAGTAAAGACAACCGGAAAGCACGGCCCTGTCTCAAGATCGTGGGGTTCAACCCACGCGAGACAGGAGCTTTCGATGTCCGACAAGCCCATCAGCCCGCTGCGGCAGCGGATGATCGACGATATGACGGCGCGCCAGTTCAAGGAGAAGGTTCAAAAGGACTACGTCCGGCACGTCAGGACCTTCGCGGTCTTCCTCGGCCGGTCGCCAGGCACGGCGACGAGCGAGGATCTTCGCCGATATCAACTTCATATGGCGCAGCAACAGGTCAGCCCGTGGTCGATCAACTCCGCCATCGCCGCGCTGCGGTTCTTCTGCATTGTGACGCTCGAACGGCCCGACCTCGTTCGCCCTCTGAGGCTCGTGACCGAGCCGCGCAAGGCTCCCATCGTCCTGAGCCAGGAGGAGGTGGCGCGCCTCATCGAACCCGCGCCCGGCCTCAAGTACAAGGCCGCGCTCAGCGTCGCCTATGGCGCGGGCCTTCGGGTGTCCGAGGTCGCGAACCTGAAGGTGTCGGACATCGACAGCCAGCGCATGATGCTCCGGGTCGAGCAGGGCAAGGGGCAGCGGGATCGCTATGTGATGCTCGCCCCGCAATTGCTCGAACTCTTGTGCGAATGGTGGCATGCCGCGCGGCCGCAGGTCTGGCTCTTTCCCGGCCAGAACCCGATCAACCCGGTAACCGCCCGTCAGCTCAACCGCGCCGTGCACGCCGCCAAGAGCCTGGCGGGCATCTCCAAGCGCGTCTCGCCGCATACGCTGCGGCATAGCTTCGCGGCCCACCGGCTCGAACAGAGCGTCGATATCCGGGTGATCCAGGTGTTGTTCGAAATGGCTACATAGTGCTCACGAACAGCCGGCTGAAGGTCGTATCAGCTATCGGTTCCACCCGCGCTTCGGCGAAGTGGTGCAGATCAGACGACGGCTCGAAAGCGGCGGCGTCGAGTTCGTCGTCGTTCTTCAACCGGACGGCTCGTTCGCCTGCTTGCCGGCATGGATGACGGAACCGGCGGCGTCGCATTTCACGATCAGCGACCAGCCGCATTTTCCACTCCACATCTTGCGCTCGATGCGTGCGGAGGTCGACGCGCTCCTAGGCTTTCTCCTGCCCGAATCAAAACCGGAGGGAGCCCAAAATGGCGCGCAAATCCGAACATCGCCAACATCGCCAACATCGCCAACATCGCCAACGAAGCCTGTTCGACGAGGAGACGCCGCTCGTGAAGCCATGCCCGGCTCGCAAGGTCGAACTCGCGGGCGTCGTGGAAGCTCTGCTCCGCGAGATCGCGGCAACGCTGGTCCAACGTAAGACACGGGGCGATCATCCATGAGCAAAATCACAGCCGAGCATCTGCATCGCATCGCTTGCGCCTATATCCGTCAATCAACCCCCGATCAGCTCGTGCACAACCTCGAGAGCCAGCGCCGGCAATACGGGCTTGCCGATCGCGCCAGGCAGCTTGGCTGGACGACTGTCGAAATCATCGACGACGATCTCGGACGATCGGGCGGAGGGGTCGTCCGTCCCGGCTTCGAGCGGTTGTTGGCCGCAATCTGTGACCGTCGCGTCGGTGTGGTGCTTGCCATCGAGGCTTCGCGCCTCGCCCGCAACGGACGCGACTGGCACACGCTGATAGAGTTCTGTGGATTGGTCGGCACGATCCTCGTCGACGAGGACGGAATCTACGATCGATTGTTGCTGGGTATGAAAGGCACGATGAGCGAACTCGAATTGTCGCTGTTCCGCCAGCGCTCGCAGGAGGCGTTGCGCCAGATGGCGCGTCGCGGCGACCTGGTTCTCGGCGTGGCCGCGGGCTATGTGAAAGTCGGACGCGGCCGGATCGAGAAGAATGCGGACCAACGCGTGCAACAGGCCATTCAACTTGTCTTCACGAAATTCGCCGAGTTCCAGAGTGCGCGGCAGGTGCACGTCTGGATCAGAGACGAAGGAATCGAATTGCCCGCCAAATCGCGGCAGGGCGAGGCGCACGGCGTCGTGTGGCGCTTGCCGCCCTACAACATCGTGCACAACATCCTGACCAATCCGATTTATGCCGGCGCCTATGCATTCGGGCGCACGACGAGCCGGATCAGCGTGGTGGAAGGTCGCAAGCGCGTTCGTCGTGGCGTGCGCCGGCCGATCGATGAATGGGACGTTCTGATCAAGGACCATCACGCCACCTACATCATCTAGGACGAGTTCGAATGCAACATCAAGACGATCGCCAACAACGCGACCGGCATGAGCAGCGCGCTCGCTCGCGGAGCGGCCCGTGAAGGCAAGCTGTTGCTGCCTGGGCTTCTGCGCTGCGGCCACTGCGGGCGCAAACTCCATGTGCACTACGGCGGCAAGCTCGGTCGCTACAACTGCTATGGCGCGCGCATGAACCACGGCGCCAAGCGATGCATCTCGGTGAGCGGCCTGAGCATCGACGCGGCGATCGCCCGGGAGGTGCTGCGCGTCCTGAGACCGCTCGGTTTGGAAGCGGCGGTCAAGGCGATCGAAGCCCAGACAAGCGAGACCACGGCGGCTGAGCGGCAACTGGAACTCTCCCTGCAGCAGGCCCGCTACGAGGCCGCTCATGCCCGTCGACGGTACGATGCTGTCGATCCGGCCAACCGGCTCGTCGCCGGTGAGCTGGAGCGCCGGTGGAACGAGGCTTTGCAAGCCATTGCCCGGATCGAGGGCGACATCGCGGCCATGATCGCGCGGCGTCCGACCTCGCTTGGCGAGCCGGAGCGGCAGCAGCTCCTTGCGCTCGGCGCCGATCTCGAACGCGCCTGGTCGCATCCCGCCGCCACGCCTGCGACCCGCAAGCGGATTCTCCGCACTGCGATTTCGGAGGTCATCGTGCGCCGCGACGGCGCGATCCTACATGCCGTCCTGCACTGGCAAGGCGGCGATCACACTGAACTGCAGGTGAAGCAGCGGCTGAATGCAGCCGGTCGGCACAATCCACGCGTTCCGGACGATACGATCGCGCTCATGCGTGAGCTGGCCCGACTGATGCCGGATCGCCAGATTGCGCGCCTGCTCAATCGCATCGGCGTCGCGACCGGATACGGCAACGCCTGGACGCAGGAGCGCGTGTGCGGCTTCCGCAATCACCATGAGATCGCCGGCTACCGCAACGGCGAATGGGCCGAGCGTGGCGAGATCACCCTCGAGGCCGCAGCGAAAATGGTCCGGGGTATGCAATAGGACGGCGCTGCGCATGCTTCGCCGTGGCGAAATCAAGGGCCGGCAGGTCTGCCCAGGCGCTCCCTGGGCAATCAGGACAGCAGACCTGGTCGGATTGACCGGGCGCAAGCGATCAGACCGTCCGCTAACACCAAATCCCAATCAGCGGGCCTTTGATTTTCCATGAGTTGACAGAAGGTGCTTTATGACGCGTGTCCGCTCGGCCACGCGAAGCTGGAGACGACGGCGCTCTACACCCGTGTCGCCCTCAGCACGATCCGCGACATCAAGAGCCCGCTGGAGCGCATCCGC
>DASRSL010000020.1:0-1563 GCA_035656495.1 Roseiarcus sp.
TTTGCCGCCCGCGGCGCGCCAAGTGCAAGGCGAGATCGGACAATATTTGACTCGTCGCCGAATGGTCGGGATAGAAGAAGCGGTTGACGAACCAGATGCGGTTTGCAGAAATCATCAGGCCTTGCCCCATGGCTGTAGTCGCCGTCCAACAACATCCGAGCCCGGCGGCTCCGCCCCCGCTCGCCATGCCCGGCCTCGAGCCGGGCATCCAGGCGGCGCCTTCGCTGATTATCACCCTGATGTCGGCTCTGGATGCACCGGTCAACCCCGTGCATGACGCGCGGCTGCGGAAGCGGCGCGCAGCCCGATGCGGAAGGCGCCCTGAGTTCAGGGGCGGCCAGTCTCATGGATGAGAGCGAACTTTCCTCGCCGCCCTCCCGCGCGACGACGCGAATCGATCCACGTCTATTGGAAGTCCTGGTTTGTCCGGTCACCCGATCGACGTTGAGCTACGATTCCGCGCGTCAGGAGTTGATCTCCCGCGCCGCCAAGCTCGCCTACCCCATTCGCGACGGGGTCCCGATCATGCTGCCCGAGGAGGCGCGACCGCTGGAGGATTGACCGCCGCCCGGCGGGGGCGCTCCCTCGAAGATGTTTGCGCCGCCGGTCTGGCTCTTTCGGCGGCGCGTAAGTATATGCCGATGACGGCCGGCGAGGCCGGGCGGAAAGAAGTCGCATGAATCGGTTCGAAAAACGCCCTGCAGCGGCCAGCGAAGCGCAAGTTCAATATCTCGACGGCGATTTTCGGGTCGTACGCCCTGGACTTTACGTCTTGTGCGCCGTCACCGGCGCCGCGATCTCGCTGGACGAAATGCGCTATTGGAGCGTCGAACGGCAAGAGGCCTACGCCAGTCCCGCCGCCGTGATGCTCCGGCTCGCCGGCCGAGCTCCCTGAGCACGTCCGATTGGAATTTACGAGCATGTCGACTCGAGGGGGTTGCCTTTTGCGGGAAAATGGTTCATATATGAACGATACCGCCGAAGCGCCGCAGCGACGGTCCGGCGATTCTTGCGTCTTCCCTCGGGGACCCCTGCGATGCCTGTATACAAAGCGCCGGTGAGCGACACGCTCTTCCTGCTGAGCGACGTTTTCGACTTCCAACGTTACAGCAACCTGCCGCGCTTCTCCGAGGCGCCGATCGACGTCGTCGAGGCGGTGCTGAGCGAGGGCGGCAAATTCGCCGAAGAAGTGTTGCAACCGCTGAACCTGTCTGGGGATCGTGAGGGCTGCCGGCGTCTGCCGGACGGTTCGGTCGTCACGCCCAAAGGGTTCAAGGAAGCCTACCGGGCCTTTGTCCAGGGCGGTTGGGTGGGGATTTCGGCCGCGGCGGAATATGGAGGACAGGGCCTGCCGCATTTCCTCGGCGTCGCCTTGAGCGAATATACGATTGCGGCGAACCAGGCGTTCGCAATGTATCCCGGCCTGACCAACGGCGCGACGGCCGCGCTGCTGGTTCACGGCGACGCCGCCCTGAAGTCCCGCTACCTGCCGAAAATGTCGACGGGAGAATGGACGGGCACGATGAATCTCACGGAGCCGCATTGCGGCACCGACCTCGGCCT
>DASRSL010000021.1:0-7584 GCA_035656495.1 Roseiarcus sp.
TTTACTGCTTCGACCGCCTGCCGACGGTGGTGAAGGAGAAGCCCGAGCTCGCGAACGAAGAGCCGTTCAAGACCGTCCTCTCGGGTGACCGCGAGGCCATCGGCAAGCTTATGGGCGATCTTGTGAAGATCGCCGCCGCTACGCTCTTCGGCATGGACGTCGAAGCCTATCGTGACGAGGTTGCGGCTTGGCTGAAGCAGGCGCGCGACCGGCGTTGGAAGCGTCCGTATGCCGATCTCACCTACCTGCCCCAGATCGAGCTCTTGAACTTCCGGCGCGCCAACGGCTACAAGACCTACATCGTCACGGGCGGCGGGCAGGACTTCGTGCGCGTCTATTCCGAGCGCATTTACGGCATCCCACCGGAGAAGATCGTCGGCACGGCCGGAGGCCTGACCTACCAGTACGAGCCCGACGGAAAGCCTGTTCTCGTCAAGGAGCCGAAGCTTGTCCTCAACGACGACAACGCGGGCAAGCCCGAAGGCATCCATCTCATGATCGGGCGCAGGCCCTGTTTTTCGATCGGCAATTCGATCGGCGATCGTCAGATGTGCGAGTACACGAAGGGCGGCGCAGGGGCGCGCCTCGCGATGCTGGTCCTGCACGACGACGGCGAGCGCGAATACGCCTATGGGCCTGCGCAGGGCCTGCCCGACACGAAGGTCGGGCGATTCACCCAGGCGCTTTATGACGAGGCGACGAAGGACGGCTGGTTCGTCGTCAGCGTGAAGAAGGACTGGAAGAAGATTTTCGCGTTCGAGGGGTGAGGGGCTGAGACCGGCGTCATCAGCCTGTCGAAAATCGAAAACAAAGCAGTCCACGGCGACAGCAAGGAGGCAAGCATGAGCGATCTGGTGTTCATCGCGTTCGACAGCGAGAAAAAGGCCGAGGAGGTGCGCGACAAGGTGCTTTCGATGCAGCGCGAGTATTTGATCGACGTCGGCGACGCGGTGATCGCGACCCGCGACGAAAAAGGCCGGGTGAAGCTGAACCAGCTCATGCACCCGGCGGCGACCGGCGCGCTCTCGGGCGCGTTCTGGGGCATGCTGATCGGCTGGCTGTTTATGATGCCGTTCGCCGGCGCCGCCGTCGGCGCCGGCGCCGGCGCGCTCGGCGGGTCGCTGACCGACGTCGGCATCAACGATGAGGACATGAAACAACAGGCCAACGAGGCGCTGAAGCCCGGCATGGCCGGCCTCTTCCTCCTCATCCGCAAGATGACGACCGACAAGGTGCTGGAGGACCTCAAGGGCGTCGGCGGCGCGGTGATCAAGACCTCGTTCGATCACGCCAAGGAGGAGGCCCTGAAAGCGGCGCTCGCGCCGCATCTGCCGGCGTAAGCTGCCCTGGAAGATGAGACTCGGCCAACGCCGACGCTCATTCGCTGACCGCTCGAATCGGAGGGGCGGCGTCTCTCCGCCCGGGGTGCGCGGGGCGCGCGCCCTCCGAAGGAGTGCGGCCCGCTCGCCCCACCGCCTTCGTCGCGAATTCGCTTGACGCATGACCGGACGCAACGTCTTGTCGGCGCCGCTACACCTGAGTCGTATTCGGGAGGGTGCAAATTGGGCGGGAAAACGGTTTTGGGCGCGGCGCTGATCCTGTCGGCGGCGCTCGGGGGCTGCGTCAGCGTCGGCGCGCCGGAAAAGGAGGGGCAGCTTTCGGCGGCGGGCTTCACGCGGCTTCAGGCGGATACGCCGGTGAAGATGGCGAAGCTCCAGGCGCTGCCTCAGGACACGCTCGTCTATGCGCAGCGGAAGAAAGGCAACGCCTACATCTTCGCCGACGCCGCCGGATGCAATTGCGCCTTCGTCGGCAACGAGGCGGCCTATCAGCAGTACCAGCAACTGCGCACGGCCAACAACATCGCGCAGATGCAGGAAACGACGGCGCTGTTGAACGCCGAGGCCGCGACGGACTGGGGCGGCGCCTGGGGGCCGATCGTGCCGGGCTGGTATTGATCCCGCGAGCAGGCGGCCGCTGATCGCGTGTTGAAGCCTTCAGATCGATGACGCAAACGGGCGGCGGACCGCCTCCGGTCCGCCGAAAGGAGATCCATGAGTCCGGAACTGTTCGCCGCGGCCGTCGCGGCCGGCGTCTTCGCCGGCGGATTGATCGGCCTCGCCCTCAAGCGCGCGCTGCCCGAGGAGCACACCAGCGGCCCGGCGCGCGACATGATCGGCGCGGTCGCCGGCCTCCTCACGCTGCTCTGTGCGCTGGTCACCGGCCTCCTGATCTGGACCGCCTACGGCGTCTATGCCGGCCAGAACACGGCGATCCAGACGCTGGCCTCGAAAGTGCTGCAACTCGATCTTGCCCTCGCCGACTACGGACCCGAGGCGAACCCGGTGCGAGCGGGCCTGCGCGACCGGCTGGGCAAGACCATCGATGAGGTCTGGGGAACCCATCTCAGCGACGCCAATTTCGCAGCGGACAATTTCGCCGCCGCGATCCAGGGCCTGCGCGACCCGCAAAAAGCCCTCGGCCGCCTTCAGCCCTCGACGGATGACCAGAGGCAGGCGCTCGCCACCGCAAAGTCGGCGGTCGAATCGATCGGCCAGTCGCGATTGCAGATGTCCTTCGCCCTGTCCGCTCCCGTCTCCTATCCGCTTCTCTTGACCGTGGTCGGCTGGGTGGTTTTCCTGTTCTGCGGCTTCGGCCTGATGTCGAAGGGCGGCGCGATGCCAGTCGTCGCCCTGGCCGTCGGCGCGATCGCGGTCGCGACCGCCGTCCTCCTCATCCTCGACCTTTCCAACCCTTATCTGGGGGAGTTCCGCGCTTCGCCCGCGCCGCTCGAACAGGCACTGGCGGTGATGGGAAAGGAGTGAGGCGGCAGAGCGTTACAGGACTCGCGCTCGGTCTTTTGACACGCAATCGCGCAGAGACTATCCGTGGCGCGCCTTTGAATCTTGCTGCATTGGCGAGTTCGGAGCCGGTCAAGCTGAAGGGAGCGGCGCCGTGACTGCGACGCCATCGAGAAGCGCGATCGTTCAGGCGCAGTTGGCCGCCGGCCTCATCGTCGGCCTGATCATCCTCGGCGCCGTCTGGTACGGGATTTCCTTCGAGAGTCTCGATCGTCTGTGGAGGGACATGTTGGCCCGCCCAGGCGGTCCGATGACCTTCCGCTTCATTCTGCAACCGGCGATGGCCGCCGCCATGGCGCTGCGCGACGGCGTGAACGACGCGCGCCTCGGGCGCAGGCCTTATCTCTGGGCACTGCTCCGCGGCGTGCGAGGCCCCGAGGGCCGCAGGGGTCGCCTGTGGCAGGGAATTATTTCGACTGCGAGAATCCTGATCCTCGGCGTCGTGATGGACGTCGTCTACCAGTGGCTCGAGCTCAAGACCTTCTACCCGGGCCAGGCCGCGGTGATTGCAATCCTGCTGGCGTTCGTTCCCTATTTGCTGTTGCGAGGCCCCATGGAGCGCGTCGCGCGCCATTGGGTTGTCCGGCCCGCGTCCGGCTGAGCAAGCCCGAAGGTCGAAAGAGGCGAAATGGCGAGCCCCGAACTCAAGTTCGACGTCAACACCGAGCTCGCGGCGCGCCGCACCGGCATGTCGCTCCAGCGCACCCGCATGAGCGCCGACCGCACACTGATGTCGGTCATCCGCACCTCGCTTTCGCTCATCGGCTTCGGCTTCACGATCTTCCAGTTCTTTCAGCGACTGCGCGAACAGGATGTCATAACCAAGGCCGCCTCGGCGCGTAACTTCGGTCTCGCGCTGGTCGTGCTCGGCGTCCTGATGCTCATCATTGGCATAATCTACCATATCCAATTCATGCTGGGACTTCGCCAATTGCGAGATTCGATGCGGAGGGAAGGTCTCGTCCATGGCGAGAGCGTCTTTCCGGTGTCGTTGACCTTGATTACGGCGGTGGTTCTGCTCATCATCGGCGTCGCCGCGATCGTCAGCATGGCCTTTCAGGTCGGGCCTTTCGGATAGGGCTTGCAAGAGACGATGAGCGCCGTGGAAACCACCATATCGGCGCTCCCTGACGCGGCCGACGAAGTGCGCGCGTTCTACGAGAGCCACCCTTATCCGCCGCCGCTCAAGAGCCTCGAACGGCATCGCGAGCTTTATCGCAACCCGGACCGCAGGCGAGCCTTGTCGCTGCTCCTCTGGCCGACGGAGAAGCCGCGGGCAGGCCGGGAAATCCTCGTCGCCGGCTGCGGGACGTCGCAGGCCGCGGCGTACGCAATGCGCGAGCCCGACGCGCACGTGTCCGGAATCGACGTCAGCGAGACGAGCCTCGACCACACGCGCGCGCTTCAGGCAAAATACGGCCTCAGAAACCTCGACCTCCGTCGGCTCGCGATCGAGGAGGTCGGGACGCTCGGCGGCGCGTTCGACCATATCGTCTGCACCGGCGTACTTCATCATCTGCCCGACCCGGACGCCGGCCTTCGGTCGCTGCGCGCCGTCCTCGCGCAAGGCGGCGCGATGCATGTGATGGTCTACGCGACTTATGGGCGCGCCGGAATCTATCTGATGCAGGAATATTGCCGCCTCCTCGGCATACGGGCCAACGAGGAGGAGTTGCAAGACCTCGGCGCCACGATCGGTGCGCTCGCCGAGGACCATCCGATCGCAGACGTGGCGAAGCGCGCCAAGGATTTCCGGCGGCCCGACGCGCTCGCCGACGCGCTGCTCCACCCGCAGGATCGCTCCTACACGGCGTCGGAGCTCTACGCTTGGCTCGCGCGCTGCGGCCTCAGCTTCGCGCGCTGGTTCGAGCAGGCGCCCTACCTGCCCCAATGCGGGGCGATCGCGAGCCTGCCGCACGCCACGCGTCTCCGCTCGCTGCCGCCGCCGAAGCAACACGCCGCGGTCGAGCTGTTGCGCGGGACGATGACCAGGCACAATTTCATCGCCTATCGGGACGATCGCTCGGGCGAGAGCCAGCCGATCGCGTTCCACGGCGAGGCCTGGCGGGCATACATTCCTTTGCGCCTGCCGTGGACCTTATGCATCCGGGAGCGGCTGCCTTCCGGCGCCGCGGCCGTGCTGATCAATCGGGCGCACACCTATCCCGACCTCGCCCTGCCGATCGATTCGGCCGAGGCGCGCATCTTCGCCGCCATCGACGGCAAGCGCACCGTCGACGAGATCATGCGGAGCGCTGGGGGCGCCGAGGGCGCCGAGCGGGCGCGCAGGTTCATCGAACGGTTATGGGCATATGATCAGGTCGTGCTCGATGCGGGCGGCTCGCATTGAAGGAGAGGGCGCAGTCTTGACGGACCCGCGCCGTTAAGGACAGATTTTTGGGGGGACGGCCGACGGCGCGCTTCAGATCTCTACCGTCGCCTTTTCACCGGAGCCGCGACGATCGGCGGCATAGAGCCTCATAGAGCTTGAAATCGGCCCGTTCAGAGGAGGAGCGAACCAGCACACGCTGAATGAACGCCGCGTGGTCCTGCATGTTATTTTGGCCGCGGGCCTGATGATCGACGCGAAATCGACTGCACGACAGGAGTTGGAAATGCCTAAGACAGACAAGCCGAACATCCTCGTCATCTGGGGCGACGACATCGGCATCGCGAACCTGAGCTGCTATTCGCACGGCCTCATGGGCTACCAGACGCCCAACATCGACCGCATCGCCAAGGAAGGGATGATCTTCACCGATTCCTACGGCGAGCAATCCTGCACCGCTGGCCGCTCGTCCTTCATCACCGGGCAGAGCGTCTATCGAACCGGCCTCTCCAAAGTCGGCATCCCGGCCGCGCCGATCGGCATGAACGAAAGGATCGTGACCATCGCCGCCTGCCTCAAAAACCAGGGCTACGCGACCGGCCAGTTCGGCAAGAACCATCTCGGCGATCTCAACTCGATGCTGCCGACCAACCACGGCTTCGACGAGTTCTATGGGAATCTCTACCACCTCAACGCCGAGGAAGAGCCCGAACTCCCGGACTACCCCAGCGAGAAGGACTTCCCGAACTTCAAGAAAATGTTCGGGCCGCGCGGGGTGATGCATTCCTTTGCGACCGATAAGGATGACGCGACCGTCGAGCCGCGTTGGGGCAAGGTCGGCAAGCAGAAGATCGAGGACACCGGCCCGCTGACGAAGAAGCGGATGGAGGCTTGCGACGACGATTTCGTCGCCAGGGCCAAGGAGTTCATGAAGAAGGCCAACGATGCGGGCAAGCCCTTCTTCATCTGGCTCAACACCACGCACATGCATCTCAAGACCCACACCAAACCTGAGAGCATCGGGCAGGCGGGTCGCTGGCAATCGCCCTACCATGACTCGATGGTCGACCACGACAAGAACGTCGGGCAGGCGCTCGACTATCTCGACGAGCTCGGCATCGCCGACAACACGTTCGTCATGTATTCGACGGACAACGGCCCGCACATGAATTCCTGGCCGGACGGCGGCATGACGCCGTTCCGCAGCGAGAAGAACACCAACTGGGAAGGCGCCTTCCGCATTCCGCTGCTCGTGCGTTGGCCGGGTAAAATCAAGCCGGGTCAGATCTCGAACGAGATCGTCCAGCACCACGACTGGTTTCCTACGTTTCTCGCCATGGCCGGCGAGCCTGACATCATCGAGAAGCTGAAGAAGGGCTATAAGGCGATCGGGCGCACCTACAAGAACCACCTCGACGCCTACAATCTCCTGCCCTATCTCACTGGCGAAGCAAAGAAGAGCCCCCGCAATTTCTTCATGTACCTGAGCGACGACGGCGACGTGCTCGGCATGCGGTACGACAATTGGAAAATCGTGTTCATGGAGCAGCGCTGTCATGGCACGCTGCAGGTCTGGGCGGAGCCGTTCACCCGGCTCAGGATCCCTAAGATCTACAACCTCCGCACGGACCCGTTCGAGCGCGCGGATCAGACCTCGAATTCCTACTGGGAGTGGTACATCGACCACATCCCCATGATCTACGGCGCGCTATTCGCCGCGTCGCAATGGGCGGCGACCTTCAAGGACTTTCCGCCGATTCAGAAGCCGAACACCTTCACCCTCGATCAGGCCCTGGCGGCGATGCACGAGACCGCCGCCGGAATGCACTGAGCGGCGCATCCGTCCCTTCTCCCTCGAGCTGGGAGTGGAGGGGCGCATCACCTGCCCAAAAAGGGTGCGCGCGGGACGGGCGCCCTCCGCATCGTTCAAGCGGGGCGGCGTCCGCACATCGGAGGGAACGATGTGGTGAAAAAGTGGCTGATCGTCGCGACCGATTATGCCGTCACCGTCATCGACTGGGGGGCGCTGATCGTGATCGCCGTCGGCGCCGTCGAAGCCTTTTTCCAAGGCTTGAGAAGGCTGTTTGCGGGCCAGCGACGGCCACACGAGGCCCGAGGTCTGGCTGCGCCTTGGCCGCTGGCTGGTCGCCGGCCTCACCTTCCAGCTCGCCGCCGACATTCTCGAACCGCCGTCACGACCAGTTGGGACGAGGTCGCGCGCCTCGCGGCGATCGCTGCGATCCGCACGTTCCTCAACTTCTTTCTCGAGCGCGACATCGATAACGTGCGCGATAGACGCGCCGAGCCGGTCGCCGAGAGGGAAGGAAACGCTTAATTGCCATCTTGAGGCGTCGATTTAGCAAGCCGGACGCGTTCGATAATCGTCGGCCCGAA
>DASRSL010000022.1:0-7605 GCA_035656495.1 Roseiarcus sp.
CCGCCAAAATGGAAAGGCGGCGCGGATCTCGGCAAGGTCGCCCTGCTGCATGTGACGCCGGGACTCGACGGCGTCTCACGCGCCGCCAACGAGTGCGAGCGCGGCCTCCTTCCCGCCGAGCCGACGATTTGCGTCGGCCAACCCACAGCGCTCGATCCGTCGCGCGCGCCCGAGGGCAAAGCGATCCTCTGGCTGCAACTGCCCGAGGCGCCTCGTCTCATCAGGGGCGACGCGAAGGGCGAGATCCCAACGCCCGCCGATCGCCGATGGACGGAGGGCGTGCGCGAGGCGTTCGCCGACCGAGTGGAGGCGCTGGTGGCGCGCCATATCGATGATTTCCACAGCCGGGTGATCGCCCGCCGGACTTATTCGCCGGCCGATCTCGAGACGATGAACGTCAATCTCGTCGGCGGCGACCCCTACGGCGGCTATTGCGGTCTGGACCAGTTCTTCATCTGGCGTCCCTTCGCCGGCTCCATCAATCACAGGACGGCGGTTCGCGGCGTCTACCACATCGGCGCCTCGACTCACCCTGGCCCGGGACTCGGCGGAGTCTCCGGATTCCTGCTGGCCAATGCGTTGAAATGACCGACCAGACGTCTTCCCGAGGCTTGCCTTTCGACGACCCGCTTTGGGTGCGCGGCGCCAGCGCAGGCTCGAGACCTTCTCTCGGCCAGATCGGATTGCAGCAGTTCGCGCCTTATCTGATCAACAGCGTATCGTTGAGCTGGATCACGCATCTCTCCGCCGAGTTGAAGGCGCATGACATGACGACGGCGAAGATGCGGGCGCTCGCGATGCTGAGCATTTCTTCGCCGCTCACCATCAACGAATTGTCGCTCTACGCGCTCACCGAGCAGTCGACGATGAGCCGCACGCTCGACGCGCTGGAGGAACAGGGCTTGATCGTCCGCAAGCCGCGGCCCGAGGACCTGCGCGTTCGCGACGTCGACATCACCCAGGCCGGGCGCGACGCCTTCGCCAAGGTCTGGCCGACGATGTACGACCTTCTGCTCAAGATGCTCGACGGCGTCGACGCCAAGGAATACAAGGCGTTCACCGCAACGCTGCACAAGATGATCGCCAACATCCGCAAGTACGGCGTCTGAGCGGCGTGCAGGCGCGGTCAGAGCGTCGCAATCGTCTTCAACACGCCATCGAGCGCGGCGCCCATCTCGTCCGCCAAAGCCGCTCGCTTCAGGCGGTCCAGCCATTCGGCTCCGTCCTCGCGCGCGGCGAGCGTGGGAACGGCTGCCATGACACGCTCGAACTTGGACACGCCGCGCGAATGCGTGTCCGAGTAGCCCTTCACGAGACGGCGGCAAGCGAGCGTCTCGACGCCGAGCTCGTAACGCGCATCCAGCGCTTCGCAGGCCACCTTTAGCCACGCCTCGCGGTGGGCGGTCTCGCGGGCATGTCGCAGCGAATTGCGTCGGCGCGGTGCGAGACTGGCGACGAAGGCGAGCGTCAGATAGCCCGTGACCGTGTTCGGCCGGATCCGCCGGCCGCGATCGACGATTTTTCTCAAGGCGCCGACCAACCGGGGACGCGCCTCGATCCACTCGCCCCAATCCTTCGGGAGCGAGCCGCAGAGCTCTTCCACCCGCGGATGGAAATATTCCGTGGTCGACACGAGAACGTCCGCTCCGGCGCCGACCTCCCGCCGCACCCGCGCCTGGCGCGACGCGCGGATTTTGAGATCGGCGACCCGCGGCACGTCGTCGTAGGCCATCGCCGCGGCGACATATTTCGCGGCCGCGATTGTGAACGACCAGCCCTTGGCCTCTCCGGCGTGCGTCCGATCGAGGTCGCAAAGCATGCCGACCTGATCCAGATACTCGAGCGCATAGGCGGGATCGAGATAGTCGACAAGTTTTCGCGCGCCCGCGCAAAGCATCGGCTGCGCCGGAGCAGGGAAACTGCGAATGCGAGCCCCGATCCTGTCCAGTTCCTGATTCCCTGTCGCATCGGGCCAGGCGATGAAGCGCTTCTCGGGATGGCGTCGAATCGGCTCGACGGGCTTCGCCTTGGTCTGCTCGAAGGCGCCGCCGAAGGCGCGCAAACTCGCCTCGACGCCCCTCCCTCCCGAGCGGATGGCCGCCTCGAACGCCGAGCGGGGGAATGGAAGCGGCGCCGCCGCCGCTAAGGCGCCGAACATCGTCGCCGAAATCACGCTGCCGTTCGCCTTCGCGAGCGCTTCCATGTCGAAGGCGATGAGGCGTTTCGCCGCAAACTCCGTCGCGAGCGCAACGACCGCGGGATCTCCCACGCCATCGCCCGGCGCCTGCTTCTCCGCCACCGCGAACGCGCGATGCGTCGAGGCGATCAATGTCGTGCGCTCCGGCGTGACGAGGCCGCGCAGAACCGAACGGCCCGCCTCCATCAACTCCGCCGCCATCACGACGTCGACGTCCCCCGGCGTCGGCATCAGCGCGAAGACCGGAGCAATGCCGTTTTTCGCCGGCGCCATCTCGATGTAATAGATCGTCGCCCCGGTTCGCTGAGCGACCCCCGGAACCGAGGTGGACTGCGCTGCCCAATTCTGCGATTCCGCCAGCGCCACGATCCAGTCCGCAAGCACGCCGCCCCCCTGCCCGCCCATGGCGAGGATGGCTAGCGAGATGCGTCCAGAGGCGCTCCCCCATGACCGGACCGGGGCGTCCTCGCTCACAGTCCCTCCGCGGGAAGAAGGACGCGGCCGCGGTTTCGCCGCGCTTCAAACCAACGGATGACCGCGCCGCGCAGGCGTTCGAGCCGCCGATCGAACGCCGTCGGGTTATGAACGATATCGGCTCGATAAAAAGACGGGCAGAGGGCCGCCGCCTCGGCCACCTCGCCGCAATTGCCGCAGCCGACGCAGTTCTCGTCGATCGAGGCGACCGGATCGTCCTTCAAAGGATCGTCCGTGTGCTTGATCGAGAGCGACGGGCACCCCGACAGGCGGATGCACGCATGATCGCCGGTGCATATGTCATCGTCGACGCCGAATTTCTCGCGCACCACCCGCTCGCCCGACTTGATCGCCTTGCCGACCAGCGGACGCACGCGGCGCTGCTTGTTCAGCATGCATTCCGACGAGGCGACGATGATCTTCGGTCCCGCCTCCTTCGTCGTGAGCGCCTCGCGCAGCGCGTCGCGCATCGCCGCGACGTCGTAGGTCCGATCGATCTGCCTGACCCACCGGGCGCCGACGCCGCGCACGGCGTCGACGATGCTGTTGTTTGTCTTGCGGCGAGGATTTTGCGCACGAGAGGAAGGGATATCCTGGCCGCCTGTCGCGGCGGAGTAGTAGTTGTCGACGATCAGCGTCACGCCGTCGTGCTTGTTGAAGACCGCGTTGCCGATCGAGGAGGCAAGGCCGTTGTGCCAGAAGCCGCCGTCGCCGAGGACCGAGATTGGTCGCTTGGCCGCCGGCACATTGAAGGCAGAGGCGGAGGCGGGGCCCAATCCGTAACCCATCGTCGTCGCCCCGATGTTGAACGGCGGCAGGATCGAGAAGAGATGGCAGCCGATATCCGCCGAGATGTGATGCGGCCCGAGTTCCCGCTCGACGAGCTTCATCGCGGCGAAGATCGGCCGCTCCGGACAACCGATGCAAAAACCGGGCGGGCGAGGCGGCACGACCTCGGCGAGCGCCTTGACGCGCGGGTCGGCCAGCACCGGAGACGGATCGGCCGCCGGCGGCCCGTTGCCGAGCAACTCCCGCGCATGGACGGTGAGGAAATCGCGGATGCCTTTGGTCAAAACCGGAGCGGTGTATTCCCCGCCCATCGGCAGAACGTCCTTTCCCGAGACTCTCGTCGCGATTTCCCGGCGGCGAAGGATCGTATTCAGGTCACGTTCGATGTAGTCGGGCGCGCCCTCCTCCACCATCAGCACCGCCTTCTTGCCGCGGCAGAACGCGACCACCTCCTCTTCGACCAGCGGATGGGCGACATTGAGCACGTAGAGCGGCACGGCCGTTTCGCCGTAGGCGTCGGCGAGACCGAGATATTGCAATGCGCGGATCGCGGTGTTGAACATGCCCCCGAGCATAACGATGCCGACGTCGCCTTCCGCGGGGCCCAACGTCTCGTTGAGCTTGCGCGACTTGATGAAGTCGATCGCGGCTGGCCTGCGGCTCTCGAGCTTCTCCTTTTCATGCAGGAATGAGGCGGGCGGCAGGACGATGCGATTGACGTCGCGGACCGGGTTCTCCAGCGCTTCGCGAAGCGTGTGCGTCGGCCTGCGGTTGTCCTTGCAGACGAAGCTCCCGTGCACATGGCAGGTCCGGATGCGAACTTCGAGCATGACCGGCGTGTTGGAGGCCTCCGAAAGCTCGAAGCCCTCCTCGACCATCCGCACCAGAGTCGGCAGGTTGGGGCGCGGGTCGATGAGCCAGATCTGCGACTTCAGCGCATAGGCATGGCTGCGCTCCTGCATGATCGAGGAGCCTTCCCCATAATCCTCGCCGATGATGATCATCGCTCCGCCGGTGACGCCGCCGGAGGCCAGGTTCGAGAGCGCATCGGCCGCGACATTCGTCCCGGCCGTCGATTTCCAGGTCACGGCGCCGCGGATGGGATACATGACGGAGGCCGCGAGCGTGGCGGCCGCGGTCGCCTCCGACGCCGAAGTCTCGAAATGGACGCCGAGGTCCGCGAGAACGTCCTTCGCGTCCGCAAGCACGTCCATCAGGTGAGAGATCGGCGAACCCTGGTACCCCCCGACATAGGAAACGCCGGACTGCAGCAGCGCCTTGGTGATCGCCAGAATGCCTTCGCCGCGGAAAACTTCGCCGGCGCCGAGCTTCAGATCCTCAACCTCACGCGCGAAAGACCGCTCAGCCATTCCGGCCTCCTGACGCGCCGCGCGGTCGACGCGTTTCATTTGCAAAATCATATTTTTTCCAACCGCCGATTGTCAACGTCGGCTTTGTTTCTCTGTCCGACCCGGAACCGGAACACAAGCCAACCCGCAGGCGCTTGACAGGCGCTCCGGACTGAGACCTAAATATGAAAGTGCATGTATTGACGCCCGCTTCGCCACGCCGAATTGAGCCAGAGGCGCCGGGCGCCAGAGGGTGCAGGGAGCATCGCACAGAGGAATTGTTTCGTTCCTCGCTGGCGCCAATCGCCGATCCCGGCGACGACGCTCACGACAACGAGAAAAAAAGCGGGAGGTCTGCATGGTTCTCGATCTGAATCGACGTCAAGCGCTCGTTCTCGGCAGCGCCAGTTTTTTCTCCGGGCTCCTCATGGGCGGCGGAGCGAGCGCTGAGGGCAGCGGCACGTTGACCATCGCTTTCAACGTCAATCTGCCCGCCTTCGACCCGACCACCGGCCCCTCCTCCGTCAATCCGACCATCCAGGCGATCTACCGCTCGATCTTCGACCAGTATATCGGGCAGAACACCGACCTTTCGCTGACGCCCGGCCTGCTCACGAAGTGGGGCTGGAACGACGACAAGACCAAGGCCTGGATGGACATGCGCGAAGGGGTGGTCTGGCATGACGGGTCGCCGCTCACGCCCGAAGACGTCGTCTGGTCGATCGAGCGCGCGGGCGACCCCAAGGGCGGCAATCCGGTCGCCTTCGTCTGGGGTTCCCTCGGCAATTTCAAGATTGACGGCCAGCACATCACCGCCGACTGCAAGAACTTCGATCCGACCGTCTTCAAGTGGATGGCCTTTTTGACCGGCTACGTCCTGCCGAAGGTCTATTACACCAAGGCCGGCGCGGAGGGCTTCGAGAAAAAGCCGATTGGCACCGGCCCCTACATGGTCGACGAGTACCAGGGCAACGCGTTCCTGCGGCTCAAGCGGAACGAAAAATACTGGGGCCCGAAGCCGGCGTTCGAGACCGTCATCTTCAAGTTCGTGCCCGACGGCACAAGTCGTGTCGCCGAGATCGAGAGCGGCTCGTCCGACGTGACGCTCGAAATTCCTTACGAGGAATACGACCGCCTCAGGGTCAAGCCGGGGCTCGCCGGCGAGTGCAGGCCGATCACCGACATCGGGATGATCTTCATCACCAACGTCGAAAAGGAGATGCTCGACGAGAACGTCCGCCTCGGCGCGATCCATGCGATCGACAAGGACCTGATCGCGAAGCGCCTGCTGCGCGGCTATGCGACGCCGATCGCCACTTTGGACGCGCCCGGCTACGAGGCCTACGACCCGTCGATCAAGGTCGCCTACGATCCGGACCTGGCGAAGAAGCTGCTCGCGGCGAGCGGCTATTCGCCGGAAAAGCCGGTCAGGTTCAAGATCCAGACGACGCGCGGCTTCAAGCCGAAGGACTACGAGACCGTGCAGGCGATCGTCGGCATGTGGCGCAAGGTCGGCATCGACGCCGAGATCGAAGTGTACGAGATCGCCAAGCACTACGAGCTGCGCGCCGCCCACCAGCTCGCGCCGATGGCCTTCTACAACTGGGGCGATGCGATCGGCGATCCCACCTGTTCGACCGGCTTCGCCATGTTCTCGCCCTCGCCGCATTCGGCCTGGAAGGCGAAGGATCTCGACGCCATGATCGGGCCGCTGTGGGGCGAGAAGGACGAGGCCAAGCGCATCGCAGGTTGGAAGGCGGTCGACAGGTACATCGCGGAGAAGGGTTATGTGATTCCGCTCGTCCAGTACTCGCAGCCGATCGTTTTCAAGTCCTCGCTCAAAGTGACGGCCAACGAGACCGGCGCGTTGCAGCCGACGCTGGTGACGAAGGCTTAATTCAGGAGGGAGCGCGAATTGGCCGGAGAGTCGCGCTCCGTTCGCTCTTTCGCAGGCTGCGCATGACCTCGGGCCTGCTGCGACGCATCGGAATGGCGGCGATCACGCTCATCGGGGTCGCCGTCGTGGTGTTCGTGTTGCTGCGCGTCGTCCCCGGCGACCCGATCGCGATGATGATCTCCCCGGGCGCCTCGCCCGCCGACATCGCCGCGCTTCGGGCGCATTACGGCCTCGACGCGAGCCTGCCGACGCAATTCGCGGTGTGGGCGGGCCATCTCCTGCATGGCGATTTCGGCACGTCGATCTCCTTGCATCGTGGCGTGCTCGGGTTGCTGGCCGAGCGCCTGCCGGCGACGCTCGAACTGGCGGTCGCCGCGCTTGTCTTTGCGACGTTGCTCGGAGGCGCCATCGCCGTATTCGCGACGCTGATGGGCGACACCGCCGTCGCCCCCGTCGTTGACGCCGTCAACGGGCTCTTCCTCGCCGTGCCGGATTTCATCTGGGCGTTCCTGCTCGTCCTCGTCTTCGGCGTCTTCGCGCCCGTGCTGCCGCTTTCAGGGCGCATCGACCCCAGCCTCAACGTGCATTTCGCGACGCCCTTCTATCTGATCGAGAGCCTTCTGAGGCTGCGCTTCTCGGTTCTCATCGACGTCGCGCGGCATATGATCATGCCGACGCTCGCGCTCGGCCTGCCGCTTGCCGCTGTCATCACGCGGGTCTTGAAGGAGTCCCTGCGGGAGGCCATGGTTCAGGACTATGTGCTGCTCGCGCAGCTGAAAGGCATGTCGAAATTGCGCCTGGTGCTGCAGGAGGCGCTGCGCAACGCGGTCGCCCCGACCCTCGCGCTGACCGGCGTGCAGTTCACGTTCCTCATCGGGGGCACGGTCATCGTCGAGCGA
>DASRSL010000023.1:0-3225 GCA_035656495.1 Roseiarcus sp.
GCGCGTCCTTGCCGAGCAGGGCGGCGAGGGCCTCCCGGAAATCGCCGGCGGAAATCCCGCGCAGATAGAGAACGGGCAGAAGGGCGTCGAGGCTCTTGGTGCGCCGCGCCCATTTGGGCAGGATGTTCGACGTGAAGCGAAGGCGCTCGCCCGAAGCGGCGGCGCGATCGCGGGCCTTCGGCTTTTGCACTTCGATCGGGCCGATTCCTGTCTGGATCGCGCGAACCGGATCATGCCCGTGGCGAACCACCCGTCGGCGGCCATCCGGAAGCACGAATTCCGCGGTCGAGGCCAGAAACGTCTCGAACTCCGCCTCAACCGCCTGGGCGATCAACCGACGCGCGCCGGTTCGCAGAATTTCGGTGAGTGGATCGTCGATTGCCCCTTTCTGTCGAAGGGCAACAACTCTATTCTCGGTCATGGCGTAACGCTCCTACTTGGAGGTTCGGGTGGCTTGATCACCAACCCCGTTACGCCGCCTTCCTCACACCGTCACCCAGTTTCCCGCATAGCTCTTGGTGACCGACGACCTGCGGTCATACGCCCCAGCGGCCCGCGATCTCGGCATCGAGCACCTGCATGAGCGCGGCCGATGGAGGAACAATAGGGAATTCGCATCAGCCGACCCGACGACGGGAGCGCAAGATGCAACGCTTCAAGAGCGCTGCTCCGCGCGGAAATTCCTCTCAGCCCACGCCGCCGTGTATAACGTAACCGTCCGGCGTAGGCCGCAGGGGCCGGCGCTCGCGGCTGAGATCAGCGCTCCTCGCGCGGCGGCATTTCCCGGTGGATGTTGATCAGCTCGACGAGGCTGTCGACGGCGGCGTCGGTGAAGGCCATGACGCTTTCGTCGCCGAGGCTCAGGACCCAGATGAGGCCGTCCTCGGGCTCCATTTCGATGGCGACGTCGAACAGGAAGTCGACGTCCTCGCCGAGGTCTTTAGCGACGCGATCGATGGTCCTGACGCGGGAGACCTTGTTGACGTGCATGGGTCAGGCCGCGAGCGCGGTTATGGCCTGAGGCCGCGGCCGCCAGTTCCAGGGCAGCAGTTCGTCGAGCCGATGTGCGGGATGGCCGGCGATGCGCGAGAGCACGTCGGCGAGCCACGCCTGCGGATCGACGCCATTCATCTTTGCCGTGACGATGAGACTGTACATGGCTGCGGCGCGCTGGCCTCCCCGGTCGGACCCGCAGAACAACCACGATTTCCGTCCGAGCGCGACGCCGCGCAGCCCGCGTTCTGCTGCATTGTTCGACAGGCACACGCGCCCGTCGTCGAGGAACAGCGTGAAGGCCGGCCAGCGGTTGAGCATGTACTGGATCGCCTTAACGAGGTCGTGCCCGCGCGACAGCTTCGCCGCCTGTTCGCGCATGTACGTCATGAGATCGTCGACCAGGGGTCGGCCCTCCGCGCGGCGGACGGCCAGGCGCTCTTCGGAACTTTGGCCGTTGATCGAGCGCTCGATCATGAACAGCGCGTCGATGCGGCGCACCACCTCAATGGCGATCGGCGAGAGCGGGATCTCGCTCTTTCCGGCAGCCTTGCGGCGTGCGTTCTCCTCGATGTCGGCCAGGACGAAGAACTTTCGCCGCGCATGCGCCCAGCACGCCGCCTCGCGGATCGGGCCGGGCTTGCGTTCCGCGAGATAGAGCCTGTTGTAGCCGTCGTAGGCGTCGGCCTGCAGGATGCCGGCGTAGCCCGCGAGATGCGCCTGCGGATGCTCGCCTCGCCGATCGCGCGAGTAGTGGAAGATCGCGGCGGGCGGCCTGGCGCCCCCGAACGGCTGGTCGTCGCGGACGTAGATCCAGAGCCGGCCGGTGTCGGTCTTGCCTTTCGCCAGCACCGGCACGGTCGTGTCGTCGCCGTGAAGACGCTCGGCCGCCATGACATGGGCCTCGATCTGGCAGCGGAGCGGATCGAGCGCTGTTGAGACCGCGCCAACGGCGTCGGCCATGGTGGAGAGCGCGATCGGCGCGCCCTCGAGCGCATAGCGCTCGGCCTGCCGGTTCAGAGGCTGGTGCTGCCCGAACTTCTCGAACACGATCATCGCGAGCAGGCTCGGGCCCGCCCAGGCCCGCGGGATCGCGTGGAACGGCGCCGGCGCCTGGCTGATCGTCTCGCAGTCCCGGCAGGAGAACTTCTCCCGCACCGTCTCGATCACCTTCCACCGCCGGGGCGTCGTCTCCAACGTCTGCGTCACGTCCTCGCCTAGCTTGCGCAAGCGATTGCCGCCGCAGCACGCGCAGGCGGTCGGCGGATCAATCACCACGCGCTCACGCGGCAGATGGTCGGGGAACGTATAGCGCTCGGCGCGCCGGCGGGTGAAGGCGCGCACTGGCGTCGTCTTCGCGGCGGCTTGCTCAGCCGCCAGTTCGTCTTCGGTGGCGGCGGCTGACAGCTCTTCGAACTCGAGCGCCAGCTGGTCGATCAGCCGCGCCGAGCGCTCGGACCGCTGCCCGTAGATCTGGCGCTGGAGCTTCGCGATCTGCAGCTTCTGCGCGGCGATCAGCGCCATGTCTTCCGACGCCTTCGCCCGCGCGGCCGCCAGCTCCGCCGCGACTTCCAGGCCCCGCGCACGCTCGGCGACAAGCGCCGCCTTCAGCGTGACGAAGTCGTCGGGAAGAGACTCAGGGGCGGGATCCATAAGACGAAGGGAATCACAATTCGCGCGCTTTGAGGCGCCCTAAAATGCGTCTGACCCCATGTTTTTCTTCGCTTCGCCCGCGCTTCCGCCATCGCGCTCAGCCTGCGCTCTTTGGCCTCCATGTCAGTTGCGGATTCCGCCAGTCGATCCCTTCCAGCATGTAGGCCATCTGCCCTGCCGAGATCGACACGACGCCCTCCTTCACCGACGGCCAAATGAACTTTCCCCGGTCGAGCCGCTTCGCATACAGCGATAGCCCGAGGCCATCGTGCCAGAGGATCTTCGCCAAGTCGCCTCTGCGCCCGCGGAAGATGTAGAGATCGCCGCAGTGCGGGTCGCGCTTCAACTGCTCCTGAACCTGAAGCGCCAGCCCCTGCATGCCGCGACGCATGTCGGTGTGGCCCGCCGCGATCCACACCCGCACTCCGCTCGGCATCAGGATCATCGTTCGCTCAGAACGCCCAGAACCCGCCGAAGCGCATCGGCGTCGACGTCGTTGTCGACGCGCACGCGGCTTCCGGAGGCAAGCTCGATTTCGATCATTCCAGGCTTCTGTCGTCGCCCGTTCCTCGCCGGGCG
>DASRSL010000024.1:0-19498 GCA_035656495.1 Roseiarcus sp.
TCTTTTCGCGCAGTTTACCGCTCCTGTCGAACCAACAGCATTGAACACCCGACTCCGAAACGTCCAGAACGGTCATGTTCGGCCCAGACGGCCCGGAGGACTTTAAGCGAACCACGTCGAACTTTTCGCAAGCCACCGTAAATCTCCCAGCCGCTTTTTCAGCCAACTCCAAACGAGCTAATTACTGGTGTCAAAAGAGCCTAAAACACGGCGCTTTAGGAGTTTGGCTTCAAGAGCTCGATCCTCGCGAGCCCCTCGATGGCCTGCGCCATGGTCCTGATGGTGGCCTCGCCGTAGCCCGCAGCCACTGTCTTTGGGGAGTCCTTGGCGTCGCTGACCGGCGGCGATTAGTCCTCGGCCGGGGCCGGCCGGCCTTCACTCGATGGGCTGTCAGGGGGATTACGGTGACACGCCCGTCTTTACCCCTATATCGCGGATTACGGTGACACGCCCGTCTTTACCCCTATATCGCGCCCATGCTGGAGCGTTGCCGATGACCCGCATCGCCCGCGCCGCCGTTCCCGGCCTGCCGCATCACGTCACGT
This sequence comes from Roseiarcus sp., assembly GCA_035656495.1. Classification (GTDB taxonomy): domain Bacteria; phylum Pseudomonadota; class Alphaproteobacteria; order Rhizobiales; family Beijerinckiaceae; genus Roseiarcus. The sequence goes on from DASRSL010000024.1 coordinate 546, forward strand.
GAGCGCGGCAACCGGCGGGAGCGCGTCTTCTTCGAGGAGGGCGACTATCCCCTCTATCGCGACTGGCTCGGGGAATCGTGCCGCCGCCTCGGTGTCGAGGTCTCATGCCTATTGCCAGATGCCGAACCATGTTCATCTCATCCTGACGCCGCAGGACGACGAGGGCTTGGCGCTGGCGCTGTCGCGGGGCCACCGGCCCTATGCCGGCTTCGTCAACGCCCGCATGGCGACAGACCGGCGATCTGTTTCAAGGGCGGTTCGGCTCGGTGGCGCTCGACGAGGTGGCACTCAATCCCGTGCGGGCTCGGCTGGTCCGGCGGGCCGAAGACTGGCCGCATTCGAGTGTGCGCGCGCATCTCGCCGGGCGCGACGACGGACTCGTCCACATCGGGCCGATCATCGACCGCGCCCCGCGTTTCGCCGACCTGCTCGAAGGCGAGGCCGACAGCGCCGCGTTCGTCCGCTCGGCCGGCCGCTCGGTGTGGCGGGCTTTGCGGCGGAGATCGAGAAGCATCTCGGGCGCACGCTCGCGCCGGGCAAGCGCGGCCGCAAGCCGCGCGAAACCAAGCTGCCCCGGATGAATTGAGGTAAACATGGGCGTGTCACCGTAATAGCAGGCGCTGAAAGGACCTGACCTGGCCGATGAGGCGAAGGCGCTCAGCGCGTTCATCGTGTGCCGTTGAAGCCGGTGGATGAGGCTGCGGCTCCAAACACGGATCGCCTCAAGAGGCTAAGCCGCCGCCGGCGGCCCCCGCGCGCCCTTCTCCCGTTCGGGAGAAGGGTCGGGGATGAGGGTGCAGGCGGCCGCGGTTGGCGGCGGCGCCGTCCGGCGAAAACCGCATCGGCCCAGTTCCCTCATCCGGCGCTTCGCGCCACCTTCTCCCGGCGGGAGAAGGCGAGTCCCGCGTTACCGTCATCAAGGCTTCCGTCGTCGCCGAATTCCTGCAGGGACAACGCCATCAAGCTCGCAATCGGCGAGGCGTCGCAGGCGATGAGCGGACCCGACCTGGCCGCGCGGTCGCTGGGCGCTCGCCGCGCTGCTGAGCGCCGCCCCTACCAGCGCGTGAGCTGGACGATTTGAATGAGGTTGCCGCAGGTGTCGTTCAGCCGGGCGATGGTCGAGCCGGGGGCCTGGGTCGGCGGCGTGGCGAACTCGCCGCCGCGCGCCTTGATGCGCTCGTAGTCGCCCTTGACGTCGTCGCTATAGAACATGGCCGCCGGCTGGCCCTGCTCGAATATGGCCTGCTGGTAGGCCTTGGCCGCCGCATTGTTGTTGAGCGCGAGTTGCAGCTCGGCTCCGTCCGGCTCGTCGGGCGAGGCCACCGTCAGCCAGCGATACGGCCCGTTGCGGAAATCGGCCTTCTTCGTAAAGCCCAGTATTTCGGTATAGAAGCGCAGAGCCTTGTCCTGATCGTCCACGTAGACGCTGGTCAACTTTATCTTCATCGGTCTTCCCTCCGTCGGTCACGTTCGCGGCGCTCCGCGTCATTTCGATGACGCTGCATTCATTGGTCCATCCTTCGAGGTCATCGAACCGGCTTTGCCCGACGCCCAATCGATTAGCGATCAGCGTGACAAGCGCGGCGCGGGCTTGGCGGCGCCTCTCATTTTTGCGGGTCGATCCGCTTCAAGAGCGCGAGGTCGGCGTATCCGTCCGGCTTGAGCCCGTTGCGCTCCTGATAGGCGCGAACCGCCGAGCTCAGCGAGTCGCCGGCCATTCCGTCGATCTCGCCGGGATCATAGCCGAGTTGCTTGAGCCTGACCTGCAGCCGGCGGACCTGACTTCCGCCGAGAGGCTGGTCCTTCTTGGGCCAGTCCGCGACCAGGCGGCCGCCGCCGGTGACGGCGTCGCCGAGCAATGCGACCGCAAGCGCATAGGACATCGAGGGGTTGTACGCCTTGATGACCTCGAAGTTGCTCGTGACCAGGAAGACCGGGCCATCGGCTCCGGCGGGCATGAGCAGGCGCCCCTCGCCCGCCGCGGGCAGCGCCGAGCCGTCCGCGCGCCGAACCCCCCGGGCGGCGAAGCCGGCGAACGGAGTGAGCCGCGACGAATCGGCGTCCTTGAGCGTGAAATCGGCGGGCAGCCTGACCTCGACGCCCCAGGGGAGGCCGGCCCTCCAGCCGTTGCTCGCGAGATAGTTGGCGGTCGAGCCGATCGCGTCGGCCTCGCTCGTCCAGATGTCGCGGCGCCCGTGGCCCTCGAAATCGACCGCATAGACGAGGAAGCTCGACGGCATGAACTGCGTCAGTCCCATCGCTCCCGCCCAGGAGCCGCGCATCGCCGGCGGCGTGATATCGCCCTCCTGGAGAATGACGAGCGCGAGCAGCAATTCGTCGCGGAAGTAGTCGCCGCGACAGCGGGCGTAGGCGAGGCTGGCCAGCGCCTGGATGACGTTGTCCGACCCGGCGAAGCCGCCAAAGTCGGTCTCCACGCCCCAGATGCCCATGATGACGCCCGCGTCGACGCCGAAAGTCCTGTTCGCCTTCTTGAGCCAAGCGCTCGCCTTCTCGGCTTTGGCGCGGCCGCGCTCGATGCGTTGGGGCGAAACGGCGGCGGCGATGTAGTCCCAGATCGGCCGGACGAACTCAGCTTGGCTGTTGGCCTCGGCGACGACCCTCCGGTCGAAGGAGACGCCCTGGAAGGCGCGATCGAACATCTGGCGCGAGACGCCGCGTTCCGCCGCGGGCGGCCAAAGCGACGCGACGAATTCCCGAAACGAAGGATCGCGGGACGGCTGCTCTTTCGGCGACGCCTCGGCGGAGACGGCGAGGCAGCCCGACAAGACGAGGAGGAAGCCGAGGCGAAGGAGAATCCGGACCCAAGGGAATGGATTAAGACCGAGCCGGTCCGCGCGCATGAGCCTCCTTCGCAAACCTGATGGCGCCTCGACTGGCCAAATCGTACACGAACATGCGCCCGGGAGGAAGCCGCGCCAGAGGATCGGCGCTTCCTCGCCGAAAAAGTCTCGTTGACGACGAACGGGCGCACTGCGAAGCTTCGCATGATAAATCAAGTCCCAGGGAGGGCATCATGGAACGCCGCACCGCAATGAAACTCATGGGCGCCACAGCCGCGATGGCGGGCGCGGGGCTGCTGCCGGGCCGCGCCGGCGCCGCGGAGAAGCAGACCATCGCCCTGATCCCCGGGCTTACCGCGGACGGCTTCTACATCACAATGCACCGGGGCGCGGAAGCGGCGGCGAAGGCCGTCGGCGCGGAGCTCATCTATCAGGGCGCGGCGGAATGGAACGTTTCGCTGCAGGTGCCGGTTCTCGACGCGATCATCGGCAAAAAGCCGGGGGCGATCATGATCGCTCCGGTCGACAAGACGCAGCTCGTCAAGCCGCTGCGCAAGGCGTTCGACGCCGGCATCGCGATCGTGTGCGTCGACACCTTCATCGGCAACGGCGTGTTCCAGACCGGCTCGGGCGACGCCGACTTCCCGATCAGCTATATCGCCTCGGACAACGTGCTCGGCGGCCGCATCGCGGGGCGCGCGCTCGCCAAGGCGATCGGCGACAAGGGCAAGGTCTATGTCTCGAACGTCAAGCCCGGCGTGTCGACCACCGACCAGCGCGAGGAGGGCTTCAAGCTGGAGATGAAGAACCACCCGAACATCGAGGTGCTCGGGACGCAGTTCAACGACGACGACGCCAACAAGGCGGCCGCGCAGGTGCAGGCGGTGATGGGCCGCGTGCCGGACCTGGCCGGCGTGTTCGGCGCCAACCTTTTCTCCGCCACCGGCACCGCCAACGGCGTCAAGCAGGCCGGAAAGGCCGGAAAGGTCAAGATCGCCGGCTTCGACGCGCCGGAGTCGGTCGTCGGCCTGTTGAAGGACGGCACGTTCGAACTGACGATCGCCCAACACCCGGCCGAGATCGGCTATTTCGGCTACATAGCGGCTTTCGCCCATCTCACCGGCAACCCCGTCCCGACGGCGATCGGCACCGGCTTCACGGTGATGACCAAAGACAACATCGACGACCCGAATGTCTCGAAGTTCCTCTACAAGAGCTCGTGATCGCGCGGCCGGGCATCCCCTCACCCGGCGGCCTTCGGCCGGCACCCTCTCCCGCAAGCGGGAGAGGGGCCACCCGGCGCCGAGACTCCCTTCTCCCGCTTGCGGGAGAAGGTGGCCGGCGTCAGCCGGCCGGATGAGGGCTCGCGCAGCGATTCATCCAAGAGTCATCGTGCTCTAGGCGCCCCATGACGATTGCAACGGCGTCGCCCTCAGCGCCGCTCCCCCATCCGATCATCCTGTGGATCGCACAGCTCAGGGCCTGGGTGTTCCTGACCCTGCTCGTCCTGTTCTTCGAGGCCTGGGCGCGCATCGCCGAAGGATCCTCGTTCCTCTTCAACGTCTATAACATCCAGTCGATCCTGGTGTTCGCCACCGCGCCGCTCCTGCTGGCGCTCGGCCAGACCTTCGTCATCATCTCGTCGGGGATCGACCTGTCGGTCGGCTTCGTGATGGGACTGTCGTCGGTGATCGCCGCGCATGCGTCCAATTATTTCGCCGCCCAATGGGGCCTTCCGCCGTTCGCCGCGATGGCGGCGGCGATCCTTTCGGGGACGGCGGTCTCGGTCATTCCCGGCCTCGTCAACGGGCTGCTTATCGCCCGTCTGCAAATCCCGCCGTTCATCGGCACGCTCGGAATGTACGGCGTCGCGCGCGGCGCAGCCTATCTCTTCGCCGGCGGCATGACGGTCGCCATCGACAACGAGTGGTTCAGCGCCATCGGCAACGGCCGCATCTTCGGAGTCCCGGTGCTGGTCATCATCGCCGCGGTCGCCTGCCTCGTCCTGCATTACATGCTGTCGCAGACGCGTTTCGGGCAGCACACCTATGCGCTCGGCGCAAGCAAGCCGGCCGCCAATCGCGCCGGCATCGACATCAAGACGCTGATCCTCAAGATCTACCTGCTGTCGGCCGTCATGGCCGGCGTGGCCGGGGCGATGTACACCGGCCGCTTCACCGCCGGCGCGGCTCAGGCCGGCGAGCCGCTGTTGCTCGATTCGATCGCCGCCGTCGTCATCGGCGGGGCGAGCCTGTTCGGCGGATCGGGCACAATCTGGGGGACGATCGCCGGCGCGCTCGTCATCGCGGTCATCCAGTACGGCCTCGTCTACATCAACGTCGAGCCGTTCTGGCAGTTTATTGCGGTCGGCGCGGTCATCATCGTCTCGGTGCTCGTCGACCAGACGCAGCGCCGCCTGATGGGAGGCCAGGAGGTTGAGTGAAGCCCAGCCCATCCTCTCCGTCCGCAACGTCTCGAAGGCCTTCGGCGCCGTGCAGGCGCTCAATCGCGTGTCGTTCGACGTCCACCCGGGCGAGGTTGTCGCCCTCGCCGGCGACAACGGCGCCGGCAAGTCGACGATCATCAAGGCGATTTCCGGCGTGCTCCGCCACGACGAGGGCGAAATCCTGCTCGACGGCAAGTCGATCGACTTCGCCACGCCGCACGAGGCGCGCGACAGCGGGATCGAGACGATCTACCAGGACCTCGCGCTCGCCGACAATCTGTCGATCGGCGAGAACATCTTCCTCGGCCGGGAGCCGAAGCGGCGAATGCTCGGCGTGCTGCCGGTCCTCGACCGGGCCGCAATGGCCGATGCGGCGAAGAGGACGATGGCCAGCCTCGACTTCCATGTCACCAGGCTCGACGCCCCGGTCGCCGCCTTTTCCGGCGGCCAGCGTCAGGCGATCGCCATCGGGCGCGCCATTTTCTGGAACGCTCGCCTCGTCATCATGGACGAGCCGACGGCGGCGCTCGGCGTGCCCGAGCAACGCCGCGTACTGGCGCTGATCAAATCGCTGCGCGCCCAGGGCAAGGGGATCATCTTCATCTCCCACAACCTGCGCGACATTTTCGAGGTCGCCGACGAGATCGTGGTGTTCCGCCACGGCGAGAATTCCGGCAATCGCAAGCCGTCGGAAACCACGCCCGACGAGATCGTGAAGTTGATGGTCGGGAGCTGAGGGCCTTCCCGTTTCGCTCCAGCCCGGCGACGGTGACCGAGCGATCGTGCGTCCGGGCAGGGTTGCGGCGCACTACCGCGGCGGGGTCAGCCATTCGCATACGTGGGTCCCGCGTCCCTGGCGGGCGAGAAGTCCAGCGAGCCACGACAGGAGCGAACGGGCTTCCTCGAAGAGCGTGTGCGGCGGGTTGACGACGAGAAGCCCGGCGCGCGCCAGCGGCCGCTGGCCCTGCGCGCCGAGGAGGCCTGGCCCGACGTCGAGCTCGAGCCTGAGGATGTTCGGCGCCCCGGGCGCGGCGAGGCTATTGAGAAAGCGGGCGTCCTGCGCCGCCTCGCGGATCGGCCGCCATGCGACATAGATTCCGGTCGGCCACTTGTGGATCGCACGCTCGAGCGCCTGTTCGAGGCGCCGAAGCTCGTCAACCGCCTCGAACGGCGGGTCGATCAGGACGAGGCCGCGCCGTTCCTTCGGCGGCAGGTAGGCGTTGAGCGCCACATAGCCGTCCGTGCCGACGATGCTGAGCCGGCCGTCATGCCCGAGCGCGGCGATCAGCTTCTCGCGCTCCTCGGGATGCGCCTCTGAGAGCGCGATGCGGTCCTGCGGACGCATGAGCGTTTGCGCGATCGTCGGGGAGCCGGGGTAGGAGGCGGGCATGCCGCTCGCGTCGTGCGGGCCGATTGCGCGGACATAGGGCTCGATGAGCGCGGCGATTCGCACGGGCGGCGCGGCCGTCAGGAGCCGCGCCACGCCCTCGCGCCATTCCGGCGAGCGCTTCGCCTCAGGTCCGGCGAAGTCGTAGCGCCCGGCGCCGGCGTGCGTGTCGATGAAGCGGAAGGGCGCATCCTTGCGGGCGAGATAGACGAGGATGCGCGCCAGAATCGCGTGCTTCATCACGTCGGAGAAACTGCCGGCGTGGAAGGCGTGGCGGTAGTTCATCGAGGGTGGCCCAGACTCAGCGTTCGACCAACCGGCTTGTCTTCGCTTCACATGAGTTCCTGTCAATTCGCTCAGACGATGAAAAAATTCGCTCAGAGGACGAAGAAAATCGCTGTTCCAATTCGCTGAGAGGTTTTTCGCCCGGAGCCCCGATTTCGCCCGTGTTTTCCGCCAAAAATCCCTGTCGGAGCGTCCTCGTCGGCAAAGAATTTGCTGTTTTATTCGCTGTTCTCAGCGAATTCGCCCGTCGGACGCTGTCCCGTGGCCTGGATGCCGGCGGCGGGTGGCCGGAAGGCGTTTGCGGTCGGGATCCTGGCGCCGACCGCCATCGCGCCGGGGGGTTTCTCGACAGCCCCGGAAGCGGACGGGTAAAGGTGACCATTTTTCACGGAAGCCGCCCCGCCTCAGCGCACCGGCGCGACGGCGATCGACGCGCGGCGGCAGGTGTGTCCGGTAACCTTCGGGCAGGCGGCGAAGGCCTTCAAGTCCTTCGAGATGCAGATGCGCACGTCGACAAGCTCGCCGCGGGCGCAGGTGACCGCCATGTCGTCGGGGCTAAGGTTCGCGTTCGCCGCGACGAAGGCCTGCTCGACCGCCTGCGGCGGCAGCCGCCGCCATTCGCGTGGCGCCTCCAGCATCGGCGGGATTTTGAGCCCGTCGCGCACGGCGCGCACCGCTGCGAAATAATCGGTGACGCTCAGGCCGGTGCAGGTCCCGTGCTTGCGGTATTCGTAAGCCGCCAGGCCCTCCGTCGGGTAGAGGCCGCGCGCCGCCGCGAGATCCGCGGGAGAAGCGTCCGCGTCCGGATTGCAGTCCTCCGGATTCGGCGCATAACGGTTGTCCGGCCAGAGGCCGTGGACGACGAAGCCGTTCGAAGCGCCCGTCGCGCATTGCTCCGGCGACTTCTCCTCTCCGCCGAGGTCGCAGAAGCCCGGGGACCAGGAAAGCGTCATAACGTAGAAGTCGAACGGCGCCGGCGCGACCGGCGGAAGGCTCCCGGCGCAAGCCGCCGTGAGATGCATGAGCGCGAAAGCGCCGAGCGCGCGCCAGGCGAGGACGGACAGACGCGCCGAGCGCCTCAATAACGCGCCTTCAGACCGTACTCGCCGAACCAATCGACTTCCTTCAACACGCCGATGCGGCGCTCGATGATCGGGCGCACGGAGGCGCAACCGGGGGCGTAGGCGGGCGCGTCGAAGTGCGTGTCGTAGGCGAGCTCGCGGTCGAACCCGACGACGCACCACTCGACCCCCCACATCATCCCGAGGGGGCCCGTGCTCGCGCCGACCTGATAGATGGTCGTACGCGCCCTTGGCCGTTGGGGAGGCGGCGCGCGGCGGTCGATCACGAGCGCGCGAGCGACGCAGTAGCGGCGCGGGATATAGTCGAGCCCGTTCGAGCGGAAGCCGATCTCGCGGATGCGCTCAAAGCCTCCGATCGAATGCTGGCCGCCCCAGTATTCGTTCTCGGTGTCGTCGAACCGCAGGGTGATTTTTGAGAGCACCCTCAGGTCTTCGCAGGCGGGAACATTGGCGTAATTGGCGTGCAACGGCGCCCAGCGCGCCTCGGCCGGAGTTCCGTAGATCGAATCCTCGGCCGGGCCCCCCGCCGCATGGGCGAGCGGGACAGCGGCGAGCAACGCCAGAATACCGATGATCGCGCGAATCATGGCGGTCTTATCCCCCTTGCGCGGACGGCGTCCGCTTCCCTCGCCAAAAGCCGTCCCGAACAATGCGGCGCGGCGCGTCCCGAATCAAGAGCGGGCCGGAGAGCTTTCAGTTCAGCCGGCTCTTGACGCCCGAGATTTCGCGCGCGACGAGGTCGACGCCGGCCTCGCCCTGCATCTGCTCGCGCAGCACGCTCTCGGCCGCCTTCGCGGCGCGGTCGGCCGCGGCGGCGCGCACGTCCGCGGCGGCCTGCGCCTCTGCGAGGGCGATCTTCGCCTCGGCCTGCCGGGTGCGACGGGCGATGAATTCGTTCATGCGCTCGGCTGCGTCCTTGGCCATCTGCTCGGCCTGGGCGCGCGCCTCGGAAACGATCGCGGCGGCGTTGGCCTCCGCCTCGGCGCTCTTCTTCTCGAAGCTCGCCAGCAGCGCGGTCGCCTCGTCGCGCAGCTTGGCGGCTTCGCCGAGCTCCGCCTTGATCGCTTCGCCGCGCGCGTCGAGCGCCTGAAGGATCCTGCGATGCGCCCCGACGTAGATCAGGATCCCGATGAAGATGATGAAGCCGAGAAGGACGAAAAGTTCTGGGCCGAGGCTCATCTTCCCGTCTCCGCTCAGGGCTCGACCGAATCGACCGCCCGCGCGATCGTCTTGGCGTCGGTCGCGCGCCCGCCGAGCCGCTCGACGATCGCGCCCGCGGCCTCGCGGGCGATCGCGGAGACGTTGGTCATCGCCTGGACGCGGGTCGCGGCGATTTGCTTCTCCGCCTCGGCGAGCCGGGCGGCGAGCTCGTCCTCCAGCGCCCTGCGCTTGGCCGCCGCGTCGGCCGCGGCCCGGTCGCGCGCAGCCTGAGCCATGGCCTGCGCCTTGGCGCGCGCGTCGGCGAGCGTTCTCTCGTGGGCCGCCGCCGCCGCGTCGGCCTTCTGCTGCATCATCGTCGCGTCGTCGAGGTCCTGGGCGATGCGCGCCCGGCGATTCTCGATCACCTGCCCGATCTTGGGCAGCGCCCGCGTCGACATGTACCAGTAGAGGAAGCCGAACGCGATGACCAACCAGACGATCTGCGACGGAAACGTGCTCGAGTCGAAAGGCGGGAAGCTCGAGCGGCCTCCGCCTTCGTGACCGACTTCCGTCTGCGTTGTTTGGGACTGCGCCATCGCGGGGCCTTCGGGGACGATCAGCCGCTGGCGAACAGCAGAAGGAACGCGATCAGGAGCGCGAAAATGCCGAGCGCTTCCGTCACCGCGAAGCCGAAGATCAGGCGGCCGAACTGGCCGTCGACGGCCGACGGGTTGCGCAGCGCTCCGTTCATGAAGTGCCCGAACAGAGTTCCGACGCCGATGCCGGCCGCGCCGGTTCCCATGGCGGCGAGGCCCGCGCCGACGTACTTGGCGGCGAGGACGAGTTCATGCGGTTCCATTCGGTGCTCCTGTAATTCCCGACGATTTTGCTGCTCGTGGGATCGGTCGTTCAATGCCCGCCGGGATGAAGCGCGTCGTTGAGATACATGCAGGTCAGCATGGCGAACACGTAGGCCTGCAGGAAGGCGACGAGCAATTCGAGGGCCTCCATCGCGACGGTCATGGCTAATGGCAGAACCGCGAAGGCTTTCATGGCGGCCCCGGCGCCGAGCAGCATGATGACGAAGCTGCCGAACACGTAGATAGTGATGTGCCCGGCGAGCATGTTGGCGAACAGACGAACCGAGTGGCTGACCGGCCGCGACAGGAAGGAGACGATCTCGATCCCGACGACCAGAGGCAAGATATAGATCGGCACGCCCGGCGGAACGAACATGCGGAAGAAATGCGTCCCGTGGTCCTTGATGCCGAAGAACACCACGGTGAGGAAGACCAGGCCCGCGAGGGCGGCGGTGATGACGATCTGGCTCGTCACCGTGAAGGAGAAGGGAATGAAGCCTAGGATGTTGGAGATCAGAACGAAGAAGAAGATGCTGAAGACGAAGGGGAAAAAGCGCATGCCGTCCTCGCCGGCGGCGGAGCGCAGCATGCCGGCGGTGAATTCGTAGGCCATTTCGCCGAGCGCCTGCATGCGGGTCGGCACGCCCGAGCCGCCCCGGGCGGCGATCGCCGTGAGGAGGCAGGTCAAGGCCACGATGAGCAGCATGAACAGCCCGGAATTGGTCAGCGAGACGTCATAACCGGCGACGCTGATCGGGATGACCGGATAGATGGAGAATTGCTCGGTCGGATGCACTTCGCCTAATCCTCGTCGTCCGCGCCCTCGCCGGCCCCGTTCGTCCGGCCGGACGCCCCGCCCCGCCATGCGTCGGGCGCTGCTCCCGGACCCGAGCGCTGCAACCCTTTATCCGCCGCTTCCGGCTGAGACAAGCGCGAATCGCGCTCCGAACCCCCGCCTTTGGGAGAAGTCAGCCGGATCACGTTAAGGATGCCGGCCGCGACGCCGACGAAGAAGAAAACGATGAGCAGGAGCGGGTTGGTGCCGAGCAGCCGGTCAAGCCCCCAGCCGATCGCCGCGCCGACGATGATGGCCGAGACGAACTCGCTGCCCGCCCGCATCGCGAGCGACGCGCCGGAATCGGTCGTGCGCGGCTGGGGCCTGTCCGCTTGCGCGCGCGGCCCCTCAGTCTCGCGGGTCGCTCGCGCCCTGCCGAGCGAGTCCCGCAGTCTTGCGAGGCGTTCGTCGTCGTCTTCCGCCATGTCGCCGGGCTTAGCCGAACGGGGCCACTTGTCAACGATCGGGCTTCCGTGCCGTCCGACGCCGGCGGCGAACCGGGCAAAGCCTTCGCTGGTCTCGCCGCTCGCGATGGCGCCGAGGCCGCGCGCGACCTCGTTTGCGGCGGCCTCCCGCCCGCTCAAGTCCCATTGCTCGATCGCCGACTGCCGGCGTCGTTGCGCATCGCCGTCTGCGGGAAGCCGCTGAGCGTCCGCGCCAGCTCGAGGGCCCGGGCGAGCGCTCGCCATCCGCGGTGAGGTCGTTGACGAGGCCGATCCGGAGCGCCTCCTCGGCGCCGACCGGCCGGCCGGTCAGGATGAGCTCGAGCGCCCGGCTGTGGCCGACGATGCGGGGCAGGCGGATCGTGCGAGGTCGACGAGCGGCACGCCGAAGCGGCGGTTGAAGAAGCCGAACACGGCGGAGCGGCCGGCGACCCTGAGATCGCACCAGAGGGCGAGTTCCATGCTGCCCGCCACCGCCGGGCCTTCGACCGCGGCGATCACCGGTTTCATGAGCGTGAGCCGCGTCGGGCCCATCGGTCCGAAGTTGCCCTCGGGCTCGATGGGCCGTGTCTCGCCTTCGGCCAGCCCCTTGAGGTCGGCCCCGGCCGAGAAGGCTTGGCCCGCACCGGTCAGCACCGCGACGTCGGCGCTCGCGTCGCCGTCGAAGGCGTTGAAGGCCGCGTAGAGCGCGCGCCGTCGCAAGGTCAACGGCGTTGCGCCGCTCCGGCCGCTCGATCGTCACCACGGTCACGCGCCCCTCGGCACGAACGGACACCATCGAGGTCATGGCGACGGTTCCTCTGGTTTTCCAGACGACGAAGCTTGTCGCCTGGGTCCGTCAATGCATCGCCCAGCTTGGTTATCCGGAAGACGGCCGGGCTCAATCCGAAGCCGGCGACTTTCGAGACCGTTCACATTTTGCGACTTCCTCACTCGGCGCCGAGCATCAGTTTGAGACCTCCAGCCCAAGCGTCTCCCGCGCCAGGGCCGCAAAGCTTCGAGCGATCATTCTTCCTATCTCGGGAGTCATGGCGTTCGGATCGTTTCCTTCGAACGGCAGAGCGCCCTCGACCCAAAGCGTCGCGAAACCATGCACCGCCGACCAGACTGTCATTACCAGCGGCGCTGGATCTCCCGCAGGCGCCGCGCCCGTCTTCTGGCATGCGAGCACCGCATCGCGGAGAAGCTCGAAAGAGCGCAGGCCCGCTTCGGTCAGTCCGGAGCCCATCGCGTCGCCATGGAACATGACCCTGAAATAGCCGGGATGAGCGATGGCGAATCGCACATAGGCTTCACCGAGCGCTTCGAGACGCGCGCCGGCTTCAGCCACCGCGTCGCGGGCTGCGACAAGCTCCGCCTCCAGCCGGCGAAAGCCGTCGTCGGCGATCGCCGCGAGCAAGTCTTCACGGTTGGCGAAATGATGGTAGGGAGCGCCGGACGTGACGCCGACGCGAGCCGACAGCTGGCGCAGGTTCAAGGCGCCGATCCCGCGCCGGGCGATCGTCTGGACCGCGCCATCGATCAGCGCGCGGCGGAGATCGCCATGGTGATAGTCGCTCCTGGTCTTCGGGCGCATCGCCGGCCCTCAGCGGGCAAGCGCGTACTCGCCGCCACGTTTCACCGCGTTTTGATAAGCCGGGCGAGCATGGATGGATGCAAGAAAGCCGGAGAGATTTGGTCGCGTCGCGTTCAAGCCCGCGCGCATGGCCGCGACTTCGAGTGGAAAGCTCATCATGATGTCCGCCGCCGAGAAATCATCTCCGGCGAACCATGACCGACCCTCGAGTTGCGCCTCCAGATAATCGAGATGAAGCGCGATTTGACCGTCGACGAAACGTCGCGCAGGCCAGCCGAGCAGCCCGAGCCTGTTCAGAACCAGCTTGACAAGCAAGGGGGGCATCGCCGAGCCCTCGGCGTAATGCAGCCAATAGCGGTAGCGCCAAAACGCTTCGTTATGCGCAGGCGGGGCTAGCTTGCGGCCATATCGGTCGACGACGTAATCGACGATAGCGCCTGTTTCCGCCAGGCGAAGAGATCCATCCTCGATGACCGGCGCCTTTCCCAAGGGATGGATCGCCCGCAGGCTGGCCGGCGCCAACATGGTTCGTGGGTCGCGCTTATAACGGACGACTTCATACTCGAGCCCAAGCTCCTCCAGAAGCCAAAGGACGCGTTGCGATCGGGAGTTGTTGAGGTGATGGACCTTGATCAAAAGTGATGAACCTTGCCGGAGGAAACTCGGGCGTCCAGCATGATTCCCACGCCGAGCGCAGCCAGAATGACGCAACCAAAGGTGACCGTCAGGCCGATGACCAGCGGCAGATATACGAGGTCGGCGAGATAGCCGAGCCCGCCGATCGCCGCTGCAGCGCCGATCACGAAGCCGAGAAAGGCGACCGGTCTCGGCAGGAGCGGCAAAGTGCTCAGCCGGTCTGCGGCCAGGATCGCGATGAATCCAAGGCCGAAGGGCGCGTTTCCGGCAGCGAAGAGAAAATCGAACCAGGCCTTGAACGCGAGGAAAGGCGCAGGATCGGAATCATGCGCGAGCGGCCAGAACAGCGCCGCGGTCATGGAATCGGTCTCAAATGAGGCAAGACCTCTCGATCTAAATTCGTCGGCGCTGTCAAGCAAGAACCGACTTCTCTCGGCTCGATATCGCGTCGGGGCCGCCGGCTGCTTGCGCAAATCGACATATCCAATGCCTGAGAACCAGACCCTGCCTCCCCCTCCGTACAAGGCGGGACTTCGCCCTTCCCTGATGGCCTCGCTCGGGCGGAATACTGAGTGATCGCTCGCATGAAAGGACGAGCCCCGCCGAGACGCCGATGACTTTACGATGACATTCCCTGGCGCTTGACCCTCTGCGTCCGGTCGGGCAAGGCAGGCGCCGTTTGAGTTCGAACGGCTCAGCATGTCCAGTTCCCCACCCGCGCCTGAAGCCGACGAGGAGTCAGGCGGGTTTCTCGTCACTCTGACTCATCGGCCCCGCCTGCTCGCGGGGGCGGCGATCATGGTCGCGACCTATTTGGTCTTGTTCGCCTTTCCGTTGGTCGTCCGCGAGGCGACCCGCCTTCTCGTCGCCTGGAACGTCGGCGTCTGGGCCTATCTCGCCATGATCGCCCTGATGATGACGCGCCCGACGGCGAATGCGCGCGCCGAGGCCCGGCCGGAGGACGAGAGCCAGTGGGTGCTGGTGGTCCTGGGAGTCGTTGCGGCCTGCGCCGCGACGGCGGCGATCGTCTGGGAGCTCGGCCCGGTGAAGAACATGCAGGGCCTGCTCAAAGGCGGGCATCTCGCGCTCGTCGGGGCGAGCATCCTCAGCGCCTGGACCTTCATCCAGGTGATGTTCGCGATCCACTACGCGGGCGTCTATTTCGGCGCGGTGGCCGACGGCGAGCACGGCGGCCTCGAGTTTGCCGGCAAGGGGGAACCGAATTGGGGAGAGTTCGTCTATCAGGCCTTCACCGTCGGCTGCACCTTCGCCAGCTCCGACGTCAACGTCGCTTCGCCCAGGATGCGCCGGATCTGCGTGATCCAGGGGGTCGTCGCCTTCTTCTTCAACACCATCATTCTCGCCCTCGCCATCAACATCGCCGCGGGCTTCTTCTGATACGATTTGCGGATGAACGACCCCTCAGAATCGCGTGTGCCGAAACCCTCCCCCTTCGAGACGCCGCCTCCGGCGGCTCCTCAGGATGAAGGTTTCTACTCGAATGGCAAAATTTCACCTCGTCCTGAGGAGCGATGCGCAGCATCGAGACGCCGCCTCCGGCGGCTCCTCAGGATGAGGGTTTCTACTCCGAATCGCACAATTTCCCCTCGTCCTGAGGAGCGATGCGCAGCATCGCGTCTCGAAGGACGCTCGAAAAAACCGGCGGCGCCCCAACGCGCACCCCGTGAAACGGAAATCGCATGACTGACACAGACGCCCGGAGCCGCGTCCGCGCCGCGCTGCCGCGCGGGCTCGTCGACCGCAACGCAGCCGACATCGCCGCGGCGGAAGCGATGATGGCCAAAATCCGCGACGTCTACCAGCTCTACGGTTTCGAGGCGGTCGAGACGCCCTTCATCGAGTATACCGAGGCGCTCGGCAAGTTTCTGCCCGACCAGGACCGGCCGAACGAGGGCGTGTTCTCGTTCAAGGACGACGACGAGCAATGGCTGTCGCTGCGCTACGATCTCACCGCCCCGCTCGCCCGCTATGTCGCGGAAAATTTTGACCGGCTACCGAAGCCCTACCGTTCGTATCGGGCGGGCTGGGTGTTCCGCAACGAGAAGCCGGGGCCGGGGCGCTACCGCCAGTTCATGCAATTCGACGCCGACACGGTCGGATCGGCTTCGCCCGCCGCCGACGCGGAAATGTGCATGATGGCGGCCGACTGCCTCGAGGCGCTCGGAGTTCAGCGCGGCGATTATGTCGTCAAGGTCAACAACAGAAAAGTGCTCGACGGGGTGATGGAAGCAATCGGCCTCGGCGGGGCGGAGAACGCAGGGCGGCGGCTCACCGTCTTGC
The DNA here is from genome assembly GCA_035656495.1 of Roseiarcus sp. Lineage (GTDB taxonomy): Bacteria > Pseudomonadota > Alphaproteobacteria > Rhizobiales > Beijerinckiaceae > Roseiarcus. Next base: position 16,338 of record DASRSL010000024.1, read on the forward strand.
GCGCGATCGACAAGCTCGACCGGCTCGGGCCGGATGGCGTGCGCGCGCTGCTCGGCGCGGGCCGCAGGGACGAGAGCGGCGATTTCACCAAGGGCGCGGGGCTCGAGGCTCAGGCGGTCGACCGTGTTCTTGCTTACATGGAGGCGCGCGCAGCCGATAATCGCGCGACGATCGCCGCACTCGCGCCCGCGGTCCAGGGCTCGGCAATGGGGGAAGCGGGCCTCGCCGAGCTGGCCGAGATCGTCGGCCTGGTCGAGGCGGACGGCGCCGCTGACCGCGTGATCGTCGACCCCTCGGTCGTGCGCGGCCTCGAATATTACACCGGGCCCGTCTTCGAGGCGGACCTGACTTTCGAGACTCCTGGCGAGGACGGCAAGCCGGTTCGCTTCGGTTCGGTCGGCGGCGGCGGGCGCTACGACGGGCTTATCGCGCGCTTCCGCGCCGAGCCGGTCCCGGCGACCGGCTTCTCGATCGGCGTGTCGAGGCTTCTCGCCGCGCTGCGGGCGATCGCGAGCCCGATCGTCGCCGTGGCCGAAGCGCCGGGGCCGGTGGTGGTGCTCGCGCTCGACCGCGACCAACAATCGATGGCGAATTATCAGCGGCTCGTCGCTGCGCTGCGGGCAGCGGACGTCGCCGCCGAGCTCTATCTAGGCCAAGGCGGCATGAACGCGCAGCTCAAGTATGCGGACCGGCGCATGAGTCGGGTCGCCGTCATCCAGGGTTCGAACGAGCGCGACGCGCCGGGCGGCCCGCAGGTGACGATCCGCGACCTGAGGCTCGGCGCCGAGCTCGCGAAGAGCACCAAGGACCGGGCCGACTATCTCGAGCTGCGCCAGCGCGCGCAATTCGCCGCGCCCGAGGCGAAACTCGTCGAGCGCGTCCGCGAGGTGCTGGAGCGCGAATAGACCCGAGTCGCCGAAGAACCTCGACGCCTGGACTGCGGCGACCGAAAAATCCTTGAAACAAAAGCTTTGCGGGAAGCGGACTCTGTGCCAGGGTTCTCTTTACGTTCTAGAAGGCGCAAAGGAGGTTTTTACGCGCCGGGCGGCATCCTGGCAAACCCCCTCGGGGGCGGACGAACCGGCCTACAGTCGAATTTTTTTGACTTGGATCGCTCATAACCCATTGAAAAGTCCGGAATCGGACGAAGAAATCCAAAAGAGTCCAAGGAAATCCAAGCCCAATTCCTTGGTTTTTCTTGGTCTGTCTTTGGATGGGCCGGGAGGAATTTGGCTTCTGGCGGCAGGCGTCGGCCGGTCGCGCGACGGCGCGGGGCCGGCGGAGCCGAATTGCCTCGTCTCGGCGGGGAGCGTAAAGCCGGCCGGTGAGAAGAGCAATCATCGGAGGCCCGATGAACGGCGCCAAACGTGTCACCGCGCCGACTCAAGCGCGCCGGTTCGAAAAAGCGCGCGAGGCGCGGGCCGCCTCGATGCTCGAAGACATGACCGAGCTCATCGCCGACCTGCACGCGGCAAGAGGCGAAGCGCGGATGACCGACATCGCGAGCCACCTCGGGGTCGCCCATCCGACCGCGAGCAAGGCGATCGCGCGCCTGAAGCGCGAGGGCCTCGTCGTCTCGGAGCCCTATCGCGGCATCTTCCTGACCCCGGCCGGCCAGGCGATGGCCGAGCGCTCACGCCAGCGCCACCGTCTGGTGGTGGACTTCCTCGTCGCCGTCGGCGCGCCGCGCGAAGCAGCCGAAGCCGACGCCGAGGGGATCGAGCACTACGTCTCGCAAGCCACGCTCGAGGCTTTCGAGGCCTATCTGAAGAATCGTGGCTGAGCCTCCGTTTTCAGCCCTCGCGCGACTCTTCCTTCACCGCCTCGATGAACCGGCGCACGCGCTCGGCGTTGGCGCCGAAGTCATGCCTGCCGAGGCGCGACGCCGAGCGCACGTCGATCGCCGTCCGCGTCGCCCCGGGCCGGATGCGGATGGCGATGTCTCTGACGAGCCCGAAGAACAGCGAGCGGTCGGTCGCCTCGATGAGGGCCGAGCCGTCGCCGGCGAGGTTCGGCGGCTCGGCGTCGACGATGCGCCAGCCGAGGTCGCTTGCGGCCCCGAGGGCCAGCCGATAGGCCTCGCTCGAATCCATCTCGACCTTCACCGTCTCGAGGTCGGGATAGGCCGCCCTCTGCGCCGCCTGCGTCCTCTCGCCGAGCGGCGGCGGCTCGAATCCCGCCCGCGCCTTCCGCGCCTTGGTCGAGAACATGAACGGCGGAGGCGACGCCGGATCGGTCGAGACCTGGTTGATCGGCGGAAGGACGAACGCGAGGACGGCGAGATAGGCGGGATAGGCCATGAGCGCCGCGGCGAGAAAAAAGCCGAACGCGGCCTGCCCCGCCCCCTTGAGCCCGTCGCGCCAGATCGTGCCGGCGGCGGAGGCGGCGAGCACCATGGCGATCGCCGCGATGACCAGCGCGGCGGCGAAGACAGTCAGCGCCGCTGGCGGATCGGCGGCGCGAATGCGCGCCAGCGCAACCGCCACAAGGGCGATCGCCGCGGCGAAGACGGCGAGCCGACGGGACCATCGCGCAGCGGCCGCGACCGGCTCCTCGACGGTCAGCGGGCGCAAGGCCCCACCCTCGGCTTCAGGCTATTTGGCGCCCCCCGTGGCGAGGCCGTTGCGGGCGGAGATCTCGCCGCCCGCGTCGCTGAAATTCTTCGGATCGTCGCCAAGCTGCACCGTCGGCATGCAATCGGGTTTGCAGGAATAGGATACGCGCGAGGCGCCATTCTGCAAGACCACGACCGACTTGTCCGGAAGCACGCGCAACCGCCTTTCGAGGATGACCGCGCCGTGCGAGTCGAGCGCGATGAGGTTCGTTTCGCCGTAGCCCTTGCCGGTCAGAACCATCGCGTCGCCGGTCTTCAGCATCGTCACGTCGGCGATCATTGGATTGCCGACCACCAGGGTCGAGGTCCCCTCGGGAATCTTCTCGACCTTGGCCTCGTCGAGCCTGATCGCCAGCACCGCCGGTGATGGGTCGGCGCTGGCCGGCTCGGGGCCGAAGGCGACGACGAGAGCAAGCGCGAGCCAAAAGCGGGACGACATCGAAGCGACCTCTTACGCAGCACCATGTTTACGCGGGCGCGAGGCCATAATCGCCCGCGATTGGTGAATGAAGCTTCAATGCCGGGCGAGGCGCCGCGAGGTCACGCG
>DASRSL010000025.1:0-59069 GCA_035656495.1 Roseiarcus sp.
CGCCGCTGCGTCCGGTACGCCGCCCAGCCGTCCGCCTCGACGTACCGCCTCACCGTGTTCCGGCTGCAGCCCAGCTCCGCCGCGATCCGCTTCGTTCCCCACCCCAGCCCACGAAGCCGGAGCATCGCCGATACGTCATCCAGCCTCAGCATCCTCTTCCCCGCGATTCCAACCATCGCGGGTGTTTGTCTCTTCCGACCCCATCGCTCTTCCTCCTCTTGTCGGAGGGGGGTCAATTCTTGATGTCGCCTGGGGGTCAGTTTTCCATGTCGCCTGACACCGGACATATCGTATGCTACCGACACGGGGTCTTTCCTGGGCTTGACCGGCCTCGCGCCGTCAAGAAGAGTTCAACTTGGCTGCGGCCGCCGTCCTCTTAGCGAGGGCGCGGTCGGCGACCGCGGCTTGGCCGGGACATCGCTCCGGCTGGCCTTCGGCGGCGGATTGCGTTAATTGGGCCTCAACACATAACCTCTAATTGTCGTTGTCGAGGGTGCCGAAACTAAAGCGGGCGAGGGATGCAGGGGATAGACGCAACATTTGACGGGGTTTCGTTCGATTGCGAGCGCGACGCTGCGGACGAATTTCTACAAGCTCCTAACGCTCTTCCACAAATCGTTATCGGCGCCGTCCTGGCCCTGGCTGGGGTCGGATGCCTGGCGGCCTATATCGCACTGAATCGACCGTCCGCCGCGCCGACATCCGCTTCGCCGAGCGCGCCAGCCGCGCCCAAGTCGGTCGCCTCCAGGCCGTCTGCCGAGGTCATATCAAACCAATTCGGCGAGATGATCATCGAGCCGGAATGGCGCCCGAAGACCGCCTCGCTTCCCCGCGATCCGGCGGTCGGGCCCGGCCCCGACGCCATTGCGCCCGCGCCGCCCGCGTCGATCGCGCGGTTGGAGAGCCTTCCGCCGCCGGGCGCCCAGCCTGCGCCGTCTACGCCTCCCGCCGCGATCGTTCAGCCGGAGAACCTCCCGCTTCCGCCCGAGCGCGACGTCGCCCGAATTGACGACAGCGCGCCCCTCCCGCCGCCGCGACCGCCCGAGTTTTCAGAGCCGGCCATAAGGTGGGCTCCGCCGGACCGGCGTGTGGCGGCGCGACCGAGCGATCAGCTCGCGCCCGCGCCTGCTCCGGGCGACAATCGCAACATCCTGCAGAGGCTTTGGGGAATGGTGCGGCCGTCCGGGCCGGTCGCTACGCCGCCGTCAGCCGGCGCCCCGGCGCCGGCTGCATCCCCTCGCGTCGTCGCATCCGCGCCGCCAGCGGCGGAGGGAGCGTCGTCGGCAGCCCAACAGGGAAGAAGCGGCAGGGGGCTCTTCGGCTTCTTCTTCTCCTCGCCGTCGAATCTCGGCAGGTTCGGCTACGATCGGTTCACTGCCGTCTATGACATCTCGGCCCGCGCCGTCTATCTCCCGGACGGGACGCGGCTCGAAGCCCATTCGGGCCTCGGCCCCGAGCTGGACGACCCCCGCTACGTCAGCGAGCGCATGCGCGGTCCGACGCCGCCGCATGTCTACGAGCTCACGCTGCGGGAAGCGTCTTTTCACGGGGTCCAGGCGCTGCGCCTCAATCCGGTCGGCGACGGAGATCTCTACGGCCGGTCAGGACTGCTCGCCCATTCCTACATGCTCGGGCCGAACGGCGATTCGAACGGATGCGTGTCCTTCAGGGACTACGCGGCCTTCCTACGCGCCTACGAGAACGGTGAGATTAAACGATTGGCGGTCGTCGCCCATATCTGAAGGCGCGGCGGGCGGCGCACAAGCTGCGGGACCCTCGACGCTCGTCATTGCGAGCGAGGCGAAGCAAACGAATTTTTCGCTTCCTTCGCGACCGCATTCCTCCCCTGGATGACGCCTTTCGACGCGTCGGCTCAAGGGCGCCGGATTTGGCTAATCTCGGCGATATCGGATCGGCGACGTTCGTGTGATCGCGCCGATGCGCTCTTCTCGTGCTCAGGGTCGGAAATCGGCGATGTCTACCGATGACGGACTGGCCGCCATGAACGAATGCGACATGCCAAAAGACCGGAGCGAAGTCGCCGCGCTGGCCTCCGCGGTCCGTCGGCTGCTCGAGGATGCGGGCGGCGAAGCGGCCGCTGCCTTCCTCCGCGACTGGCCGGCCCGCCCGCGCTGGCGCGCGACGGCGCCTTGCTCGCTGCGCGTGCTCGAATGGCTCGCGCCCGCCTGCCGAGCCGGCTGGGTGGGCGCAGCCGGCGTTCTTGCAGCCTTGGAAGCGGCGTCCCCACGACTCGCGTGGCGACAGACCTATGGCCCTGAAGATTTCGGCGCAGATTTCCTCGAACGCTACGGCTGGACCGAACTCATCGGGGCGCGCGGGCCGATCATGAGCGACCGGATCGCCGTGGGTTTCCTCCTGCTCGGCCCCGCTCTGAACTATCCGCCGCACAGCCACGACGCGGAAGAGGTCTACCTCCCGCTCTCGGGCCGCGCAGCCTTTCGACGCGCGGCCCAACCTTGGCGGGGGGTGTCGCCCGGCGCGCTCGTTCACCATCCGAGCCGATTGCCGCACGCCATTCGCACCTCGACAGAGCCGCTGCTCGCGCTCTACGCTTGGCGGGGCGGCGACCTTGCCCAAAAGTCGCGGATCGAATGAGAGCGACAATGCGGCCGACTCGGCCGAGCCTCGCATCTTCGTCAAGCACGAGCGTGATGCCGGTCGGCCACTTTCGCGGTTGGATTGTGGCTTTGAATGCGATGGCGGCAAACGCGGCGCTGTCTCGCACGGCTCGAAGTGGTGCGGAGCGCAATCCCTTCGTTTCGATCGGGCATGCCCCTACGCTAGACCCTCCCCGCATTCAGTCGGGCCAGGAATTCACCCAAATCGTCAGTGACGTAGTCGACGGCGGCGTTCTCTCCGGCCCGGTCGTGGAGCTCGCGATGGTCGACCGCTCCCGGCTTTGCCGTCACCAGAACTGTCCTCATCCCTTTCGCCTTCGGCACCGTCAGATTCCTGGCGACATCCTCGAACATCGCCGCCCGGCGCGGGTCGACGTCGAATCGGTCACAGAAGGCGAGGTAGGCCTCTTCCGCGGGCTTTGGCGTCAGCCTGGCCGCGACGATGTCGAAGGCGTCCTCGAAAAGCCCGTCGAGACCAAGCTGGCGCGCGGTCAGGATGGCGTGATCGCGCGAACCGTTGGTGAAGATGAGCTTCCGGCCGGGCAACTGGCCGACTTCCCGGGCGAGCGCCGGATCCGGCTGGAGCGCCGACCGGTCGATGTCGTGGACGAAATCGAGATAGCGTTCGACGCCGTCGATGTTTTCTTCGATCAGGCCTCGCAGCGTCGTTCCGTATCGAATGTAGTAGTGCCGACGCAAGGCGAGCGCAGACAGACCGTCGAGACCGAAAAGGCCGGCCAGGAACAGTGTGATCCGTTCGTTGATCTTCGGCCAAATCCCGCTGTCGGGCGGATAAAGAGTGTTGTCGAGGTCGAAGATCCACGTCGTGACGTGGCCGAAACTCGCGCGCAAGCCATCGTCCCGCGCGAGGCCCAAACTGGAAATCGCGGTCCCGTCAGCGGCGGGAAACTCGTCGAACTTATGCAACAGCCCTCCATTCGATCGCACGCAGCATTGAGCCTAGCGTAAGGATTTTCGGCCGCAAGCCGCATGTTTGCGCGCGAGCCGAACGACAGCTTCAGATACAATGCCTTCGAATTTATGACGGCGCCCGCGTGGCGCGGCGGCTCGCCGCATGCGCGACCGCCTTGCGCATGAGGTTGGAGAAGCCGGCCTCGGCGACTGCGTCCGGCGCAACCCAGAAATGGCCGATCGGAGCTGCCCCGTCGAAGCGAGCGACGAAGAGGGTCAGCCTCAGCGTGAAATGCGTGAAGGTCTGCTCGACCGCGCCGGGCAGCCTGCGCCAGCGCGCGGCGACGGGAACGTCCGAACGCCAGCCTTCGCCCGGTCCCTGGCTCGTCCAGGCGGTGCCCGGCAATTCCACGGTCGAGGCGAGCAGTCCGCGCGGCGGACGGCGGCGGGCGAGGAAAGCTCCGTCGCTCCGATGAGCGAAGAAAGCCGCTCCGGCGCGATCGCGCTTAGGCTTGCGGGGCGGGCGGCGCGGGAAAGCCTCGGGAGCGCCGGACCGCCGGGCGGCGCAATGCTCGCTCAGCGGACAGGCTTCGCAGAGAGGACTGCGCGGCCGGCAGATCGTGGCGCCGACGTCCATCAGCGCCTGGGCGAAGTCGCCGGCGCGCCGGCAAGGCGCCAGGTCGAGCGCGGCGGCGCGAATTTCCGCCTTCGCCGCCGCCATCGGCCGGTCGAGAGCCAGAAGTCGCGCCAGGACGCGCGCGACGTTGCCGTCGACCGGGGTCGTCCGCCGGCCGAAGGCGATCGCGGCGATCGCCGCCGCGGTGTACTCGCCGACGCCCGGCAGGGCGCGCAGCTCCGCCTCCCGGTTCGGAAATCGTCCGCCGCCCCGCGCGATCTCCCGCGCGCAGGCATGCAGGTTGCGCGCGCGGGAATAATAGCCGAGTCCGGCGAAGACGCCGATCACCTCCTCAGTCGAAGCGGCCGCCAGATCATCGACCGTCGGCCACTTCTCGATGAAAGTCCGAAAATAGGGCGCCGCGGCCTGGACCGTCGTTTGCTGCAGCAGCACCTCGGAGAGCCAGACGCGGTAGGGATCGGAAGTCTCGCCGGGCCGGGCTCGCCACGGAAGCTCGCGGCGGGCGCGATCCCACCATCGAAGCGTCCGCTCGACGATCGCGTTTTGCTTTGCCTCGAGCCCGGGCGGGCTTACATTGGCGTTCATTCGACCAACCGACCCCTCATCGGAGCGACCATGCCGCTTCCCCGCCGCGGCGCCAAGGCGCTGGCGGAATTCGTGCCCAAGATCCTCGAGGAGGCTCTCGCCACCCGGGGCGTCAGCGAGGCGAGCCTGATCGCCGACTGGCCGGCGATCGTCGGCGAGAGCGTCGCGCGCTACGCCCGGCCCATCGAGCTCCAATGGCGGCCGCGCCCGGCGAGGCGAGACCCGGAGACGGCGATCGCCCCTGCGACGCTGGTGCTGAGGGTCGAGGGCGCTTTTGCCCTGGAGGCGCAGCACAATGCAGCGATCATCGCGGCGAGGGTCAACGCGCATCTCGGATGGCGTTGCGTCGACAAGATCGCTTTCCGGCAAGGGCCGCTGCCGCCGCCAAAGGAGAAGCGCCGCCCGCCGCCCGCGCCGAGCGCCGAAGCCGAGGCCGAAGCGAGAGCCGCGGCGGCCGCAATCGGCGACGGCGACCTGCGCGAAGCCTTGACGCGCCTGGGCGCACGCGCGATCGAGCGCTCGGCGCGCCGGGTCGCCGACTGGCCGCGCGGTGGAGAGTGACGGTTTGAGCTTCAGCCATCCGTTGGCAGGGCGCACGATCACGCGCATGAATGGCGCGGGCAACAAGATTCTGGTGCTCGACCTGCGCGGCTCGTCCGTCCTGCCGAGCGCGGCTGAGGCCCGCGCAATTCATCGCGCTCCCCGTCTCGATTACGACCAGATGATGGTCCTCAGCGACCCCCGCACCCCGGGAACCGCGGCTTACGTCCGCATCTTCAACAACGACGGCACGCAGGCCGGCGCCTGCGGCAACGGCACGCGCTGCGTCGCCGATCGGCTCTGCCGTCAGCTCGAGGTCGGGCGGATCGATGTGGAGACGAAAGCGGGCCTGATCGCCTGCGAGCGCCTGGGGCTATGGTCCTACAGGGTCGATATGGGCGCGCCGCGATTCGGCTGGCGCGACATTCCGCTCTCGCGCGCCGTCGAAGACACGCGTCGGGTGAGCCTCGACTGGCCGGCGGGCGATCCGATCGCGGCTCTCGGCCCCGCCGCGGCAGTCGACATGGGCAACCCGCACGCGATCTTCTTCGTCCCCGACCTCGGCCAGGTCGACGCTGCCGGATGGGGCGCGCGCATCGAAGTCCATCTGATGTTTCCCGAGAAGGCCAACGTCACCTTCGCTGAGGTCGGCGCCCGCGATGACGTGACGGTTCGCGTGTGGGAGCGCGGCGTGGGGCTGACGCTCGCCTGCGGCTCGGCCGCCTGCGCGACGCTGGTCGCCGCATCGCGTCTCGGGCTGATGGACCGCAGAGCGACGGTGCGGCTGCCGGGCGGCGAGCTTGTCATCGAACAGCGCGCGGCTGACGGCCACGTGCTGATGACGGGGCCGGTCGAACTCGAGGGCGAATTCGTTCTCGACCCCGTCGTGTTCGAAGCCGCGCTGTGAGCGAGCCGAAGGGACCGGCCGACGGGCCGCTGAAGACGGGCCGCATCGACGCAGTCGACTGCGCGCGCGGCCTCGCCCTGATCGGGATGGCGGCCTATCATCTGAGCTGGGATCTGGCCGACTTCCGGCTCGTCTCGCCGATGCTCCCTTTCTCGCCGCCGATGCGGCTTCTCTCGCATTTCGTGGCGAGCGCGTTTCTCGCGCTGGTCGGCGTCTCGCTGGCGCTCGCCCATCGCGAGCGAGTGAACCTGCCGGCCTTCTGGCGGCGGCTCTTGATCGTCTGCGGCGCGGCGGCTCTGGTCACCGGCATGACCCTCGTTTTGTTTCCGGGACAAGGGGTCTGGTTCGGCATTCTGCACTGCATCGCCGTTGCGAGCGTCGTCGCCCTGCCCTTCGTCGCCGCTCCCGCCTGGGTGAGCCTTCTCGTCGGGGCGGCGGCGGTCGCCCTGCCTTTCTTCGTCCATTCGCCGCGGTTCGACCCGTCGGCGCTGCTGTGGCTTGGACTCGGCGATGCCCTGCCGAACACCGTCGACTGGCGCCCGCTCCTGCCATGGGGAGGCGTCGTCCTCATCGGCCTCGGGCTTGCGCGCCTGCCTGGCGTCCTCGAGCGACTGATATCGCCTTGGCGATGGCGGGCCAAGTCTGGCGCGGCGCGAGGCGTTTGCTTTGCTGGGAAACACAGCCTCCTCGTCTATCTCCTCCACCAGTTCGTCCTGTTCCCTCTCGTTTGGTCGATAGCCGCGTCCGGCCTCGTTGCGACCGTCCCTGCGCCGAAGCCGGACATGAGCGCCTTTCTCGCCGCCTGCCAGCGCGCCTGCGTCACCCGCGGATGGTCCGCCGAGAGTTGCGCAGGAAACTGCCGATGCGTCGCCGGCGCCGTCGAGCGTTCCGGCGACGCCGACCGGCTCGCCGATCTCGACGCGGAGCGCAAGGCCGAGCTCCAGCGCCTCGCCGACGCCTGCATGGGGCGGCGATAGCGTCGCGACTCTGATGCTCATAGCCTCCTGGTTGGCGCCCGCGCCCTCGCGCGACCGGCTGGCTCCGTTTGCGGCCAATGGCCAAATTTCTTCAAGCCGGACCAAATCAAACCACGCCGGGACCAAAGAATCGGGCTTGGATTCTCTTGGATTCATTTGGATTTTTTCGTCCGTATCGGGACTTTTCAATGGGTTGTAAGCGGTCCACCTCAAAGATTTTGACTCTAGGCTGGTCTCGCAAGACCCACTCGTGAGGCCGTCCGAAAACGGTGGTCGTATCGCTCCAATCCTTACGACGCCATTTCCAGGCGACGCGCCCGAAGAACCGGCTTGGCTGCGTCGGCCTTTGACGCGTGCGCGGCCAACGAATGGCCGGAACGGCTTCGGCAAAGCAAACAATTCGGCAGTCTCTTTGAGGACGCTGAGAACTTGAGGACGCTGAGAACAAACCTAGAACAGCCCCATCGCGCTGTCAAGAATTTGTTTGTTTTCCACAACCGCAAGGCTCAATCGAGACGTCGGCGGGCAAGACGGTCGCCACGTTCAAGGCGAACGCGACCTATGCCTCGGCCGATTTCGCCGTGAGCGGCGGCTCCTCCGGTGATCTCCTACTCGCGACGTCGGCCAATGTTCGATTCCCTCAGTCATCCTGGCCAGGACGCCGGCCGGCTCCGTTTTTCGCGGGTTGAAGTCTATTGGCGCCCGTGCGGTAAAAGTCGACCACAGCATCGGCCAAGGGCCAGGCGAGCGCAGCCAGTTGTTTTGTAGATGCGGTGGTTGACTGCGTCAGCCGCGCTCGGCGAGCGCGGCGACAACAGCCGCCAGCTGCGGCCATTCAGCTAGCGCGGCGGTTGGAGGGCTGGCAGAATGATCGAACACAAGGAGGAAACCCATGCGCCAAATGCTGATCGCTGCGGGATGCCTGATGGCCGCCATGCCTCTCGGTTGGGTCGCCGCCAATACGGCGAGTTCGCCGGCCAAAGGCAAGGAACCCAGGTTTCCCCAGTTGACCTTGGAACAGCTCAACGACCAGCAGCGCCCGCTTGGCGAGAAGATCGTGAAGATCTCGAGCGTGGGGCTCGGCGGTCCCTACAATCCGATGTTGCGCAGTCCGGTCTACGCGCAGCGCATGTACGACCTGCTCGACTATCTGCGCTGGCACACGTCCGTACCGACCAAGCTCAACGAGATGGCCATCCTCATCGTCGGCCGGCAATGGCGCTCGCAGGTGGAATGGTTCGCCCATGCTCCGTTGGCGAAGAAAGCGGGCCTCGCCGATTCGATCATCGCCGACCTGAAAGCTAACAAGCGACCCGCCGGCATGAGCCCCGAAGAAGAGGTCGTCTACGACTTCGTGACCGACTTGACGACTAAACATGCGGTGTCAGACGAGTTGTTCGATCGCGCCAAGAAGCTTCTCGGCGAACAGCAGGTCGTCGATCTGACCGCGGTCGCCGGAACCTATGTCGGCGTCGCCATGATCCTGGCGATGGCCGAAGAGAGCGTGCCCGCCGACAAAGAGCCGCCTTTCAAGGACGGCGAACGTTGAGCGACGACTCATCAACAAAACGGACCGGAGAAGTCCCGCGCTTGAAGGAACTTATCCGCGTCCTCGAACCGGGCGTGAATCAGGCGTTGGATGACGGCAAAAATAAACGCGGTCGAGACGCCGAACATCAACATTCCGCACACCGCTTCAAAAGGTCCCAGCAGCTTCCATTGCGGCGGCAATACGATGTCGGAACCCGAGGTCGTGTAGCTGCCCCCAGATGAATAAAGGGCCGCGCTGAGATCGGGGACCGCGCCAGTTATTTTGAGCGCGAACGCCCACAGTGCGATTTCCACCAGATGCCCGACGAGCGCAAGCAGTGTTGCGCTCATTATGAATGTCAGGTTGACCCAGAGCCGGACGCCAAGAAGGCCGCGCTGCAGATTGCGGCGCAAAGCCATGACGATGGCGTGGACCACAAAGCCATGAATGACGATCGTCCCCAGGGTCGCTGCGAACCCCACGAGCAAGGAGCTCAGATCGCGATGTGGCTCGGCATCATCTCGCCCGCCGCGAGGACGCGGGTTGCGCATCATCCTCGGATTGTTCGTCGGTTCGACTTAGCCGACGCCACGGCAGGAAAATACGCAAGGGGGGATTTCAGCCCGTGCGTTGACCTGAGCAGGCATTTTCCTGACGGGCCGGCGGCTCGAATCGGACCGGTTGGCGCGAAGGAGGCGCGACTCCTGGTGAATATTACTGCACTTTCGTCAATAATCGGCTGTCTTTCACACCCAAAGCCAGCCGCAAACGCGCATTACCTCTGTAAGAATTTCGATTGATAGCGCAGCCTGTTCGTCGGACGAAAGCCAGGAGGACCGCCATGCTCTTTTCGAGCGGATTCCGTTCGCCCCGCTTGCGGGCAGAGGCGTAGCCCGTCGAAAGACGGGCGTTCTGGCGAACGTCCTTTCTGGGAGGGGATTTGCCGGCTCAGCGTACTGACGCTGCCCCTCATCCTAACCTTCTCCCAACAAGCGGGGAGAGAAGGGACTCGGCAATCGCAGCCATTGCCGAGCCATGGCCGTCGCGGGAAGTAAACAACGCCGGCGTATGCAAACTAACTGTGGCCCGGGAATTGGTCGCGCACTTCCCATCCGCGGAAGCGGCGCCCGCAAAGGCATCGTCCCAGGACATTTCCCCGCCCCACAATTAATTCGGCCAACCCGTTCTGCACGGGGAGGAGCCGCCGGCGATCACCTCGGCCGATGTCTGCGGCGGGCCGGCGCCATGGCGGCGCCCCGTCGGCGCCGCGTCTGCCACGCCCGCAGGCGGCGGCAAAGTTCTTGGCGAAAGGCGGGCTGTGTGCTATGTTTGTTCCCAATGGCGGAGGCGCCCGATGACTTTATTCCAACGGCTCATCCGCCAAGGCTTGGGGAAAAGTTCTGTCCTTTTGCTCTAACCCTTTGAAATAGCTTAAGACGACAATGGGGCAAGCCTTGTCAGACGTTGGCATGGATGCGCTCTTGGCGCCGCATCCGCTTGGCGCCGGCGCCCCAGCTCTTTTGCCGGCGTGCGTTTCGCGGGTTACGCGCCCGGCCTCGGGGCCCGGTTTGGGAGCCGACAAGCCGCAACGGCGCGGCCGGCCTGGAAATGGCGCCACAACGTCTTGAAAACATGGAATCCGCGCCTGAAAACGGTATGGCCCCGGCACGGGCCTGACCCGCTACATCTAGGGTCAGGCGCGCCGCGCGGCGAGGCTCACTCCTCGCCGAGGTCCTCGAAGGCGCCGCGGTCGACGCCATTGCCGATCAGAATCTCGCGCTTGCCCGCATGGTTCGGCGGGCTGACCACCCCTTCCTTCTCCATCCGCTCGACCAGGGAGGCCGCCTTGTTGTAGCCGACCGAGAGGCGCCGCTGGATGTAGCTCGTCGACACCTTCCGGTCGCGCAGCACGATGTTGACGGCGCGGTCGTAATAGTCGGCCGATTCTTCCGCGTCCATCGAGCCAGGCTGAGGCGGGGCGCCGTCGCCGTCTTCGCTCGCCTCGTCCTCCTCGAGGATGGCGTGCAGGTATTCGGGCTGGCCCTGCTTCTTGAGGTGGGCCACGACCTTCTCGACCTCGCCGTCGGAGACGAAGGGGCCGTGCACGCGCGAGATGCGGCCGCCGCCGGCCATGTAGAGCATGTCGCCCTGGCCGAGCAGCTGCTCGGCCCCCTGCTCGCCGAGGATGGTGCGGCTGTCGATCTTGCTGGTCACCTGGAAGGAGACGCGGGTCGGGAAGTTCGCCTTGATCGTGCCGGTGATGACGTCGACCGAGGGGCGCTGAGTCGCCATGATGAGATGGATGCCGGCGGCGCGCGCCATCTGCGCTAGACGCTGGATCGCGCCCTCGATGTCCTTGCCGGCGACCATCATGAGGTCGGCCATCTCGTCGACCACGACGACGATGTAGGGCAGCTCCTCGAGCGCGAGCTCCTCATTCTCGTAGATCGCCTCGCCCGTCTCGCGGTCGAAGCCGGTCTGGACGGTGCGGGTCAAGGCCTCGCCCTTGGCGCGGGCCTCGGCGACGCGGGCGTTGAAGCCGTCGACGTTGCGCACCCCGATCTTGGACAGCTTGCGGTAGCGGTCCTCCATCTCGCGCACCGCCCATTTGAGCGCGACGACCGCCTTCTTCGGGTCGGTGACGACCGGAGTGAGGAGATGCGGGATCCCGTCATAAGCGGAAAGCTCGAGCATCTTCGGATCGACCATGATGAGACGGCACTTCTCCGGCTGCAAGCGGTAGACGAGCGAGAGGATCATGGTGTTGATCGCGACCGACTTGCCCGACCCGGTGGTGCCGGCGACGAGGAGATGCGGCATCCGCGCGAGGTCGACGATGACCGGCTCGCCGCCGATCGTCTTGCCGAGCGCGACGGCGAGGCGATGCTTGGACTTCTCGAAGTCCTCGCTGGAGAGGAGCTCGCGCAGGTAGACGAGCTCGCGGCGCTGGTTGGGCAATTCGATGCCGATGGCGTTGCGGCCCTGCACCACGGCGACGCGCGCTGAGACCGCCGACATCGAGCGGGCGATGTCGTCGGCGAGACCGATCACGCGCGAGGACTTGATGCCGGGGGCGGGCTCGAGCTCGTAGAGGGTGACGACCGGACCCGGCCGGACGTTCATGATCTCGCCCTTGACGCCGAAATCGTCGAGCACGCCTTCGAGCAGGCGGGCGTTCTGCTCGAGGGCGTCGGTCGAGATCTTGCTCGACGCCTTCTTCGGCTCGGCGAGCATGGCGAGCGGCGGCATCGCCCATTCGCCGCGCGGCGAGAAGGCGAACTTGAGGTTCGAATCGGCCGCGGCGCGAGCGGCCTTGAGCGGGCCGGCCGCCGCGGCGACGCGCGGCCCGGCTTGATCAGCCCCGGGCGGATCGGCTCTCGCGCGCGGAGCGTAGGCTCCGGGCTCGGTCAGCCCGTCGTCGTCGACCGTCAGCCCGAGCCATGGGGCGCGAGCGCCGGCAGGCGCCACGTCCCGTCCCGCACTCAAAGCCGCCCTGGCGGATTTCGGCCGGCGGCGCAACAGGCGCCGCAGCATCGCCTTTGCCGTCAGCGCCGCATGAATGACGGCGCCGATCGCCACCATGGCGAAGCCGGGCGCATCCTCTCCCTCCACATCGTCGAGGCGGGCGTCGGCTCTGGCTTGCGACCTCGTGTCCTTCCGCGAGGCGGGTCGGCGGCCGTAGCCGACGCCGGAGGCGGCGGTGAGGGCCAGGACTGCGAATATCGCGCAAGCCGCGCCAGTCGCCGCCATTCCCCAGCTCGAGCCCGCGAGCAGCCGGCGAGGCAAGGCGAGCAGGGCGTCGCCGATGACCCCGCCGAGGCCGCTCGGCAGCGGCCAGCTTCCCGGCGCGGGAAGGAGCGAGGCGAGCGCCGCCGCCCCCGCGACGCCGGCGAGATAGAGGCCTGCCTTCAGGCGCAGACCGTCGAGCCGTCGTTCGGTCAGAAGCGCCCAGCCCCAGAAAGCGGGGGGCGCGAGCGCCGCGATGCAGGCCAGGCCGAGCAATTGCATGGCGACGTCGGCGACGATCGCGCCGGGCGCGCCGAGCAGGTTGCGGACCGGCGCATTGGTCGCGTGATTCAGGCTCGGATCGGCGACCGACCAGGTGAGCAGCGCAAGGCCAACTCCGATCACGCCGCAGAGCGCGCCGAGTCCGGCGAGCTCGGCGGCGCGGCGCTGCGGGAATTCGCGCACCGCCGCCGGCAGATAGTCGAATATCGAGAATGTCGTCGTACGCATGACAGACCCGCCCGGTCGCAGCGCCTTCTGGCGCGTCGTCTCGACCGTATGCAGGCCAAGTTAATGCGCGCCTAACCTTAACGCGCCGTAGCAGCGACATGAACCAGCGAAAAAATGGACGCCTCGAAGGGCGTCCAAGTTCGCGGGAGGAACCGAACGCCCGGCGGCCTTGAGCCGCCGGGCGCGACGTTGACCCTATTGAACGACTTCGCCGTGCAGGGCGTAGTCGAGGCCGTCGCGCTCGACCTCGTCCGAGACGCGCAGGCCGATGACCGCCTTGATGATCGAGAGAATAACGAAGGTGACGACCGCGTCGTAGACCACGACCGTGATCACCCCGATGCACTGGTTGATCACCTGGGCTGGATTGCCCTCGATCAGGCCGGCCGTGCCCCCGTACTGCTGGACCGCGAAAACGCCGGTGAGGATCGCCCCGATCGCCCCGCCGACGCCATGGACGCCGAAACAGTCGAGCGCGTCGTCGTAGCCAAGGGCGTGCTTGAGCGCGGTCGCGCCGAGGTAGCAGCCGACGCCGCAGGCGACGCCGATCGCCATCGCGCCGATCGGGCCGACGAAGCCGGAGGCCGGGGTGATCGCGACGAGGCCGGCGACCGCGCCGGAGGCGATGCCGATGACGGTTGGCTTGCCGCGATGCGACCATTCGACGAACATCCAGGTCAGGGCCGCGACGGCGGTCGCGATCTGGGTGACGGTCATCGCCATGCCGGCCTGCACGCCCGCGCTCACGGCCGAGCCCGCGTTGAAGCCAAACCAGCCGACCCACAACAGGGCGGCGCCGATGAAGGTCAGGACCATGTTGTGCCCGGGTCCGGTATCGCGACGCTTGCCGACCATGATCGCAGCGATGAGGCCTGCGACGCCCGCGTCGATATGCACCACTGTGCCGCCGGCGAAGTCGAGAACCTTGACCCGGGCCGCCTCGTTGCTCGAGTTGAAGATGCCGTCGGGACCCCACAACCAGTGGGCGACCGGGGCGTAGACGAAGATCGCCCAAAGGCCCATGAACCATAGCATCGCCGAGAACTTCATGCGCTCCACGAAGGCGCCGGCGATAAGAGCGGGCGTGATGATCGCGAAAGTCATCTGGAAGCACATGTAGACGGTCTCGGGGATCGTCGGCGCGAGCGGATTCGGATTGCCGATGCCGCCGTTGTTGATGTCGCTGAGGATGCCCTGCAGGAATGCGCGGCTCAGCCCGCCGATGAACGGCGTGCCGCCGGTGAACGACAGCGAATAGGTGACGATGGCGTACACCACGGTCACGAGGCAGGTCACGGCGAAGCTGGTCATGACCGTGTCGCCGACATTCTTCTTGCGGACCATGCCGCCATAGAACAAGCCGAGACCCGGGATCGTCATCATTAGCACGAGCGCGACCGATGTCAGCATCCAGGCGGTGTCGCCGCCGCTCGGCGTGCAGTTCGTCAGCACGGCGGGAACGGCGGGAACGGCGGCGTACTTGTCGGTCTCCGGAACGGCGGTGACGGCGGCGGCGCAGGCGGGCGTGGACGGCGGCGCGGGCTTCGCCGCCTTGGCCGCCGCGGGAGCCGCAGGCGTAGCCGGCGCAGCCGCTGCGGGAGCGTCCGTCGCGGGAGCGGCGGTCTGGGCGTAAGTCGCGACCGGCGCGGCGAAGCCGATGAAGGCGGCCACCGCCAGCGCCGGAACGAGGCCTGAAATCAATCTTGTCAATTTCATTTTCAAGGAACTCCGATCTGGGATGGAAGGCCGCGTTTTCAGAGCGCGTCTTTGTCCTTCTCGCCCGTGCGGATCCGCACCGCCGAGTCGAGGTTGCAGACGAAGATTTTGCCGTCGCCGATCTGGCCCGTGCGGGCCGCCGCCATGATCGCGTCGACCACCTTGTCGGCGACGTCGGCGTTGACCGCGACTTCGATCTTGAGCTTGGGCAGGAAGCTCACCGCGTATTCGGCGCCGCGATAGATTTCGGTATGCCCTTTCTGCCGACCGTATCCCTTGACTTCAGTCACCGTGAGACCGTGTACGCCGATGGCGGTCAGCGCGTCGCGCACCTCCTCCAGCTTGAACGGCTTTATGATCGCCATGACAATTTTCATTGGCCTCGCTCCGAATTGACGCCCCGCGGCCCTTTCCAGGCGCCGCTGCTGTCTGCGTTGAAAGTCGAAACGCGGAGACGCTCCGCCGCCTGCTGCCTTACAAAGGCCGTGCCACGCCGGCGAGCTGCCAGGTAATGCAGGATTTTCCGTCTCTGGCGGACCGGTTTGCCTTTGCGTGCGTTAATGCCCCCCGCACGCTGACTAAGAAACAGGCGCCCAAAAAATCGGCCGCGCTAATCGGCCGCGCGTCGGCGCATGAGACCTTCCTGCGCGACGCTGGCGGCCAGCGTGCCGTCGCGGGTGTAGATGAGCCCGCGGACCAGCCCGGTCGCGCCCGTGGCGTTCGGACTGTCTTGAACGTAGAGAAGCCACTCGTCCGCACGGGCGGGTCGGTGGAACCACAACGCATGATCGAGGCTCGCGATCTGGATGCGGTGGTCGTGGATCGTCAGGCCATGCGCGCCGAGCGCCGTCTCCAGGAGCGACATGTCCGACAGGTAAAGCAGCGCGGCGCGATGCAAGGGCGGATCGGGCGGCAGAGCTTCGCCGATCCGCGTCCACAGGACGTTGCGGGGTTCGCGCGAGGCTCCCGGGGCGTAGCGGGCCAAGTCGGTCGGTCGAAAGTCGATCGGCCAGATCGTGTCCAGCAAGCCCTTCATGTGAAAGCGCGCCGGACCATTGAGACGTTCGACCGCCTCGCGCGGGTTCGGGCAATCCTCCGGCGCCGGCGCCTCGGGCGGCGGAGCGGCATGGTCGAATCCGGGTTCCTGCTCGTGGAATGAGGCCACCATCACGAAGATCGTCTCGCCGTTCTGGCTGGCGACGACCCGGCGGGTCGTGAAGCTGCGCCCATCCCGCAGCCGCTCGACCTCGAACAGGATCGGCTCGTGGGGATCGCCGCCGAGCAGGAAATAGGCGTGCAACGAGTGAGGGTCTCGCCCCGCGACGGTGCGCTGCGCCGCGACCAGCGCCTGAGCCAGCACCTGCCCGCCATATACACGCCTCCAGCCGTTGCGCGGCGACTGGCCGACGAAACGATCATCGCCTTTCGGCGCGAGATCGAACAGGGCGACGAGTTCGTCAGCCGTCATAAGCTCAACATCCGATTGCGGAGCGATCCGGTGGATCGATTCCATGAAGCCAACGATAAGCATAGATTCGCTTTCGTGACTGCGTTTGCAGGCGTTCCGTCTGAAGCGATCTGCGAGAGGGATTTTGCCGGCGGGGGTTAGGCGGTCGCGAAGGGAAGACCGTCTTTTTTTCGGCCGGTTGCCGCAGCCGGTCGCAGCAAGCGGCCGCCCAAGGACGCGGACGGGCCGACGGCTTCGGCCCGGCGCGCTTGCCCGATCCTCCGGTCAATGGCGCTAGGCCAAATGCCACAACCGGGTCTGAAAAGGTGTATGAACGTCGTGAGCGCGGGGGACGCGTCCGTGGCCGCCGATTGCCAGGCCGATTCAGGCCGCCGCTATCGGTTGCAGTTCCGAGGAGTCGCCGCGCGCCGCGAAAGCACGTGCGCCATTCTCTGACGCCGCTCGAAGATTCTCCCGCAGAAGCCCCTGGGCTAGAACGACGTAGAGGCCGACCAGGACCGGCTGATCGGCGCCGCGCATCGCCTGTTCGGCCCGCGCCCACACGCAGGTTCCCGCATGGCGCTCGAAGTCGCGCGCCAGCTCCGCGACGAAACGCCCCATGGGAAGGCCGCGTCGCGCCGCTGCGACAGCCACGGTTTTGGCGACCGCCCCGCCGAGCGAAATCAGCGCGGCCTCCGCCACATATTCATTGGAACAGGTGTGAATGACCTCTTGCAACCTCAAAGAACTCGCTCCGCACAAAAGCCAACGATGCGGCTGCGCAGCACGCGTCGGTACTCAATCTTCGCGTTTTTGGCTGGCGCCCCGCCTCTTGCAGGCCATCGAAGCAGCAACAGGAGGGGCTCTGCAATACGGGAATCTACGTAGACGCCCGCTAACCAAGCCGTTTCGCCAGGTCAATTTGGCGATGAATTCGAATAAGATGTAATCCGCGTGAACTTGACGATGACGATCTGCTGGGATTTGATTTCATCGACATGAGACCGTTCAATAGGACGGCCGACAAGAATGCCGCCGACCGCGCCTACGCCGCCTCAACCGCCATCGCGGTCGCTTCGCCGCCCCCGATGCAGAGTGCGGCGACGCCGCGCTTGAGCCCGCGCGCCCTGAGCGCGCCAATCAGCGTCACGAGAATGCGCGCGCCGGAGGCGCCGATCGGATGGCCGAGCGCGCAGGCGCCGCCGTTGACGTTGACCTTCCCGTGCGGCAGGCCGAGATCGCGCATCGCCGCCATTGCGACCACCGCGAAAGCCTCGTTGATTTCGAACAGGTCGACCGAGTCTTTTATCCAGCCGGCCTTGTCGAACAGCTTCTTCAGGGCGCCGATCGGGGCAGTGGGGAAGTCCTTTGACGCGGCCGCGTGGGTCGCATGGCCGACAACGCGCGCAAGCGGCGCGGCGCCGCGCTTTTCGGCCTCGCTCGCCCGCATCATGACGAGCGCCGCCGCACCGTCGGAGATCGAGCTCGAATTCGCCGCCGTCACCGTGCCGCCCTCGCGGAAGGCGGGCTTGAGGGTCGCGATCTTGTCGGGGCGGGCTTTCGGCGGCTGCTCGTCGATCGAGACCAGCGCCTCGGACTTGCCGGTCTTCACGCTGACCGGCGCGATCTCCCAGGCGAAGTCTCCCTCCCGGATCGCCCGGTTGGCCCGCTCGAGCGAGGCGAGCGCGTAAGCGTCCTGCTCCCGGCGGGTGAACTGATAGGCCTCCGCGCAGTCCTCGGCGAAGGTTCCCATCAGGCGGCCCTTGTCGTAGGCGTCCTCGAGCCCGTCGAGGAACATGTGGTCGATCGTGCGGCTGTGGCCCATGCGGTAGCCGGCGCGCGCCCGGTCGAGCAGATAGGGCGCGTTGCTCATGCTCTCCATGCCGCCGACGACCGCGACCTCGGCAGAGCCGACGCGCAGAAGATCGTGGGCGACCATCGCGGCCTTCATTCCCGAGCCGCACATCTTGTTGACCGTGGTGCATCCTGCGGCGAGCGGCAGACCCGCGCCGAGCGACGCCTGGCGTGCCGGCGCCTGGCCCTGGCCGGCGGGCAGCACGCAACCCATCAAGACCTCGTCGACGCTGTCCGGGGCGACGCCCGCCCGCTCGACCGCGGCGGAGATTGCACGGGCGCCAAGCGCAGGGGCCGAGACGTCTTTCAAATCCCCGAGAAAGCCGCCCATCGGCGTGCGCGCCGCCCCGACGATGACGATCGCGTCCTCAGTGCTCATGGTTGCTCTCCCTTGCTCGTCCATATCTGGGGGCGAATCGGGACTTTTCAAAGAGTTGCGGCGCCATTTCCGGGCGGTTGCGACTGCCCGGCCGTCCTGGGTCCTCATTCCTGCCGCGCCGCTCAGAGCCTCTGCCGCCATTGCCGTGGCACTCGGAGACCAGTCGGGGTATGGCCTGCTCGTAAGAGCGTAAGGTTCCGCCCGCGCGCGGAATTCGACCGGAATTCCCTGCTGTCGCGTCCTGAAACAAGACCCATATCTTGACGGTCGGAATGCTCAGGGCAAGCCCTTCGAAGCCCTTTGCCTTCAGCAAAGTACGCCGGCGCGCTCGGCCGCCTGAGGCGCCGTCTGCAAAGGCGATGAGGCGCGAAACGCAAACTTCGATTGGCAGAGGTGAGAAATGAGCCTCGCACTCAATCTTATCGTCCAGACGATCGTCTGGTTTGGCCTCATCGGCGCGATCATCTTCGGCGCAGCGGGGACGATCGACTACGCGGGCGGATGGCTTTATCTCGGCGAGATGGTCGCCATCTCCGTCGTTCTTGGGTTCACCATGGCGCGCGTCGATCCGGGCCTGTTGCGGGAGCGGCTGAAGCCGCCGATCCAGAAGGATCAGCCGCTTGCCGACAAGCTCATCCTCATCCCCCTCCTCATTCTCCTGTTCGGCGGCATGGGGTTCATGGCGGCGGACGCCGCGCGCTGGCGCTGGTCGACTATGCCGCCCCCTGTGCAATGGGCGGGATGCGCGTTCCTCCTCGCGGTCATTGTGTTCATGACCTGGACGATGCGCGCGAACAGCTTCGCGGCGCCGGTGGTGAAGATCCAGAAGGAACGCGGGCAGACCGTCGTCACGACCGGGCCTTACGCGATCGTGCGCCATCCGCTCTATTTGGGCGCTCTTTTCTACGTGGCCGCCACGTCGCTCGTTCTCGGCTCGTGGTGGGGCCTGGCGACGGTCCCGCTCGTTGCGTTCGGCCTCGCGATTCGCATCCGCGTCGAGGAGAAGGCGCTGCGCGAAGGCCTGCAAGGCTACGATGATTACGCGCGCCGCGTTCGCTGGCGCCTCTTTCCCTTCATCTGGTAGTCGTGCCGCCGGCGACATCCCCCGGCTGCCTCGTCGTGGGCGCTGTGTCCATGACGGAGAGGCAGAAAACGCCCAAAATCACAATTTCCGGTTTTGCGCCTAAAAGGTCATGGCTGAAGAAAAGTCAGGCATCGCAGCTTTACTTGCCGCGCCTCGTCGGTGATGACCGGTTCGCGTCCCGGCCGCGGGCTGTCATCGAGCGTCGCCATGAGGCTGAGCACCTCGGCGCGCCGCAGACAGCGCTCGATTCGGTTCGGCCATCAGGCGGCTGGAGCATCCTTCGAGGCTCTTGCTTCGCAAGAGCGCCTCAGGATGAGGTATTCACCCCCGCATCCGCAAAGACGGGTTAGGTCCGACGACCCCGTAAGTCCGGCGTCCATCTCGTCGACAGGCCGGATTCAAACGGGCAGCGGGTGAATCGTTCGTCCTCGCCGCCCTGCCGCATTCTCGAGATCGCGGATGTCAGGGACAATCTCGAGCTTGGTCCCCGAAGCGGCTCAAACCTTGGCCTGGCTTTTCAGCGGTACGCCGGCCTCGGTCAGCATCGCCGCCAACTCGCCCGACTGGAACATCTCGCGAGTGATGTCGCAGCCGCCCACGAACTGCCCTTTGACGTAGAGCTGTGGAATGGTCGGCCAGTTGGCGAATTCCTTGACGCCCTGGCGAATGTCGTCGTCCTCGAGGATGTTAACGCCATGGATCGGCGCGCCGAGATAGTCGAGGATCTGGACCACCTGGCCCGAGAACCCGCATTGCGGGAATTGGGGTGTCCCCTTCATGAACAGAACAACCGGGTGTTCCGAAATGAGCTTCTCGATCCGTTCGCGTACATTCGACATGCCGTTGGTTCCTCTGCGGAGCGGAGGTCAAAGTCCCGCCCCTTCAACAGCAATAAATATAGAGTGTGAACGCTCCCGTCGCCAGCGGGTCGAACTCGGATTTCTCAGCCACCGGTCGCGCTCATATGGCGCTGGACGGCGGGCTTGGCGGCGCGGGCGATGACGAAGTCATGGCCCTTGGGCTTGCGCGCGATCCCGGCGCGGATGGCGGCGATCAGCGGCTCGTCCGATTCGGAGCGGCGCAGCGGCTCGCGCAGATCGGCCGCGTCCTCCTGGCCGAGGCACATGTAGAGCGTGCCGGTGCAGGTGACGCGGACGCGGTTGCAGCTCTCGCAGAAATTATGGGTGAGGGGCGTAATGAAGCCGACCCGGCCGCCGGTTTCCGCGACGTCGAAATAGCGCGCAGGGCCGCCGGTGGCGTACACTGACGGCGTCAGCGTCAGTGACCGCTCGAGGTCGGCGCGCAGTTCGGTCAACGGCATGAACTGGTCGGCGCGGTCGCGCTCCATGGCCCCGAGCGGCATCACCTCGATGAAGGTGATGTCGAACCCGCGCCCATGCGCCCAATCCACCAGCGAACGCGCTTCTCGGTCGTTGAAGCCCTTGAGGGCCACCGCGTTGATCTTGATCTTGAGGCCCGCCTCGACCGCCGCGTCGACGCCCTTCAGCACCTGCCCGAGATCGCCCCAGCGGGTGACCGCGCGGAACTTATCGGGATCGAGGGTGTCGAGCGAAACGTTGATCCGCCGGACGCCACAATCGGCGAGCTCATGGGCGAAGCGCGCCAGCTGGGAGCCGTTGGTGGTCACCGTAAACTCGTCGAGGGTCCCGCTTTCGAGATGGCGCCTGAGCCCGCGAAACAGCGACATCACATTGCGCCGAACCAGCGGCTCGCCCCCGGTGATGCGGATCTTGCGCACGCCGAGACCGACGAAGGCCGAGCATAGCCGGTCGAGCTCCTCGAGCGACAGCACGTCGCGTTTCGGCAGAAAATTCATGTCTTCCGACATGCAGTAGACGCAGCGAAAGTCGCAGCGGTCCGTCACCGACACGCGTATATAGGCGATCTGACGGCCGAAGGGATCGATCAGAGGAGACGTGAGCGGCGAGTGGGCGTTCATTCGTCGAAACATAAGACGTCAAGGGCCTGAAAGAAAGGTGGGAGCCGCATCTCGTGACGGCGGGCGCTCGAGCCTTGTCAGCGGTGACGATTACCCTCGCGCCGACACTGTAGAGGTCAACGAGCGTGGTTGTTGATCAGTCGGACGGACAACGCCTTGCCCAACCGAAGCGGGTTCATTAGCCCGTGGATGTGATCAAGCGTGCGGGAGGGACATCTCGCGAGCCGAGCGGATTGTCGGCGCCACACCCCATCTGGGCGGCAAGTCGGGATGACGCCTCAACATCTGCCCAAGTGGGATCCAGTCCGGCCAATTGATCCTGTTCGCCACAGTGGAGGAAAATGTCGCCATTATGGCAAATGACGCCGCCGCACGTAAAAATGGTCTGTGTCCGCCGACGAGGGATCTGCGATTATGCGGCTGCGCGGCCCTGCCGCCTCCTCCAAGGCGATCGAACGCGGAACCTTCCTGCCGACGCCCGGAGAAATCGATAATGCTCGACATCGCGCTGACCGAACCCATGTTCCGCCTCGCCCGACTGAGGCTTGTTAACGGCGTGCCGATGGCGATCGAGCGCGCAGCAGTTCCGCTCCGCTTTTTCGAGCGCGCAGAGCCGGACCGCGACTCGCTCTACCCTGCGCTCGAAACGGCAGACTTTCCGCGGGTGCGGCCGCACGGCCTTATGCTCGGCGCCGCGGAAACGGCGCTGCCCGGCATAGCGGAGGGGGCGCCCGCGCTCGACATTCACCGGGTCGCCTACGCTGCCGACGGTCCGCAAGTCGAGTTCGCTCGCAGCACCTACCGCTCGGACACCAACAACTTCGTGGCCGAGCTCACTGTGTCCCCAAGCGCCCGCTCGCGAATCGAAGGAGCGGCGCGATGAGCTTCATGGCGACGGAAATCGCCGAGACGGGCGCGGCAATCCGTTGGCAGCTCGAGGCCAACGCGCGGGCCACCGCTGACTTCGCTGCGGAATTCCGCGCCGGCGATCCGCCCTTTGTCGCGACCATCGCGCGCGGAAGCTCGGACCACGCCGCCCTCTTTCTCAAGCACGTCATCGAGCTCAAGGTCGGACTTGCCTGCGCCTCGCTTGGCCCCTCGATCGCCTCGCTTTACCACGCGCCGCTGCGCCTCGACCGCGCCGTGGCGATCACCCTTTCCCAGTCGGGCCGAAGCCCAGACATTGTCGCCATGCAACTGGCGGCAAAGCAAGCGGGCGCGACGACGATCGCGTTCGTCAACGACGCCGAGTCGCCGGCCGCGCGCGATGCGGACGCGCTCCTTCCGCTGCACGCTGGCGAAGAGAGGTCGGTGGCCGCCACCAAGTCGATGATCGCTTCGCTGGTGGCCGGCTTGTCGCTCGCCGCAGGCTGGAGCGAGGACTCCGAACTCGCCGTCGCGCTCGATCGGCTACCCGCGATCCTCGAGGCTTCGCGCGCCGCGCCGCCGGACGAGGCGGTCGAAGCGCTGGCGAGGACGGGTTCGCTGTACGTGATCGGGCGCGGCGCGACTTTTGCCGTCGCCGCAGAAGCCGCGCTCAAGCTGAAGGAGACCTCGGCGATCCATGCCGAGGCGTTCTCCTCGGCCGAAGTGCTGCACGGACCGGCCGGCGTCATCGGCCAGAGCTTTCCCGTTCTCTGCTTCGCGCCGACCGATGCGGCGCGCGACGGCTTTTTCGAGACGGTCGAGCGCCTGGAATCGTTCGGCGCCGCGCCGCTCATGGTCGACTCCTGTCCTCACCCGCGCTGGCCAACCCTCGTCACGCCGGACGGCGGTCATGCGCTGACCACCCCCGTCGCCGCGCTGCATGCATTTTATCGTCTCGCCGAGGCGGTCGCGCGCCGCCGCGGCCGCGATCCCGACCAGCCGCCGCATTTAACGAAGGTGACGCGGACGGTGTGACCTTCCCCCTCGCAGCGGAACGCCCGCGAGCCGCCCGGGTCACAAGACGCAGCAGTCGATGCGCGCCAGTCGGAGATTAGAATGCGGCGGTTGCTGGATCAGGACCGATGCGGCCGCTTGGCGAGTCGAGGGTTCGGATGCGTCGGATGTCGTCCTCGTCCAGGCGAAAGCCGAGTGCGCCGATGTTTTCGGTCAGGCGATCGGAATGCACCGATTTCGGGATGACGATCAGCCCGCTGTCGAGATGCCAGCGGATGACCACCTGCGCCGGCGTTTTCCCGTGCTTCGACGCGATGCTCTTGATGACCGGGTCACCGAGCAGGGCGCCCCGCCCCAGCGGGCTCCACGACTCCGTCTTGATCCCGCGCTCATCATGGAACACGCGCAGCGTCTGCTGCTGGAACCGCGGATGAAGCTCGATCTGGTTGACCGCCGGGGTCACTCCGGTCTCGCCGATGATCCGTTCCAGGTGATCGCGATTGAAGTTCGACACCCCAATCGAGCGGATCCGGCCTTCCCGCTGCAGGCGGACGAAGGCCTTCCAACTGTCGACATAGCGATCGACTCGCGGCCGCGGCCAGTGAATCAAGTAGAGATCGAGCCTCTCCCGGCGCAATTTTGTGGCGCTCGCGTCGAACGCGCGCAAGGCTGCATCCAACCCGTGGTCGGAATTGCCGAGCTTGGTCGTCACGAAAACCTTTGTTCGGCCCTCGAGCGCCTCGCCGACGCCCTCCTCGTTGCGGTACATCGAGGCGGTGTCGACCGCGCGGTAACCGAGTTCGACTGCCTGCCTGACCACCTGAGCCGTCGTCTCCGGCGGCGTCTGGAAGACGCCGAGCCCGAATTGCGGCATCGACGCCCCGTCGTTCAGCTCGACCATCGGTTGGGTTTGATCTTCCATCGCGCGCTCCTTGAAATTTGGCTGCGGGTCGCGTCCGACTGTCGCCGGTGCGGGTTCCCATGCTGCAAGCCGTCGGTCGTTCTGTCAAAGCTCGACTCGCCCGCTGTGCGCGCTGCCCGCCGGCTATTCGCTGCCTTATGCGGCGAAGGTCTGACACTCAGCCGGCGATAATGACTTTGATCCCCCGCCTCTCGAAGGCGCGCATATCCTCGTCGCGGATGCCGTCATCGGTGATGAAAGAGTGGATGACGTCGAGCGTCCCCAAGCGGGTGAACGAAGATCGATTGATCTTGGTCGAGTCCGCCACCAGATAGACGTGCGAAGCGGCGCGGATCATTGCCTGCTTGAGCTGCAGATCGGCGAAGCTCGGGTAGGTCAGGCCCGAGTCGAGGGCGACACCTGCGGTTGCGAGGAAGAGCTTGCCGGCGAGTACGTCCTCGAAATAGTCGGCCGCCTTGTCGCCGCTGAGCGACAGCGTCGGCGCCTTGAAATGGCCACCGGGCATGTGGACGGCGTAGCCCGGCGCCGCACCCAACATCAGCGCAATATTAAGCGCGTTAGTGATCACGGTGAGGGAGGAGCGTCCGAGCAGGTTGTGGGCGATCTCGGTCGTGGTCGAGCCGGCGTCGAGGATGATTGTCTCGCCTTCACCCACCAGGCTCGCGGCCTTGACGCCGATCTTTCGCTTTTTCTCAATATTTTCCATATGCTGGAGCGAAAGCGTCTCGACCTGCCGGGGCGTCGCACGCAGGAAGGCGCCGCCGTGCTGACGATTGATGTGCCCGTCGGACTCCAGCCTCTCCAAGTCCTGCCGAATCGTGGCTTCGGAAACGCCGAAGGCAGCGCTGAGGTCCCGCACCCGCGCGCTGCCTTCTTCCTGGAGCCAGTCGAGAATCTTCATCCGGCGCGGCTCCGCCAGCAGCCCGTTGAGGTCCGGATGGGGCTTGGCAACGAGCGCCATCCGACGTCCGTGGCTCGGGGTTCTCGGTCCCATCATTCTCGATTTGCCCTTTCGCGACGCCAGATCGGCGCGCCGTCGCATTTTGCGGCTTCCCATACGAGCTTTTCGATCCCATTCGAAACCAACCCGAGGCCGGGTCCGTCGCCACGAGGCCGAGCCGTCCCGCGATACATTCGATTCTCCTGTCTTCCGCGGATGAAGCAAAGGGATCGCCGGTCGCCCGGAGGATTTCGTCGAATGAGCCGCCATGGCTGCGATTTTTCGCGAGTCGACGCCTGCGCCAGCCTTGCTTGGCGAGGCTGGACACGAAACCCCTCGGGCCGATCCGTGTCCCTGCGTCAAGCGGCGCCTCGCGACAGGTGGCTGTGGGTCGCACGGAGCTGCTGGATGGCGCTGTCGATCTGATCGCGCTGGCGTTCGAGATGGACGATCTGGTTGGCGACCTGCTGCGGTTGCAGACGCTCCTCGAGATCCAGGTTGTCGTTTGCGACCTTCTCGCCGATCAGGTCGTTGATTTCGGTCAGCGTGAATCCGAGCTTCTTGCCTTGCAGGATCATCTCCATGCGCGCCCGATCAGCGCCCCGATAGAGCCGGAGACCGCCTTCCCGGCGAGGCGTGAGGAGGCCGCGACTCTCGTAAAACCTCAGAGCGCGGAGGCTGACGCCGTAGAGCCGCGACATCTCGCGGATCGTCAATTCCGCCTGACCTGCTCCGGGCGCGGCGCAGGCTTCCCCTGCGGGCGCTCCGGCGACTGCATGGGCTGAAATACTGAGAGACGACATCCGGCTCATGACCTTTCCTTTCGTCGGCGCCGTTGCGTTCGCGCCGCTGAACTGACGCGTTGCAGATTCGCGTGCGGGGGCGCGATTCGGCAATCGACAAATTTGTAGAGCCTCCGCCGCAATTCTCGCCGATCCGGTCGAAAGGGCGCCGCGTCAGATCGTCGCGCGCAGTGATCGCCGGGAGAAATGCGAAGATCGGCGCTGCAATCAGCAGCATGCCGGTGAAGAAGAGCGGGCAAGCCCGACGCGGCCGCGATCGCGGCCTGCACCAGCAACATGCGCCGATGGCGCTCGAGGCGCTGGCGGCCGAGGCGCCCGTGTTTTGCGAGAAGCCGCTCGCCGACACGCTCGCCGCGTCGGGGCCATCGTGGTCGGGGCGCAGGTCGCCAGGAGGGCTTTGCTGGTCGGATACATTTTGCGCGTCCAACCGTCGTGGACGCGCTTCGTCGAGATCGGCCGCGCGCTCGGCAAGCCGCTCGTCATGCGGATGAACCTCAACCAGCAGTCGTCCCGCTCGTTCCGGGAAATGCACAAGAACCTGATGCGTTCGACCTCGCCGATCGTCGACTGTGGCGTCCATTACGTCGACGTCATGCGCCAAGTCACCGGCGAGAAGCCCGTCGTGGTGCACGCGGTCGGGGCGCGATTCACCGGCGAGATCGCGGAGTCCATGGTCAATGACGGCCATTTGCACATCGTTTTCAACGACGGCTCGGTCGGCTGATATGAGGCCGGCTGGGCCCGATGATGAGCGAGACCGCCTTCTTCGTGAAGGACATGATCGGCCCGAAAGGGTCGGTCTCGATCCTCGCCAGCGACGCGGCGGGGAAGGCGTCAAATCGTCCGACCATAACGCGCACACGAAAACCAATGCCCTGCGCATCCACCATTCCGCGATCGACGCGAAAGGCGCCTTCGTGCCGTCCGACACGATCGAATCGACCGAGGACGAGCCCGGCCATTAGGAGCTCTGCGGGCGCGAACAGCAACTGTTCTTGAAGGCGATCCGCTGCGAGGTCGACCGCGCCGACCACTAGGCGACGCGATCAACTCGCTGGATCTTCATCCGACCGTCCAGTTTGGTTTGCGACTCGTCGCGCCAAGGCTAGGTCTCTGCGCTACTGACGCAGCGGGAAGCTTCCGCTCGACAAAGTAGCGCGGGTCCTTGAGCTGCCTCAGCAGCGTCGGGATGATCTCGCGATAGGTTTCAATCAAACCTTTATATGCCTGCGGAGTATCAGCCTTGATCTTTTCATGCAACGCCGGCAAGGCGTAATAAGGCACCATCGGAAACATATGGTGTTCCACGTGATAGTTCATGTTCCAGTAGATGAACTGAAAGATCGGGTTCATGTAGACCGTCCGCGTATTCAAGCGGTGGTCAAGAACGTCCTCCGCGAGTCCGGCGTGCTGAGTCAAGTTGAATAGGAGGTGTAGCCAGGCGCCGTAGAAGGACGGCAATCCAATAAACATTAAGGGGAGGGTGCTGCCTATAGCGATCGACAACACAATGACTGCCGCGAAAATGGCACACCAAATTCGCGCGACTCGGCAAACCTTCCACCGCTCGCTTTCTGGGATGAACTCTCGCTCTTCAATGGTGAGCCGCCCGGCGCAATGGACCAG
Organism: Roseiarcus sp.; assembly: GCA_035656495.1. Lineage (GTDB taxonomy): Bacteria > Pseudomonadota > Alphaproteobacteria > Rhizobiales > Beijerinckiaceae > Roseiarcus. Next base: position 27,577 of record DASRSL010000025.1, read on the forward strand.
CATTCGCCCAAGCTCCCGAACACCGAAGCTTAGGTTGAACACGTTGAGGAGAATGTTCCCAATCTCCGGGGGGCGCTTGGCGTTTATCTCTGGATCGCGCCCAACGATGATCGTGTCGGTGTGATGGCGCGTATGGCTCCAGCGCCACGGCGTCGGCTGCCGCAGAACGCAGAAAGCGGCGATCTGATAGACAGCGTCGTTAAGCCACTGCGTCTTGAAGGCAGTGCGGTGCCCGCACTCATGCCAGCGTGAGTCAGAAGGCGACGCGTACAGCGTGCCATAGACGAAGAACGCGGGCACAGCCCACCAAGTCCCCCAGCTCTTCCAGGCGATGAATCCCGACACAATTAGAGCCGTAAGCCAGATGATCGTATCGCGAATGCCCGGCCAGTCGCGTCGCTTCACAAGCGCCTTTAGCTCGTCACGGCTAAGCGGACTCGAGTACCATTTTGCGGCCGCTAGCCCCTTCTTCAGTGCCGCGGCGCTTTCCTCGCCAACAATGCCATAGTCTCTCATCTTTGTTTCGACCCGCATCTCACGACTCCGCGAGCTCCACAACGGCTTCTCGGCCTCGTTCAAAGCCGAATTTCGGAAACCTCATGCCATCCACTGGCCTCCGTTGATATGCAGGACCTGGCCGGTGATGTAGCCGCTCGCGTGAGGTGACGCGAAAAAAAGGATCGCGCCCGAGCATTCCTCCGGCCTGCCCACACGCCCAAGCGGCACAGACCTGCGCATCGCCTCCATGCGCTCCGCGGGCGTCTCCGCATGAAAAGGAGTCGCGATCACGCCGGGCGCGATTGCGTTCACGCGTATCCTCTTTCCCGCGAGATCCTGCGCGAGGTGCCTCGTCAGGTTGTGAATGAAGGCTTTTGACGACGCGTACATTGCCGAACCCGGTCCTCCGCCGTTAGCTCCTGCGATCGACCCGACGTTAATGATCGCCGGACAGTCCTCCTTTTCGAGATGAGGGATTGCGGCCTGAGTCATTGTCAAGACGGAGCGGACGTTCAGGTCGAACACGCGGTCAACCAGCCCCTCGTCAATCTCCTGGAACGGCACACGCCTGACAAGCGCGCCGGCGTTGTTGACGAGGACGTCGAGGCCGCCAAGCAGTTCAACCGCCTTATCGAGCACAGCCTTTGGCCGCCTGCGATCGCAAAGATCGCCCTGCACGAGGCTCGCTTCCCCGCCAGCCTTACGGACGTCCTCAGCGACTTGCTCAGCCGCCTTGCCGCTCCTGTTGAAGTGGATCGCGACCTTGGCTCCTTCGCGTCCAAAGGCGACTGCGGCCGCGGCGCCGATGCCAGTGCTGGCGCCGGTGATCAAAACCTTCATTCCTCGAATGTCGTTGAACAATTCCGTCTTCCTTCCTGTCTTATGCAGCCTCGAGGGACTGCCCCGTCGCCAGGCGCATGATCTTCTCTTGCGTCGCCTCGGTGCGCGGCAGCTCCCCTTCAATGTGACCCTGACGCATCACAAGAATTCTGTCGCTCATAGCGAGAATCTCCGCCATGTCGGACGAAATCATGAGAATGGCCATCCCCTGTTTCGCTAGGTCGCAGAGAAGGGCATGGATTTCGGCAGTGGCCCCTACATCGATACCTCGGGTAGGTTCGTCGACGATTAGAACCTTGGGCTCCAGTGCAAGCCACTTTGCGATGACAACCCGCTGTTGGTTCCCACCGCTGAGATAGAGCGTCCTTTGATCGATCGATGGCGTCTTTATCGCGAGACGAGCAACGTAGCGCTCAGCCAGACGACGTTCAGCGCCGACATTCACAACGCTGAGCCGAGAGAGGGTTCTCAGGAGCGCCATGCCGACGTTCTGTCGCACGGAAAGCTCTGTGACCAATCCCTGTTCCTTGCGGTCCTCCGGCACCAAACCGATCCCGGCTGCGATCGCAGTGCGCGGTGTGTGTCCCTTGACGATGGTTTTTCCGTCGACTGCGATCGTACCCTGGTCGATTGCCAGATCCCCGAATATGGCTCGAGCGAGCTCAGTCCGCCCGGCGCCAACGAGACCGGCAAGCCCGACGATTTCTCCCCTCCGCACTGTAAGTGAAACGTCGTCCAGTAATCGGTGCGCACTTACGCCGCGTACTTCAAGAACGCTCTCCCCGAGTCGCGCGGGCTCCTTGCGAAAAAGCTCGCTGAGGTCGCGATCAATCATCATGGCGATCAGATCGTGCATGCTTGTTTCTGCAACAGGCTTCGTCGCCACGTACTTCCCGTCGCGCAGGACAGTCACGCGATCGCAAAGGCGAAAAATCTCCTCGATGCGGTGCGAGATGTAGATTACGCCAATGCCTTGCGCGCTGAGGCGGCGGATCGCCTCGAAGAGACGTGACGTCTCGCGCTCGGTTAGCGACGACGTTGGCTCATCAAAAATGATGACACGGCATAGACTAGAGATCGCACGGACGATTGCAACGATTTGGCGCTGGGCCGTCGATATCGATCCGACAAGTCGCTTAGGGCCGATCTCCGCGCCCAAATCTTGAAGAAGGCGCTCTGCTTGGCGGTTCATCGCGCCATAGTCAACGAGCCCCAATCTTCCAACCGGCTGACGTCCCAAGAAAATGTTTTCCGCTACGCTGAGATAGGGTTCTAGCTGCAGCTCCTGGTGGACCGGACTGATCCCGCACTCCCGCGCGCGCGCCGGGTCCGTGACCGCGATCGTCTGTCCGTCAAGGGCAATCTCACCTTCATCAGGGAGATAAACGCCGGACAGAATCTTAACGAAAGTCGATTTCCCGGCGCCGTTCTCGCCCATAAGGGCGTGGATCTCACCTGCCCTCAAGTCGAAATCGATTTTCTCGAGCGCGCGGACGCCGGGAAAGGTCTTCGATATTCCCGTTAGCCGAAGAAGCGGCTTTACCATGGCGTCCATTTCAGGTCCCCGCCAACTCACGCGAGGATACGTCGTTCTTCTCGAGGCGCGCTCTCAACTGACGACGCTGGCAGCGTTCAAGATAAGCCTTGACCTCGACCAGCCCGAATTCGCGAACAACCTCTTCGACTTCGAGGTCCGGTGATAGGCTCTCGATCGTGAAAATATGCTCCTCGGTGAAGGACTCTACCCGCACCCTGTCCCCGTAACGACTCTGGATCGGAAGCAGGAGGTGGGCCTGCTGGTCGGTGTGAAAGACGCGCTTGTCCAGACTGAGGCGATGGACTGCTAGTCTGCTCCAGCGTGAAGATTGCGCGACGATGCGTCCGGTTCTGTCGATGATGCGAGCATGATAGGGCCAGACGGACGTGACGATGGGGACCTCATGGAGACTCGCCTGTGCCTGCAGCGGCAGTCCACCCTCATAAGCCGAGATCCAACAGACCAGTTCAGCGCCCGCGCTCTTCATATCTGACCAGAGCGAGGGCCAGTTGATGTCAAAGCAGATTGCCAAGCCGATCCGCGCGATGTCCGTGTCGAAGACGCATGCCCCGACACCCGGCGTCACGCCGCCGTCAATTTCGACTTCGGTGGGGTGCGTCTTGGAGTAGACACCGACGAGCCGACCCGATCGATCGATCAGTGCGGCGACATTGGAAACGCGATCTCCGTCCGAGACAAAAAAACCCGCGACAACATTCATCGCGTGACGTCTCGCGCAGTCCGCGACCGCATCGAAAGCGGGGCCTGGGATAGTCTCAGCCACAGAGCGAATGGCCTGAGAGGGAAGCCCGGCAGCCATGAATGTTTCTGGGAGCACGGCGAGGTCAGGCCTCTGCCGGCCGGCGGCGTCAAGCATGCCAAGACCGTGTTTGAGATTCTCGGCCGGATCAGGATGTCGGAGGTTGTACGGCGGAGCATAATCCTCGAGCGTCGCCATTGAGGTCGTCGCAATAGTGATGCTTCGGGCCATCGCCATCTCCTTCAAGTCAATGAAACGGCGCCGACGCCAGCTGACCGCCGCTTCGCCAGATTGCCGAGCAAAGCGTCGGCGCCCACAACCAGTATGAGTATTGCGGCCCGGATCGCGATCTGATGGTAAGTTTCGACGCCTAAAAGATCGAGCCCATTCGCGAGCATGCCGAGCGCCAACACGCCGAGAAGAGCGCCGCCTATGGTTCCTCGTCCGCCGAAAAGGCTGGCTCCGCCGATCAAGGCGGCTGAGAGTGCGAGCAGCGGAGTGTCGTTGCCGAGCTGGACCGTTGCGGAATTCAGCCGAGACGCGAGCAACACCCCGCCGAGTGCGGATAATACCCCGCTCGCGACAAACGCGGCGAAGAGGCGCCGATTAACGGAAATGCCCGCCAGATATGCTGCTTCTCGGTTGCCTCCGATCGCGTACAGGTTGCGGCCGAACCTCGTGTATCTAAGGCAGACCGAGAGCGCCGCCGCAAGCAGAAGGGCGACGATCAGCGGAGCGGGAACGGGACCGAGCGAACCCGCGCCCCAAAAGGCGAAGCTTTCGATGGCGCCGGAGAGAGGTTGCTGGTGAGTGTAGGTAAGCATGACGCCTCGCGCCACACTCATGGTTCCCAAAGTGGCGATGAAGGGGATGATACGCGCACGGGTCACGAGGAGCCCATTCGCCGCCCCGACAGCGAAACCAAACCCAAGCGCAACGAACGTCGCGATCGTTGCCCCCCAGCCCTGAAAGCCGATTGCAAGGATGGCGGCCATGGCCATGGTAGCGCCGACCGCGAGATCGAGCCCCCCCGCAATGAGTACGATCGTCTCGCCAAAGACCACGGGCGCATCGAGGGAAACCTGGCGTGTGACGTTTTCCAGGTTTTCCGGCGTCAAGAAGGTTCGGCCGGTCGCGAGAGCCAAGGCCGCAAAGATCGCAGCCGCAATGAGCAAGGCCACTTGATTTGACCCGACGTCGAAAAGACATCGCATGGCCTTCCTCATACGTGCCTCACAAGGCTGTCGGCCCAGACGACAGCCAGGAAAACGAGCCCTTTGGCGATCTGTTGGCTGTCGATGGGGACATTGAGAAGAATGAGGAGGTTGTTAAGGACACCTAGGACGAGAACGCCCACGACAGTACGGAGCGCGCCGCCCCGTCCGCCAAAAAGGCTGGTGCCTCCAAGCACCGATGCGATGATCGAATCAAAGTCATACCCAGCCCCTGCGGTTCCGACGGTGCTGCCTGTGCGGGCGGTGATGATGATTCCGGCCAGTGCGGCCGTAACTCCGCAGAGGATGAATGCTGCGAATTGCGCGCCCCGGATGTTAAGGCCCGAAAGGCGGCCGACAGTGGCGTTGAGGCCGGTGACATACAAGCTTCGCCCGAAAACCGTCCGCGACATGACGAACTCGAGCGCCAGCGCAAGCCCGATAAAAATAATCACTGAGTGATTGACGACGCCGAATATCTTGCCTCGGCCAATCTCGTTGAAAGCCGGGACGGTCGTGTAAAGGGTCTTTGAATGAGTCAATGAGAGCGAGGCGGCATAGGCAAGCGCGTTGGTGCCGAGCGTAATGAGAAAAGGGTTGGCGCCGGTCGTCACGACCAGCAAACCATTTATCAAGCCGAAGACCGCGCCCGTCAGGAGGCCAACGGCGACGGATCCTACCAATCCGAGGCCGGCAAGCTGTGCGAGAACTGTGACGATTCCAACGAGGCCGATAACTGAAGCAACCGACATGTCGAAGTTGCGAGTTACGAGCAGGACCGTTTGCCCGAGCGCAACGACGCCGAGCACGGACACAGCCCACATGATGTTCAAGAGGTTGCGCGGCGTCAGGAAGACATCCGACGAGAACGCGCCGACAACAATGAACACGACGAGCAGGAAGACGGCGGTATGATCTCGCAGCGTGCGTGCAAGCTTTAGAAAATGCTCTGAATGCCAGAATCGAGGAAACGGCTTCCCAAAGGAGCTCGCCTTCGTGAACGACGGCGTTGTCATTGAGTTCGATCGTTCCGGGGGCATCCGGGGTAGCGCCTATGAGGTGTTTTCATCCCTGTGTGGCCGCGAGCGCTTGTTGAGCGCCCGCGCGCCTTAATCGTTCACCAGCACTCGGACTCGAACTGCGCGAGGTTGCTCGCGTCAATCGCGCCCGTTGGCGCGAGAATTTCGCGAGGCAGATACCGGCCGTGAAGAGCGTCATAGGCGGCGCGGACCGTGTACACGCCGACAAGATAGCTCGGATGCAGCGCGGTTGCTTGCATCTCGTGGCGTTTGATTGCGTCACAGGCTTCTTTGTAAGCGCCGACACCGTAGATCTTCACGTTCTCCACCCCGGCCGCCTTAAGCGCCTGCAGGGCGCCGAGGGCCATGCCGTCATCTTCCGCAAGGATGGCGTCAACCTTCGGATAACGCGTGATCATGTCTTGCATGACCGTCAGCGCCTTGTCCTTGCTCCAGTCAGCAGGTTCGCTTGCCAGCACTTTGATGTTGGCATGAGCATCCTGGAAGGCGGCTTCCGCCCCCGCCCAGCGATTGACGGTGTCTGTTTGGCCCGGCTTTCCCGTCAGGACAAGAATGCTCGCCTTGCCGCCGAAGTCTTTAGCGAGGCGAGATCCCATGGAGTAGCCCTGGTCGTAGGACTTCACGCCGACAAAGGTCTTGGTGTACGCCCTGCCTGCCTCGTTGGTGTCCGCGTTGTGCATGATCACAGGGATGCCGGCTTCCGCTGCCTTCTTCAACGCCGGCACGACTGCGGCCGGATCGACAGCGTTGACCGCGATGACGTCGGATTTTCGCGCAATGCAGTCCTCGATCATCGACACCTGCTTTTGCGGGTCGAAAGCGGGATCGAAATAAGTGATCTTCGCCCCGAACAACGGCGCCTCGTCGTTCATGCCATTGACGATGGCCGCAATGGATGGGTGGTCGGCCATATTGTGTACGACGCAGAGGCTGAACGGCTTTGGGTCGGCCCATGCCGGCGACAGATAAGCGACCGACGCCGACAGCGCAGCGGCGATGAGCGCCGTAATTCGTTTTCTCGACTGCATCGATTCCTCCCGGGGCTAAGCGGCCCAAGACATGAGCCGCGAGACTAGGCCAGACGCCGGCTCCTGCGTGTCCTAGGGGAGCCGGTCGATCGCCTTACGACGAGTTCCGGAGCGAGGACCAGATGTCGGGGCGCGTCGTCGGCCTTTCCTTGAATAAGCGAGATCAGCCGCTCGACAGCGGCCAAGCTAAGCGCATCAATAGGATGATGAACTGTGGTCAGAGGTGGATCGAACATTCCGGCGAGCACGATGTCGTCAATACCGACGACAGAGACGTCCTTTGGAACTGACAAGCCAAGTTCTCGCACTGCCGCGCATGCGCCGAACGCATACATGTCGTTGAGAGCCACAAGCGCCGTCAGGTCGCGCTGCGTCGTCAATAGCCTCAGGGCAATTTTGCGGCCGAGTTCCGCGGCGTCCGTGTCATCGTAGCCGCTGGAGGCCGGGACGCGCGGCGTCAAGGCGGCGTCTACGGCGATGCCGAATTCAGACAGCGCCCTGCAGTAGCCGGCAAATCGATCGCGACGCGACGCGGTTGGGGTCGGACCGCTGACATAGCCAATGCGACTATGCCCGAGTTCGAGGAGATGCCGAGTGGCGATGTAGCCGGCTGCGCCGTTGTCCATACTGACGCTGTCGACCTGCGAGTGGTTTGCACGAGTTGCGCTGCGATCAAAAACAACGACCCGAAGGCCGCGTCTGATGAGCTCCGCAAGGTGATCGAGACTCAGTGGCGACGAGCCGATGATGATGCCCCGGATTCCAAAGCTCCAGAAGTCCTCGGCATAGCGCAGCTCGCGTTTGGGATCGCGCAGACTACCGCCAAAAACAACCTGGAACCCGCGCTCGAGGGCAGCCTCTTCGACATGCCGGGCCAAAGCGCCATGGAAAGGATTCGCGACAGACGGGACAAGCAAGCCGAGCACTGGCGCAAAGCCGGTTTTCAGCTGTCGCGCGGCCCAAGACGGCCTATAGCCAAGGCGATCGATCGATTGTTCGATCCGAGCGACAGTCTCCTGGCCCATACGGTGGGGGCGGCCATTGAGATAGTTCGATACCGTTGCGATCGAGGTCCCGGCGGCCGCTGCGACGTCCCCGATCCGGACCCGAACGCGCCCGCCGCGATCCGCGCGCTGGACGCCAGGCCAATCGTCGTTCGTTCCCTCGTCGCGCTGCATCGCCGGTTTATCGATTTACTAAGATACGTGTATCGTTTAACCTCAGTGGATGTCAAGGACTTTCCGGGAATGCGGGTCAACCGGCCTTGTCGGCCCTCCGCTGGTCCGAACTCATTCACAACTATGCGGCATTGCAAATCTACCTCCCCCATCATTTCGTAGCTTTTGGATTTCTCGGCTTCCAGGAAGAGCGCACGGAAGTTCTCGTGCCCGGAGAATCGCGCGGCGATGATTCGTTCGCTCTCGCCGTCGGTTCGGCCATGCCGATGCTGACGGAGCTTCGATTTCCAATAGGCCACAGCAGTCCCGCAGGCGCAGCGCGCCCTCGGCAGGCGTCTGGGCTATCCCTTCTTCGCGTGCAGCGGGACGCTCGCGACGAAGGTTGAACCGTGGTTGATACGGCTCGTGATCGTCAGCTTTCCGCGATGGCGGGCCAGGATGTGCTTGACGATTGCGAGGCCGAGCCCGGTACCGTTCTTTGCCCGGCTCTGTGTGGCGTCGACCCGATAAAAGCGCTCGGTGAGGCGCGGCAGGTGTTCAGGCGCGATGCCGTGGCCGTAGTCGCGCACCGTGAGGGTCGCTTCCTTCTCGGTCACTGCGACCGAGACGTCGACGCGCCCGGCATTGTCGTGGTCCGGCCGGACCCCGTATTTGACCGCGTTTTCGATCAGGTTCTCGGCCACCCGGACCAGCTCGTCCCTGTCTCCGGTCACCAGCACCGGCTCCGGCGCGCTGAGGCGGATTTCGACTCCGACGTCCTTGGCCATCGGACTGAGCGCGTCCACGACGCTGCGAGCCGTCTGGGCGAGGTCGACCGCCGTCTCAGGACGAACGTGCTGCTTCTGCTCAATACGCGAAAGCGAGAGCAGGTCCTCAATCAGCCGGGCCATGCGCCGGCCTTGCTCGCGCATGATCGCAAGAAACCGATCGCGCGCCCCGGGGTCGTCGCGGGCGGAACCCTGCAGCGTCTCTATGAAGCCGAGGAGCGAGGCGAGCGGCGTGCGCAATTCGTGGCTGGCGTTAGCGATGAAGTCGACCCGCATGCGTTCGGCCCGCCGGACCTCGGTCAGATCGCGCAGCGTGAGAAGGGTCGCAACCACCGCGTTGTCAGCGGTCGCGAGTGGGGCGACGCAGACGTCGAACAGCCGCTCGACCGGCACGCGCTCGCTCCATTGGACCCGTTCGGCCTCGCCGCTGGCCATCACGCGCCGTCGCGCGTCGACGACGTCGGGCGCCCGAAGGGCCAGGACGAACGGTTCGCCGACCTTAAGACCCGGCAGGAGACGCAACGCGGTCTGGTTGGCTGAGGCGGCTCGTCCGTCCGGCCCGACAATCACTGCCGGCTCCGGCATCGCCTCGACGAGCTTCGCCGCGAACGGCGAGTGGATCAAGGTCTCGAGTTGGACGGCTTTCGCGTCGCTCATCGAAGGCTTTGTCAATCGTCAGCCGGCGCCGACATCGCTTCGCGGATCGATCGCCAGCGCCGTGTCGCCTCGACGCCGCCAAGCAGCGCCATCGCGCCAATGAAGGGCGCGACGTAATAGATGCCCCGAAAGAGCAGAAGGGAGGCGAGCACCGCGGCGCTGTTGCCGCCCACTCCCTGGAGAATGGTCGCCTCGAACACGCCGAGGCCGCCGGGGGAATGGCTGGCGATGCCGAGCATGGCGGCGAACGAATAAAGCGTGGCGAAGGTCGGATAACCGATCGTCGAGCCCTTCGGCAGGAGGACGTAAAGCGCGGCGGACGCCGAGCAAACGTCGATAATGCCCAGCGCCATCTGCCCCAAGGTGAGCAGAGGCCCCGGCAACCTGAAATTGCCGAAGATCGGCTCTCCCCGCCATCGCATTCTGCCGATCCAGGCGAGATAAGCAATCAACACCGCTATGGCGCTGAGACCGATCAGGCGGTTGGCGAGCGGATTGAAGTGATCGATTTCCGCCACGGCGTCGGACGCGGATATGAAGCCGGTCCCGACGATAAATCCCATGCCGAGCCAGAAGGTGACGCCGGCCACGACGGTGAGACTCGCGACCTTGCCCGCCGTCAGGCCCGCCGGCGCATAGAGCCAATAGCGGACGGCGCCGCCTGTCACCAGCGGAAAGCCCAACGTGAAAGAAACCGCGTAGCTCGCGAAGGACGCCAGCGCCGTCAGCCAGTAGGGGACTTTGATACCCAAATGCCTCAACGCGAGACCGTCGTAGCCCGTGAGCGCCAGATAGCTCAGCGCGGTGAATGCGAAAGCGAGCGTGATCTGATCGCCGCCGGTCGCCGCGATCGCCCCCTTGAACTTGTTGACGTCGATGCGAAGCAGAGTCCGCACGAAGATCGTCAGAGAAACGGAGATGATGAGGACGCTCGTCGTCAAACCGAGGCGTCGCACCGCGCCGCGATGGCGACCGAGGGCCTCGATCAAGCGTGCGACCGAACTGTCGGGATCCGGGGGGCGCAGCGCGCTGCCGGACGTCCGGTTCGAGGCCGGGCGTCGTTCCTGCACCTGCGCCATGCCTTCTTCCTGTCGGACCGGCGCCGCCTATAGGACCTTAGCCGGCGCCGCGCAAGCTATTGACCACCCGCTCGTTATGTTAGAAGCCGATCAACCGAGAGCGACGCATTGCTTGGTCTTCCAGGACTGATAGGCCGCGTCGGCGAGGAGGTTCGCCCTGAGGCCGTCCTCGCCGTCGGGGCGCGCCGTTGCGCCGTTCATGACGGCGTTGACGAAAGCGTCGAGTTCGTTCCGATAGGCGGCCTCATAACGCTCGAGAAAGAAGTTCAGAGCCTTGTCGCTGGCGAAACCATGCGCGCCGGCGACCTCCACCGTCGTCTCCCTCACGTTGGCGACCCGGGCCATGCCATTTGCGCCATGCGCCTCCACGCGCTGGTCATACCCGTAGGTCGCACGGCGCGAATTGGAGATCTGGACGACTTTGCCCGATCTCGTCTCCATGATGACGACGGCGGTGTCGATATCGCCCGCTTCGCCGATCGCCTTGCCGACGAGAGCCGAACCCATGGCGCTGACCAGGACCGGCTCCTCGCCGAGAATGAACCGCGCCATGTCGAAATCGTGGATCATCATGTCTCGGAAGAGGCCGCCGGAACGGGCGATGTAGGAGACCGGGGGCGGAGAGGGATCGCGCGACGTGATGGAGACGATTTCCAGCGCGCCGATCGCGCCCTCGGCGATGCGCTTCTGCAGAGAGGCGATGTTGGGATCGAAGCGCCGGTTGAACCCGATCATGAGGGTCGCATTGGACTGCCTGACCACCTCGAGGCAGGCGCGAATGCGTTTGACCTCGAGGTCGATCGGCTTCTCGCAGAATATCGCCTTCTTCGCCCGCGCGGCCCGCTCGATAAGGTCGGCGTGCGTGTCGGTTGGGGAGCAAATGGCGACCGCCTCGACTTGGTTGGAGCCGAGAATCTCGTCGACCATCGCCGTTTTCGCGCCGGTCGCCGCCGCGAGCGCCTCGGCCGCGCCAGGATCGGCATCGGCGACAAAGACCACCCGACAGTCGCGCCGCGCCGCTATGTTGCCGCCGTGTATCTTGCCGATGCGGCCGGCGCCGATGAGCCCGAATTTCATGATATCCTCCCACGCGAATGCGTCCGAGAGCCTTCTCGGAACGCCCTGAAAAAAGAATATCCGTTCCATATTGACTTTGGAATAGAATTTTTGTTTCATTATTTGTCGGTCGATGGCTGCCAGCCGTGATCCGGAGGAGGAAATCGCCCATGGACGCCCATACGGCAACCGAGGCCGCGCGCGACGTCTATCGCGGCCCGGGCAATCTCGCTGGCAAGATCGCCGTGGTGACTGGGGGCACCCAAGGGCTCGGCGAGGCGGTCGCGCGACTCTTCGCGGAGCGCGGGGCCGCGGGCCTCGTAATCTGTGGCCGCAACGCCGAGAACGGCGCGCGGGTGTCGAAGGACATTTCTGCAGCCGGATGCCAAACCGTCTTCGTTAAGGCGGATCTCGCCAGGGTTGCGGACTGCCGAAAAGTCATCGCTGAGGCGGACAGGCGATTCGGGCGGGTCGACGTCCTGGTCAATGCGGCGGCGCTGACCGATCGAGGCGACATCTTCGAAACGACCGAGGACCGCTACAACGAGATCTTCGACGTGAACGTTCGGGCGCCTTTCTTCCTCATTCAGGAGACGGCCCGAATCATGCGACGGGAGAAGATCGGTGGCGCGATCGTCAATATCCAGTCGATATCGGCCCATGGCGGGGCGCCGTTCATTGCGGCCTATTGCGCTTCCAAAGGCGCTCTCGCGACCCTGACTCGCAACGTCGCCCACTCGCTGATCAAGTTCCGCATCCGCGTCAACGGCCTCAATATTGGCTGGATGTCGACGCCGGGCGAGGACCGCATCAGGAAGACCTATCATGGCGACCAGGACGGCTGGCTCGAGGGCGCCGCGAAGACGAGGCCTTTCGGACGGCTGATCGATCCAAAGGAGGTCGCCCGCGCCTGCGCCTATCTCGGTTCGGACGAATCCGGGCTGATGACCGGCGCCAATATCGACTTCGACCAGAATGTCGTCGGCGCAGACGATGCGCCGATCGAGCCCTAAACGGAAAAGCCCGCCCGTGTTCGACCCCCGCCTCGACGTCATCACCATCGGCCGGTCCTCGGTCGACCTCTACGGCGTCCAGGTCGGCGGGCGCCTCGAGGATATGGCGAGCTTTTCCAAGGCGGTCGGGGGATGCCCGACCAACATCGCCATCGGTTCGGCGCGCCTGGGGCTCAAGAGCGGCCTTATCACCCGGGTCGGCGATGAGCATATGGGCCGGTTCATCCGCGAGCAATGCGCACGCGAAGGGGTGGATGTATCCGGAATCCATACAGATCCATCGCGTCTGACCTCGATCGTGCTTCTCGGCATACGAGATGAAAGAACCTTTCCGCTCATCTTCTATCGCGACAACTGCGCCGACGGCGCGCTCGACGAAAGCGACATCGATCCGGCCTATATCGAGAGCGCGAAGGCGATCCTGGTCAGCGGCACGCACTTCGCCCGCGCGAACACTGCAGCCGCCCAATTGAAAGCGATGCGGATCGCGCGCGCCGGCGGCGGCAGAATCGTATTCGACATCGACTTTCGCCCGAATTTATGGGGGCTCGCCGGCCACGGGGCGGGGGAGGAGCGGTATATCAAGTCGGGCGACGTGACGCGCAGCCTCAGCGCCATCCTGCCGCAATGCGATCTCATCGTCGGCACCGAGGAGGAGATCATGATTGCGGGCGGAGCCGACAATCCGCTCGCGGCGTTGAAGGTCGTGCGCGCCGCGACGGCGGCGACCCTCGTGCTCAAGCGCGGCCCGATGGGATGCGTCGTGTTTCCGGGCGAAATTCCCGACAGCCTGGACGAGGGAGTCCAGGGGCCCGGCTTTCCCGTCGAAGTCTATAACGTGCTGGGCGCCGGCGACGCGTTCATGTCGGGCTTCCTTCGCGGGTGGCTGCGCGACGAGCCGCTCAGGACCTGCTGCGCTTTCGCCAACGCGGCCGGCGCTTTCGCAGTGTCGCGGCTCCTGTGTTCGGCGGAATACCCCACCTGGACCGAGCTCAGCCGGTTTCTCGAACACGGCTCTCCGCATCGCGCCTTGCGCCGGGACGAGGCGCTGAACCACCTGCATTGGGCGACGACGCGCCGGCCCCAGCCGTCGGCGATCATGGCCCTCGCCATCGATCATCGCGCGCAGCTCGAAAAAATCGCAGACGACGCCGGAGCGCCGCGCGAGCGCATATCGGCTTTTAAGCTGCTTGCAGTCGAGGCGGCGGCAAAGGTGGCCGCGGGGCGGCCGGGCTACGGCATGCTCCTTGACGGCAAATACGGGCGCGAGGCTCTGTTCCGCGCTCTCGATCACGGCTTTTGGATCGGGCGGCCGGTCGAGGAGCCGGGCTCGCGACCGCTCGATTTCGAATTCGGCGGCTCGCTCGCAGCCAAGCTTCAGGAATGGCCGGTCGCCCATACGATCAAGTGCCTTTGCTTCTACCATCCCGACGATCCGCCGGAGCTCAAGTCGCGGCAGGAGCGCGAGCTTCTGCGCCTGTATGACGCCGCCCGCACACTCGGCCGCGAGCTCCTGATCGAGATCATCGCGAGCAGGAACGGGGCTATTGAGGATGACACCACTGCGCGCGTCATCGAGCGGCTTTACGCCCTCGGGGTGAAGCCGGACTGGTGGAAGCTCGAGGGCCAGTCTTCACGCGCAGGGTGGGACGCGGTCGAGCGCGCAGTGAAAGGCGGAGATCCGCTCTGTCGCGGCGTCGTTCTGCTCGGGCTCGAAGCGCCGGAGGAGGATCTTGCGCAAGCCTTTGCGCTCGCGCGACACTGTGGCGTCGTCAAAGGCTTTGCAGTCGGCCGTACGATCTTCGTCGAATCGGCGGGTGAATGGCTCGCCGGGCGGATCGGCGACCGCGAAGCGGTCGAGCGTATGGCGGGCGCTTTCGCGCGTCTGTGCGCGCTGTGGCGCGAGTGGGCGCATGAATGAGTCTGATGTTGAACGACAGCGATGTTGATGCGGCGATCGAAACCGGGCTCCGCGAGTGCGATTTGCGCGCAAGCGCGCCAAGCGCCCTCGCCGGCGTCCACATGCCGTAGGACCTAATGCGCATCGCGGACGGCGCGTGCGCGACCTGTATGAGGAAACCGAATGAAAAAGGTGCGAATGACCGCCGCTCAGGCAATGGCGCGTTTCCTCGCGGCCCAGAGAGTGGAAATCGACGGCGGCGAGCACCGCCTCTTCGAAGGCGTCTTCGCCCTTTTCGGTCACGGCAACGTCGCCGGTCTCGGCGAAGCGCTTTACGCCGAGCGCGATGCCTTGCCGACCTACCGCGCTCACAACGAGCAGGCAATGGCGCATGCGGCGATTGCCTTCGCCAAGGCGTCGCGGCGAAAGCGGATGATGGCCTGCACGACCTCGATCGGTCCCGGCGCGACCAACATGGTCACCGCGGCCGCGGTCGCGCATGTCAACCGGCTTCCTGTCCTCCTCATTCCAGGCGATGTTTTCGCCAATCGCAGGCCCGATCCTGTTCTCCAGCAGGTGGAGGATTTCGGAGACGGCACGATCAGCGCCAATGACTGCTTTCGCCCGGTGTCACGCTATTTCGACCGGATCGTGCGACCCGAGCAGGTGGTGCCGGCGCTGAACAGAGCCATGGCGGTTTTGACCGATTCGGCCGATTGTGGCCCCGTGACGCTGGGCTTCTGCCAGGATGTGCAGACGGAGGCTTATGACTACCCCGAGAGCTTCTTCGAGGTGCGAGTGCATCGCGCGCGCCGTATCGCTCCCGACCCGCGCGAGGTGGCCGAGGCCTCGGCGCTCTTGAGCAGGGCGAAGAAGCCCCTTGTCGTCTGCGGCGGCGGCGTCCTCTATTCCGACGCCGAAAAGGAGCTAATGGATCTCTGCGTCAAGCGGGGCGTTCCGGTCGCCGAGACCCAGGCCGGCAAGTCGGCGACGCCAGCGGACCATCCCTTGGCCATGGGGGCGATCGGGGTCACCGGCACGAGCAGCGCCAACGCGCTCGCGGCGGAGGCGGATGTGATCGTCGGCGTCGGGACCCGTTTCGCCGACTTCACGACTGGGTCCTGGGCCCTGTTCAAGAATCCGGATCGCCGGTTCATCGGCATCAATGTCCAGCCGTTCGACGCCGCGAAGCACCATTCCGTTGCGGTCGTCGGCGACGCGCGCGTTGCGCTCGATGCGCTCGACGCCGCGCTTGGCGATTGGAAAGCGCCGCGGGCTTGGACGGACGCAGCCGCCAAGGCTAAGACCGAATGGGAGGCGACCGCCGACCGCTACATTGGGCCGACCAATGCGCCGCTGCCGAGCGACGCCGCAGTGCTGGGCGCGCTGATGCGAGTCGGCGCGACGAACGACGTCGTCGTCTGCGCCGCAGGTGGTCTCCCCGGCGAATTGCACAAGTTGTGGCGGCCGGGAGCCCCGCTCGGCTATCACGTCGAATACGGCTATTCCTGCATGGGCTACGAGATCGCCGGAGCGATCGGCGTCAAGATGGCCTTGCCTGATCGCGAAGTCGTCGTCACCGTCGGCGATGGCTCGTACCTGATGATGAATTCCGAGATCGCGACCTCCGTCATGCTCGCCCAGAAGCTTATCATCGTCGTCCTCGACAATCGCGGCTTCGCCTGTATCAATCGCCTGCAGAAGGAGACCGGCGGAGCCCCGTTCAACAATCTCTGGAAAGACGCTCGGCACGATGTCCTTCCCGAAATTGATTTCGCCGCTCACGCGCGCTCGCTCGGCGCTTCGGCTGTCAAGGTCGCCTCGATCGCGGAGCTCGAGGCGGCCTTCAAGGCGGCCCGCGCAGCCAGAACGACACAGGTCATCGTCATCGACACCGACCCGATTGCCTCGACCGACGCGGGCGGCTTCTGGTGGGACGTGGCCGTCCCGTCCGCGTCGGCGCGCGCTGAAGTCGGCGCGGCGCGCCGGAACTATGAGAAAGCACTGGAAAGCCAGCGCATCGGGGATTGACATGAGCATCCGCATCGGCGCCAACCCGATCGGCTGGAGCAACGACGATCTCCAGGAAATCGGCTGCGACACGCCGCTCGCAGCCTGCCTCGCCGAGGCCAGGGAGGCGGGCGTGGTCGGCATGGAGAAGGGTCACAAACTGCCGTCCGACGGCGCGGCGCTCAAGGACAAGCTCGCCGAATTCGGTATGACGTTCGTCGGCGGCTGGTATTCGACCGAGCTGCTCAAACGCTCCGCCCGTGAAGAGTTCGAGGTGGCCAAAGCTCATATCGCCATGACGAAGCGCGCCGGCGCCGACATCGTCATCGTCGCCGAGACGTCGAACGCGATCCACGGCGACCGCACCCGGCCGCTGTCAGATCGGCCCCGACTCGCCAAGGGAGAGTGGGCCGGCTTCGGCAGGAAAATGACCGAGTTCGCGGAGCGTCTCGCCGGCGAAGGCCTCAGGCTCTGCTACCATCATCACATGGGCACGATCGTCCAGTCGGAGCGCGACGTCGACGCCTTCATGGCCCATACGAAGCAGCCGGTGCGCCTGCTGCTCGATACGGGACACGCCCGCTGGGGCGGCTCCGATCCGGCGGCGCTGGCCAACGCCTACCGCGAGCGTATCGGACACGTGCACTGCAAGGACGTGCGCGAGGCCAGGATGCGTCAATCGAACGCGGGCGACTGGAGCTTCCTCGACTCCATCCTCGGCATGGGCGAGGATCTCGGCGTCTACACCGCGCCCGGCGACGGCGTGATCGACTATGTCGAGGTATTCCAGGCGCTGAAGGGGTATTCCGGCTGGGTCGTGCTCGAAGCCGAACAGGACCCGAAAAAGGCCCCTGCTTTGCCCTACGCCAGGAAGGGCGTCGCCCATCTGCGCGCCGCGCTGAAGGAGGCTGGGCTCGGATGAAAGGCTCAGGTTGAGGAGACAGCCATGGCGCAATCGAGACTGCTCGTTCGTCCGGCCAAGGGCGCCGATGGCCTCGGACACCGCATCACGCCCGAGAGCGCCGGCTGGCGCTATGTCGGCTTCGAGACGCGGACGCTGAGGCAGGGTGCGATCTCTCCGGTCGACGCCGGCGACAAGGAGGTCTGCGTCGTCATCCTGTCGGGCAAGGCGCGGGTGACCGCCGGAGGATTCGACTCCGGGACGATTGGCGAGCGCGCCAGCGTGTTCGACGGTCTGCCGTGGTCGGTCTATCTGCCGCCCCGCAGCAGGGCGACGATCGGAGCCGCGACCGACTGCGAGCTTGCGCTGTGCTCGGCGCCTGCGGAAGGGCGCTTCGAGGCGAGGGTGATCAAGCCGAGCGAGGTCGGCACGCTGACCCGCGGCTCGGGCTCGAACGCGAGGCACATTCGCAACGTCCTGCCGGAGGACGCCGAGGCCGAAAGCCTGCTGGTCGTCGAAGTGATCACCCCGGGCGGCAACTGGTCGAGCTATCCGCCGCACAAGCACGACCGTGACGCGCTGCCCGAGGAGTCCTATCTCGAGGAGACCTACTATCACCGCCTCAGGCCGCCGCAAGGCTTCGCCTTTCAGCGCGTCTACACCGACGACCGGTCGCTCGACGAGACGTTAACGGTTGCGGACGGAGACGTCGTGCTGGTGCCGAAGGGATATCACCCGGTTGGCGCGCCGCACGGCTACGACCTTTATTACCTCAACGTGATGGCGGGGCCGAAGCGCGTCTGGCGGTTCCACAACGACCCGGCGCACGAGTGGCTGATGAACGCGCCGGCGGGCTGATTCGCTACGGTCGCCGAACCCACCAGGCGGGCCAGATTTGCCGGTATATAACAGCGAAAAAACTGATTTTGATTAGCGGGCCCGCTCGCCACAGCTCTTGCGGCAAAAAGGTTTGAAAGTCCAGGCTTTTGGCCGAAAGCCTGCGCGCTGTCGTGGAACAGCGGCGGCGAATTCTAATGCCGCGGCGGATTTCGACAAGGGAAAGGCGAACGGCCTGCCCGAGGGCGGTTCTGTCCTGGCGCCGCAGCGCCGCTCGCTCGGCTCTATCGATCGCGGGGGTCGAGAAGGAGAGTCCGGCGGCGTTTGGCGCCGAAACGCTCGGCTTCAGCCCTGAAATTACCGCTCGGCCGCGATCAAGTAGCGCCTGAGATGATTCGCC
Source organism: Roseiarcus sp. (assembly GCA_035656495.1). Taxonomy (GTDB): domain Bacteria; phylum Pseudomonadota; class Alphaproteobacteria; order Rhizobiales; family Beijerinckiaceae; genus Roseiarcus. The sequence goes on from DASRSL010000025.1 coordinate 46,292, forward strand.
TTGTCCTCACCGAGGGCGCCTATGACGCCATCGCCTCGACGCTGCCGAAGGGCTCGGCCCGCTGGCCCATGCAGCGCGACGGCGGCAAATGTTTCATCCAGGTCGAGGCGGCCGTCATCGATCGGATGAGGGCCATGCGGAAGCCTGGCGAGGACTACTCCGACGTGATTCTGCGGCTGGTCGAGATCGAGGCGGGGCGGCAGCGTTAAGATTAGAGACGGACGTTCGTCCTCACGCCAGTGGCGTCACATGGGCACGGGGCCGTAGGCCTTCCCGAGCATCGAAAGACGACCGAAACAAGCAGTATGGCGCGGAGGTTTCCATGGCGTTGCGTTTGGTTATCGGCGCTTGCTCCAACGAGCATGTCGCAGGCTGGGCGCTCCAATCGATGGGCGGCGATCTGGCGAGGCAAACTCGCCGCGAAGCCGCGCGCGAAGGCAAGCCTCCGGGACGCTTCGTCGCCGAAATCGTTCGCGACTTCGAACGCACCTCGGACTTCGCCGCCCGGGCGAACGCCGCGCGGTCCATGCGTGGAGCCGATCAGCCCTTATTGGCCGGACTCCGCTTCATCCTCGCTCGCCGCGCTCATGCGTGAGCCGCGACAATCCTGCCGCCCGCCGATATGAGGCGGCAGTGGAGAGAATCTCCATCCGGCTCGGCTGTCTTGTATCATGACGCGAGCGCACAGATCGACGGGCGTCGCTGGATCCACGGCCTTACCTGTTCCAGTTGAGCGGCCAGTTGTAAAATTTTGGCCTCGTCCCCGTAACGCCCGACGAGTTGCACGCCGATGGGAACATTCTCTTCAGTCCAGGCAGTCGGGACCGACATCGCCGGGAGGCCTGAGAGGTTGAACGCAAACAGGAACGCCGCGTCTGTCCACATGCCGATGTACTTGTCGAAGTCCGGCTCGTTCATATCCCAGTAGCCGACAGGACGTGGAAGTTGCGTCAGCGTGGGAGTCAGGAAGACATCATATGGCGTGAGTTCGGTCTGGATCTGCTGGTTGGCTTTGCGAATGGCTGCGATGCTCGCGGCGTAGTCGCGAGCCGAAAGCGAGCGGCCATGTTCAAGCCATGACCAATTGAAGGCGATCAATTCCGACCGCCGCACAGGCCGCCCGACGACCTTCGCCATCGCTTCGAACTCGAGCACGGTCTGCACCGACGTCATCTGGTTGTAGTCGCGCCATGCCTGCTCGAGATTGGTGACGAAGGCGTGCTCCTCGACCGAGTGTCCCATGTCCTCGAAGATCGATATGGTGGCTTCGACCGCTTGGCGGACCTCGGGAGCGAAGGCGGGCCCCCATGGGGAAGCGAGCGCGCAGCCGATCCTCAACGCCTTCGGCGCCGTCTGCAGGCTCTCGAGCCAGGAGGTAGCGGGGCGCGGCGGCATATAGGGATCGCCAAGCATATTACCTGCCGCCACGTCCAGAAACGCGGCGCTGTCCCGAGCGGTGCGCGTGACCGCAAAGATCGAGACGCTACCGAACCAGACATCGACATCGTCCGGACCATATGTGATCCGGCCGCGGGATGGCTTCAATCCGACGACAGCGCAGCATGACGCTGGCGCTCGAATAGAACCGCCGCCATCGCTCGCTTCCGCCATGGGAATCATCCGTGAGGCGACTGCCGACGCCGCGCCGCCGCTCGAGCCGCCGGCCGTGACTCCGGGATTCCAGGGATTTATCGTCGGCCCATACATTCGGGGCTCAGTCGCGATGCACCACCCTTGTTCCGGCACGTTCGTGCGACCAAGGATATTGAGCCCTGACGCCTTAATCCGGCGGACCATTTCGGAATCAGAGGGGCTGACGTAGTCCTTCAAATAAGGGAGGCTGTTCGTCAAAGGCAGCCCTTCGCAGCCTGATCCTATGTTTTTCAGAAGATAAGGAACGCCGGCGAATGTTCCATCGTTCTGGGGCAAAGCTGCCATGGCTCTTGCGCGATCAAAATCTCTGATAACGACAGCGTTGAGCTTCGGATCGAGTTTTTCGATCAGGCCAATCGCCACTTCGGCCAGTTCCGAGGGGGTCACTTCTTTCTGTTGGACTAACTCCGCAAGACCGAGAGCGTCGCTTTCGGCGTAAAGGTTGACGATGTCCCTCGTTGTCGTCGTCATCGAAGCCTTGCCGCCTCCGTCAGTAGCTCAACGAACAGTCGCTCTTGTATTCGTATCGATCCGCCTTGTCGGTCTCGCCGGCCTTGATCGGCACGGTTTCGGCAAGGACTTTCTTCTCGACAGGCTGTCCGTCGAGGAGCTTCTTAGCAATTTCGATGGACATCTCACCCTCCCTTTTCGGATCCTGGGCGATAAGCACGGAGATCTGGTTGTTCTTGAGCGCATTGACCTCGGCCGCGGCTGAATCATAGGCCACCAGCTTCACCCGGCCGATCGCACCGGCTTGACGTAACCCGGTGATCGCCCCGATCGCGCCCTGGTCGTTCGTTGCAAATATTCCGGCAAGGTCCGGATGCGCAGCGAGCGTCGATGTCACGATTTCCGCGGCCTTCTGAGGATCGTCGTTCTGGTACTGCGGGCCGAGATAGGAGACGCCGGGCGCGGACTTGATCTCTTCCTCGAAGCCCTTGACACGTTCGTCCTGAGCGACTGACCCGGGCGGGTTGGTGATGACCAGAACCGGTCCCTTGCCGCCGATCGCGTCGATCGTCGCCTTCGCCGCCATCTTCCCGCCCTCCACGTTCGAGGTGACCACCTCGCTGGCAACAAAAGAAGGATCGTTGACCACCGTATCGACGGTAATGATCTTCGTGCCGCGCTCGGCCATCTGTTTCAGCGGGCGGGTCACGCCATTGGCGTCCGCCGGGGAGATGATCGTGATCGTCGGCTTTCGAGCGGTCACCGCATCGACCACTGGCGCCTGCGACTCGCCGGTGAAATGATCGGGCGCAAAGAGGTCGACGTGGAGCCCGAGCTTTTTCGCCGTGTCGAGCGCGCCGCACGCGAGAGCATCGTCGAATGGGCTGCCTTTAACGCCAAGGATAAGCGCGATCGACGGCTCGGCCGCGCCGGCGGTGAGCGGCGCGGCGAGCGCGCAGGCAGAGACGGTTACGAGACCGCAGGCAATTCTGGGGACGCGCATCATGGCTCACTCCCGAGGGGCTCGATCGCCCGCGCCAGAGCAGCACGCTTTGGTCGTGATCGCTTCCATCTAATCGTTTCACAAGACGTCAGCCGTTGCAAGCGCTCATGGAGCCAGAGTTCAAACAATTGTAAAGACAACACGTTCGGTGGATGTTGCAAATTCGGGCGATTTTGATAGGGAGGAGCCCTCGACGAGATGACCGAACGTCCGTACAATCCTTCGCATGGCATGGAATGAAGCAGATTTGTCGGCCGGTTGGATGCCTCTCTGGCGTCAGATCGCTGACCGATTGCGCGCCGCGATCGCCGCGGGCGAATTTCAGCCCGGAGAAGCGTTGCCATCCGAGAGTGAGATCAACGCCGCCTTCAGCGTGAGCCGCGCCACCGCCCGCGCGTCGCTCGACCGCTTGCGTCAGGAGGGATTGATCAGCCGTCACTCGGGTCGCGGCTCTTTCGTTCTTGCTCGGCGGATCGAGCAGCCCGTCAACGAGCTCGCGAGCTTCTCCGAGGACATGCGGCGGCGGGGATTGCGCGCGTCTTACGCGACCTTCACCGCGGCCGAAGCGGGGGCGACGGCGGAGGCGGCCGAGGCGCTCGGTCTGAAAGAGGGGGATGTGGCCTTCCGGATCGAACGGCTGTTTCTGGCGGACGACGCGCCTATCGGAATGTCGCAGTCGTGGCTTGCGCCTTGGGTCTTTACGGCCGGTCGCGCGCCTTCGCCGGACGAACTCGATGCCGGATCTCTCTACGCATGGCTCGCCGAAAAATGCGGCGTCCGGATCGCCGGCGCAAAGGAGTTCATCGAGGCTGCGGTGGCGGACGCGACGATGGCGCGACGGCTGGAGGTTGCGCCAGGCGCCCCGTTGCTCGTGGGGCGACGTCGCTCACATGTCGATGACGGACAGCCGATCGAATACGCGGTCATGCACTATCGAGCAGACCGTTACCGATTCATCATCGATCTCACCCGGAAGTTGGACCGGGCGCCAGCTAAGCGCACGCAATGACGACAGAACAGAAAGTGAATGGGGATAGTGGCGCGGTGAAGCCTCAGGTGCTTCCGCCGAAGCCGAACGTGCTGGAGGCTTTGTTTCCAGTGCAAAAGCCGGTTATGGGCGTCGTTCACCTGCCCCCGTTGCCGGGCGCGCCTCGCTACGGCGGGCAACCCGTCAAGGACATTTACGCTGCCGCAGTCGCCGACGCGCGCACTCTTTCTGAGGGCGGCTTCGACGGGATCATCCTGGAAAACGCCAGCGATATGCCCTTCTCTCGGCCCGAGCATATCGGACCCTCGACCGTCGCGGCTCTCACCGCCGCCTGCCTGGCGGTCCGTGCCGTCGTCGCGAATCCGATCGGCATCACCTGCGTGGCGAACGGTGTGATTCAGGCGCTCGGCATCGCAAAGGCCGTCGGCGCGGGGTGGGTCCGGGCGAACCAGTGGGTCAACGCCTATGTGGCGAATGAAGGCCTCCTGAATGGCCCTGCACCGGAGGCGATGCGGTACCGATCGAACATCCACGCCAATGACGTGGCGATCTTTGCCGATGTCCACGTCAAGTTCGGCGCTCATGCGATCACCGCGGACCGTAGCATCGCCGAGCAAGCGACAGACGCCGAATGGTTTGACGCCGACGTTCTCATCGCAAGCGGGACTCGCACAGGTTCGCCCACCGAACCGCACGAGGTTGCCGAAGTCCGCGCCGGCACCAATCTGCCGGTGATCGTCGGATCAGGCCTGTCAGCAGGGCAGGTGCCGACGCTCTTGCCGGCGGTCGACGGTGCAATCATCGGCCAGTGGCTGAAGCGAGACGGACGCTGGTGGAATCCAGTCGATCCGCACCGCGTCGAGCAGCTGATGAAGGCCGTCGCGAAAGTAAGGCAGGTGCGATGACGCTCCTTTCGGAAGCCACCGACGTTTTTGCTGCGACCGAGTCCACTGGACGCAGCGTCGTGGCTTTCCTCGCTAAACGACAGCCGCTGACCGGGGCCGTGCTCGGGACTAGCGAAAAAAACCGAATATGCGAGGTTCTGCGAAGCTTGCAAGCCGAGGGTTGGCTCATGTCCGTTCGGGCCATGTTCGACCCCGAGACTCAAACGGAATCCAGTGCGTTCGACACGGGTTTCGCGCATGCTGTGGACATGGTCGGCGCCTTCGAGGCGCCTTCGCTGTCGGCGGGGCTGGCCGGGACCGTGCGGCTCGAGCGGGCGGGCTGGTCTCGCCGGTTCGCGACGGAATGGCTCCTGGGGCAGCGGGAGTTTGCCACCGTCGAAGCGGGGGGGGAGGCGGTAGACAGACAGTGGGGCTTTATCGCGCTCTGGGAATGGAACGACGCCTGGTCATCTGCGACGATAAAAGAGCGGCGCGACTACGATGCGGAATGCGACGTCGCCTTCAAAGCCGATCTCGCGCTTGGCATCAACATTGCCGGACGACATCGACTCGATTGGGCGAGCAGCTGGCACCACATCGGAATTTGGGAAGCGCCGTCGCTTGCCGCCATAGATCTCGCGATGCGACAGCACGAAGCGGTTGCCGATTTCAAGTTCACCACTTCCCGGCACTTCATCGGTCGGATTCGGCCGCTCGCCGAGATGATCGAAGCGGACATTAGCGAAGCATGAGCGCTATCTGGATCCACTACGCACGGCCACGGCCACACTGGTACTGCCTGGATGACGCCGCACGAACGGCGCGGCAGGCCGAATGGAAAGTGGCGGCAGACAATTCTGTCGCGGCGGGCGGCGCTTGCCTCGGCCATTACCACGTTCGCGGCCAGCAGGACTTCGAAACTGTGGAGGTCTGGCGTTTTCCCGACGCGGAAGCAGCCTTTGCGCATTGGGCCGCCCTTATTCGGACGGGTTACGGCGAGTTCAACGCTTTCGCCAACAACATTGGCCTTTCAATGGAAGGATTGCCTTAGTGGAACCGCCCCTGCTCGAGGCTCGAGGCGTCAGTCGACGGTTCGGTCATGTTCGGGCTCTCGATCGAGCCGATTTTGCCGTTTATCCTGGCGAGATATGCGCGCTCATCGGCGATAATGGGGCGGGCAAATCGACCCTAGTGAAGATCCTGTCCGGGGCCGACCGTCCCGATGAGGGAGAGATTCTTCTCGGCGGCGCGCCCATGAAGTTCGACTCGCCGACGGTGGCGCAAGCGCACGGAATCGCGACCGTCTATCAGGATCTTGCGCTCGCCACGGAGCTCACGCCGTTCGAGAACCTCTTCCTTGGGCGGGAGGTGCTCTTTCCCGGACTGCTGGGCCGGCTGGGCTTTGTTAACCGCGCGGCGATGCGTCGAAGGTCGGTCGAGCAATTCTCCAGATTGGGAGTTCGGCTTCGTTCGGCGCGCGTCCCCGTCGCGTCCCTATCCGGCGGCCAGCGCCAGTCGGTCGCGATCGCGCGGGCGGCCATGTGGGCTGACCGCGTCATCTTCATGGACGAGCCGACGGCCGCGCTCGGGGTCGTGCAGACGAAGCGGGTGATCGACCTGATCCGGCAGGTTCGCGATCAAGGGATCGCCGTTGTTCTGATCAGTCACAACATGCCGCAGGTCCTGGAGGTGGCGAGTCGAATTGAAGTGCTTCGCCTTGGCAGACGCGTCGCCCGCTTTACGGCGGCCGAGGCGAATGTCGACCGTTTGGTGGCCGCGATGACGAGCGGGACAACAGCGCCCGCTGAGGCAACCTGATATGACGACGACGTCGCTCCAGGAGCCGGATGAGCAGCCGCTTTCCGTCTTCGAGCGTTGGAGCCGGATCCTGGGCGGCGGATGGATCTTCCTGTTGCTGATCGCGCTCTGCGTGATCTTCGGAGCGTTGCGCCCCCAGCAGTTCGGCTCAAGCTTCAATTTGTCGATGCTTGCCGTCAACGCGGCGATCCTGCTCGTCCTTTCGGTTGGCCAAACCTTCGTCATCATCGCCGCCGGGATCGATCTTTCGGTCGGAACAGTTCTCGTCTTCGCCTCCATCACCTCGGCTCACGTGATGTTGCTCCTGTCGGGGACGTCCAGCGGAACCTACGGCGCAACCAACGGCGGCTGGGGCGTCATCGCGATTGGGCTGATCGTCGCACTGGGGAGTGGCGCATTCTGGGGAGTCGTCAACGGCGTTCTTGTCGCAATCGCTCGCATTCCCGCCCTCATCGTGACCCTTGGCACATTCGGCATGGCGCTTGGATTCGCCCAGCTTCTCACCAATGGAACCGACATCCGGGCCGTGCCCGAGGTGCTGGTCGACCAGGTGGGGTCAGGGACGATTGCCAGAATTCCCGTTCTCGTGATCATAGCCGTCGCGGTGGCCGCTGCCGGCGCCGTTGTCCTCCATCTCACCCGCTTCGGGATTCATGTCTTCGCCGTCGGTTCGGACAAAGAGGCAGCGAGGCGCGCGGGCATCAATGTCGGCCGACGACTCATTGCGATTTACACTCTGTCGGGGACGCTCGCCGGGCTCGCCGCGATGATGTCGACGGCGCGCTTCGCGACGACAACCATTGGCGGTCACGCAATGGACAATCTTTCGACCATCGCAGCGGTGGTTCTCGGCGGCACGAGCCTCTTCGGCGGCATCGGCAGCATTGCCGGGACGCTGGTCGGCGTCTTCATTCCGATCGTTCTGCTGAACGGATTCGTCATCCTCGGCATTCCGCCCTTTTGGCAGACGGTCGCGACCGGCGCCGTTCTAATCCTCGCGGTGTGGATCGATCAGCTCAAGCGGCGCAGTCGGGAGCGCAGTTAACCTGGAAACCAGAAGGAGAGTCATGTGAAGAACGCCTTGCTAGTCACCACAATGTTGGCATGCCTGGTTGTGTCCTCGGCGGCCGAGGCGGCCGAACCCGCAGTGGCGCTTGTGCTGGGCGTCAAAGGGAGCCCCTTCTATCAGGCCCTCGCCTGCGGTGCGAAGGCAAAAGCAAAGGAGCTTGGGCTCGCGCTGACGGTCTCCGCACCGGACCAGTTCGCCGCGGATAGCCAGATTCCGGTGGTGAACGCCGTCGCCGCGGCGAAGCCGGCCGTGGCCGTTATCGTCCCGACCGACGCGAAGGCGCTGATCCAGCCGATGAAGCAGATGGCGGAGCGCGGTACAAAGATCATTACTGTCGACCAGACCGTCGAAGACAATTCGTTCGTGCAGACTCAGATCGTGACCGACAATGCGGAAGGCGGCCGCTTGGCGGCGGACGCCATCAACGACCTGCTCGGGGGCAAGGGCGGAGTGCTCGTGATTACGCAGCCTCCCGGATCCGCCGCGCAGGACGCCCGCACCACGGGGTTTGAGCAGGAACTGAAAAAATATCCGGGTATCGTGTATCTGGGCGCGCAATACCAGAGCGACGATCCGCAAAAGGCGGCCGAGATCGTCACCTCCACGCTGTCGGCGCACCCGAAGCTCGCCGGAATTTTCGCGACGAACGATCAGGGCGCAATCGGAGCGCTTACCGGCCTTCGACAGGCAGGCGCGCTGGGCAAAGTCAAAGTTGTCGCCTATGACGCCGCGACCGCCGAGGTGAACGCGCTCAAGAACGGGGGTCTCCAGGCTCTCATCGCGCAGAATCCGAAACAAGAAGGCGAAGTCGCGATGGAATCAGCGGCTAAGGTCATCAAGGGCGATAAGCTGGCCAAAACGACGCTGACCCAAATCGTCACGGTCAAGAGCGGGGACGCCGCGACCGCGGAGAAATACGAGTACAAAGGCGACTGCGAATAGGCGCCCGTGCTCGACTCCCCGTTCCGCGTTTGGCGGATAACTACGACAATGGGCCATCCGCAACAATCTGTTGAGGTCTGGTTCGGCTCCCCACGATGAGACGCGCATTGCCCTCTGCGACCATCAAAGATGTCGCGCGCATGGCGCGCGTTTCGACTGCGACGGTGTCCTATGTCATCAACGGGACGAGTTTCGTCAGCCCGCCGCTCAAGGCTCGGGTTCTCGAAGCCGTGGCGCGACTTGGGTTTGCCCCGTCGCGAGTTGCGCGCGGCCTGCGCATGCAGTCGACCCGATTGGTCGGCGTCGTGGTCGCCGACATCACGAACCCGTTTTTCGCCGAGCTCGTGAGGCGGATTGGCTCCGCCGCCCATGCGCTCGGTTACAGCATGCTGCTCTGCGAGGCCGATCACGATTCCGCCAAGGAGCTCGCGGCGCTTCAGCTTCTGGCGGCTCACCGCGTCGAGGGCGTCGTTCTTGCGCCGACGGGTCCGGCCAGCATGTACCTCGAACCGCCGATCTCCAATTTTCCAAGGCCGATCGTCACTGTTGATCGCGTCATCCCCGACGCGCCGTTTGACGCCGTTTCTATCAACAACCGCCAAGCCGCGTTCGAAGTGACTCGCCATATCCTGTCTCTTGGCCACGTCAACATTTCTGCCATTGCCGGCTGGCGCCATCTCACGAATACGACGGATCGTCTCGCGGGCTTCCGTGAGGCGCTGGAGCAGGCGGGTCTTGATTCTGAGAGGGCCGAGGTCGTCTATGCCGACTTCCGCCAGGATCGGGCCCGCGAATTATGCTATGGGCTTCTCGTCAGTTCGCCGCGTCCAACCGCGCTCTTCGTTTCGAACAATGAGATGGTAGTCGGGGCGATGCAGGCGATCACCGAGCTAGACCTCTCCTGTCCGACCGACATCTCCCTCGCCGGCATCGACGATCTTCCCTGGGCAAACACATTCGCTCCGCGCCTCACGACCTCGCGTCAACCGATCGAAGCGCTCGCCGAGCACGCAGTGCGTATTCTTCACGAGCGTATTCGGGGTGAAAAGAGCCTTGTTGAAAACGTTGTCCTGACCGCTCAGCTGATCATCCGGGACTCCTGCGCCGCCCCGTCCGGCGTCCAACCTGACCCGACGCGCGAAAAAGACGGCGATAGGCGAGTTAAACGATTAGCCTCCTTCAGCGCCCGTTGATCGGGTTGGGACTTACCGGCGGAGCGGATACGAATCGAGATTTCGAGGAGAAGACGCGATGCCGGGTCCTACACGTTCTGTCCGCAGGCGAGTCCTGAATGACGCACAGCGTCCACACGAGAGGCTTCGATTCCTTTGACATGTCCTCCTGGCACGAGGGTGGGACATAACATGGAGCAGGTGCTTGAAGTCTGCGACCGGATTGTCGTGCTGCGCTTGGGTCGCGAGGTAGCTGACCTGCCGGCTGAGCGCCTGACCGGGCAGACGCCCGTCGGCTACATCATGGGCGCAGAGCGAGCCGAGACTTGAGCGCCGAGGACATGGAGCAGACTTCCGCGCTTTTTCTTTCCGTGGGAGACATTGACGTGGATGTGCTGATCCAGGTCGATCGCCTGCCGACTCGCGATGGAAAGGTGAATGGCTCGCTTTTGCGGCGCACTCCGGGCGGAATGGCGGGGAACGTCTCCGTCGCGCTTTCGCGCCTCGGAGCGCGCGTGCGAATCCTCGGCCGCATCGGCGACGACAGCGACGGGGAATTCGCGCTTCGCGGACTAGAGGCAGCCGGCGTGGATACCGGCTTCGTGGCGCATCTTGGTGGCGCGACGACTTTCAGCTGCATCGGGCTGCTCACGCCAGATGGAGAAAAGTCCCTCGTCAAGCTGATGACCCCGGCGTATCGCCCAAACGCCGAGGATCTAAGCGATCGGGTCTCCCAGGGCGTAAGCCACATCCATCTTACGTCCGTCGGGGACCCTGATCTTTGCCGGCGCGTCGTGGAGGCAGCCCGAAGCGTCGGCGCGGGCACGTCTCTGGATATCGAACTCGCCGATTGCCCGTCGGACGCGAGCGACTTTTTCGATGCAATTTGCGGGTTTGATCTCGTGTTCTGCAACTCGGAGTCGCGACAGGCTGTCGACGCGATGCTTGGCGGCCGGCTCACAGAGGCCGTTCGGAGTGTGGTCACGACCCTTGGCGCGTCCGGAGCAGAGGTAGAAACCGAAGGGCTCCGCTTCTTTTCTCCGGGGTTCGCCGCTGACGTTGTCGACACAACTGGCGCCGGGGACTGCTTCGCAGCGGCCTGCCTCTATGGGCGGGTCGTCCAATGCTACGATTGGAGCGAGGCCCTGCGGTTCGCTAATCGCGCCGCAGCGCTGTCGACGACTGGGCTAGGAGCGCAATCAGCTTTGCCGACGGCGGCGCAAGTTCTCGAGAGTCTCTCACACCATCAGATGTAATGAGTGCAATAGACGCAGACTCTGATAAAATCCGTGAAGCATTCGCCCCAGACTCAAGTTGGTTTGGTGTTCGGTGATCTGATTCAGCCAGAAGCGCCCGCGGCGGATGGCCTTCTCCTATGACAAAACAAAAGGCGGGCTACGAAACGGTCGGCCGTTTGGTGCATGGCTGAGCTGTCGGGCGCCATGGCCGCCAGGCGGCGCTGTGCGCGCATTTGCGAAGGGTGGCATCTCCACTGGCAGGAAGTTTGCGAGCAATATCCCAGAGAAAAGGAAAATAACCACATGACCTCCATGGCCTACGGTAAGTCATTGATTTCAAAGGCTGGTGGGGGAGGTAGTTGTGCCACAATCGCGGATTTCCGGGCCAATTCGACACGGTGGGGGATTTTAGTTCGCCTTGAAATGATTAGGGTTTCTTTGGCCGGCTCCCCCACCTTTCGCTCGCCACCCTGGACTCCTCGCCCGAGCCGTCGGCGCCGAAGCGGACGCGTTTGCGGCCCTCGTAACGCAGATCGTAGGAACCAAGGGCCCGGCGGCTCTGGACAAAAACTAAATACATATACAAACTTGTATTTCTTTCGACGAAGACGTAGAGCTCGCGCCGGCTAGGCCGAGCGCGCTCGAGAAAGACGAACTCGCGTAGGATGACGAGTCCGCCGCCTTCCGCCTCAGCGCCCGCATGACCTGGCCGATCTCGCGCCGCCCTTCCGACGGGCTAACGCCATCCGCGGCGGTGCGCACGCGGTCGTCGAGGATGGGGCCGCAAATGAAGCGAGCCCAGATGTTCATCGCCTCGAACGCGCTGGGGTGAGATCGAAAAGCCCCACATCGCATAGGCCTCCTCGAGACGCGCCTCGTCGTTGGCCCAGCCGCCGTCTCGTCCGCTGACCGCAGTTGAGTTGGCGCATCTACACTGTGACGAAATGCTGGAGAGAGACGAAAAGGCGCGGAATTTTCCACGCGAGGACGGCGGGGTGACAGTCGCGTCAATGAACCGTCTGATCAGCGATGGACGACTACAAGCGCTGAGCCGAGTGGTGAGTGGCGAAGCTCAGAGGACGAAATTGCTGCTTTGGTTGGCGTGAGCCTGGATGTATTTCAGGCGCGAGGGATTATCGATGCTTCGCGAGGCTCAGTCGAATGGCGGGCTTTGGGGCGCCTGATCGCGAGTGTCGAGATCGAGGCGCAGAAACGGTCCAATGAGCGGGACATGGGTTACTACGGCGGCACACCGACGTTTCCGCCACTGACCCAGCCTCGACCCGCCGACTTGCAGGTGGAAGCGGTGTCACTCCGAACTCTGCTCACAGACTATACGGCGGAACTGCAACGATCCGGCCGTGGCGCTGAAGCGGCCCGTCGTTGGAAGCCATGCATCGAACACCTCATTGGCTTTCTCAAACACGACGACGCTCAACGCTTAACCCGCCAACACGTGCTCAATTGGAAGGACGAACTGCTGACGTCGCTCGCGCCCAAAACTGTTCGTGACGCCCACATGAGCGGCCTGAAAGCCATCCTGAACTGGGGCGTCGAGTCG
>DASRSL010000026.1:0-12565 GCA_035656495.1 Roseiarcus sp.
AAATTCACCACGAAGACCATAGAGACCACAAAGAACGACAGCGTCCTTTGGACGGCCTGCAGGATCCAGATAGCCGCTAAGCAAAGTTTCATGAGTTGCCCCACAGAGGATCGCGGTGAATCGGAGGGGCGGCGTCTCGCCGCCCAGGTGCGCGGGACGCGCGCCCTCCGAAGCAGCGCGCGCAAGGTTCCCATTCAAATGATCGAGCTGGCCGCCGCCAGTTGCACATATCAGCGAAGTATGCAGCGACGGACGAGCCGCGAAAAGAGGGCGACGCCGAGGCCTATGAAGGGGTTATGGTCCGATCTCATGCAATAACTAGGAATCGCTGTCGAACTTTGGCCACGGCGGCGCCTTAGCGGAAAAGAGCTCCAGAGAAGGATTGCGAAGCGTAGCCAGCAGTCATTAAACTCGCCCGGCGAAGTCGTTCGTGGTGATCAAAGGCTCGCCGGCGGCGACGGGAAGAGTTTCATCACCCGCCTGACAAGCAATATTGAACAGGGAGGAACAACGATGAAAGGCTCCATCACACTGACGACAGCGCTCTGCTCGGCGCTGGCTGTAATTTGGGCGGCATCTGCGACCGCGGCAGAGACCAAGGGACCCGTAACCGACGATATCGGCGTTCTGGTGATCCCCAAGGGCGCGCCAATTCAGTTCGGCGCGTACTGGGTGATGTCCGGCGCCGATTCGGCCCTCGGCATCGACGAAAAGCGGGGCGTCGAAATCGCGATCAAGGACCAGGGTGGAACACTGGCGGGCCATCCCATCAAGCTGAACGTCGAGGACGATGGATGCAACGCCGAAGGCGGTCAGACCGCCGCGACCAAGCTCGCCGCCAATCCGAACACCGCAATCGTGCTCGGGCCCGCGTGCTCGAGCGCCGCGACCTCCGGCGCGCCAATTCTCTGGAAAGCCGGCATCACCGACATCGCCACGGCGACCACGGCGCCGAAGCTGACCGCGCCGGACCGCAAGCCGGAATATGACGGCTTCATGCGCACCGTATACAGCGACATCGATCAGGGCGCGGCGGACGCCAAGTACGTGCGCGACGTCCTCAAGGCCCAGAAGATCGTCACCGTCCACGACGGCAGCCCGTACGCGCAACAGCTCGCAACGGTGATGGCGGACAACTTCAAGAAGCTCGGCGGCACTGTCCTGTCCCAGGAGGCGGTGGCGCCGACCGACGTCGATATGCATCCGGTTTTGACGCGCATCGCCACCGAGAAGCCCGACGTCATCTATGCGCCAATTTTCGTCGCCGCCGGAGCGCAATTGCTGCGGCAGGAAAAGGAGACGCCCGGCCTCGAGAAGGTTCCGCTGATCGGCAGCTCGGGCCAGATGGCCCCCGATCTCATCGAGGCGGCCGGCGACGCCGTCGTCGGCTACAAGATCACCTATCCGGACGTCTCGCCGGAGGCGATGGGCTCGGGCTATCCGAAATTCGTCGACGAGTACAAGGCCGCCTACGGCGAAGCGCCGATCTCGGGCTTCCACGCCAACGCCTATGATGCGGCCGAGCTCGCCTTCAAGGCGATCGAGAAGGCGGCGAAGACCGACTCGAGCGGCTCAACCTACATTGGCCGCAAGGCGTTGCGCGACGCCGTGCTGTCGATCAAGTTCGACGGCGTCAGCGGCCCGATCGCCTGCGACGAGCACGGCCAGTGCGCCAAATTCAAGCCGGCCGTCTACGAGTTCACAAACAGCGATCCCAAAACATTCAAGATCGGCGTGAACCCGAAGAAGATTTGGCCCTGACACGTCCATGGGTAGGCGTTCAATGGCGGCGACGACGCGGCGACGATTCCGCGTTGAGCGCGTTTACTCGCCATGACAGACGCTGCGAGAGGGCGGACCCTGGTCCCGAAACTGAGTTCGCTCCCCCGCTTCACTTTCGTCGACGTCGTCTTGTGGGCGCTGCGAATCGGCGTTGTCATGGTGGTGGTCGGGGGCAGCATCGGCACCTTGATCAAGGGTCGATACGGCGCCGCCCAGTGGTTCGAGTTCCTGATCTTCGGCGTCACGATGGGAAGCGTCTACTCCCTGGTCGCGCTGGGCTACACCATGGTCTACGGCGTCCTGCGCCTGATCAATTTCGCGCACGGCGACATCATGATGACGGGGGCCTTCTCCGGATTCTTCGTCGCCGCTGCGTTTGCCCGCACCGGATTGCTCGATCGCAATCCTGTGCTGGCGATGCTCGGGATCTTTGCGGTCGCCGTCACGACGTCGACGGCAATCGCGCTTCTGTCTGAGCGGTTTGCCTATCGACCGTTCCGTCATACTCGCGGCCTCGCGCCGTTGATCTGCGCGATCGGCGTATCGTTCTTCCTCGAGCAGACTTTTCGCGGCGCGTTCGGCGCGGGAGTGCGGGCCTATCCGGATGCGAGATGGCAGAGGGGGACGATCTCCTTTCATGGCTTCGGGGTTCCGATCCTTCAGATCATGGTCGTCGCCGCCGCGTTCATCTCGATGGCGATCCTGTACGTCATCGTGCAGCGCACGAAAATGGGAACGGCGATGCGTGCAGTCTCGGAGGACGCCGACGCCGCCGAGCTGATGGGGATCGACGTCGACAAGGTCGTGCTGTTCACGTTCGCCCTGGGCGGCGCGATGGCCGGGATCGCCGGCGTCTGCTACGCCTTCATCTTCAAGCAGGTCTATTTTTACATGGGCTTCACGCCCGGCATCAAGGCGTTCGGCGCAGCGGTGCTAGGCGGCATCGGCAGCGTGCCGGGGGCGATGCTCGGCGGACTGTTTCTCGGCGTCGTCGAATCCGTCGGGCCGGCCCTCTTTCTCGACGGCATCGGCATCCCCGCGCCCTATCAGCTGCGTGACCTGATCGCCTTCACGCTCCTCATCATGGTCCTTATCTTCCGGCCCTACGGCATCCTGGGCGAGCGAATGGCCAAGAAACGCGCATGAGCGCCGTGACTGTCGATCGCGCCGACCGGGCTTTCCCTCGCGGGCGCTCGCCGATCCGGACGGCCCTCGGCGTCGGCCTCGTCCTCGGCGCAGTCGCCGTCTATTGCGCGATTGTCGGCATTCTGCCGTTGATGGACGCGCGCTGGGTCGTCGTCAATGTCGTTTCGCTCGGCGACGCAGTGCTGATCGCAATCGGACTCGGCGCCGGCGCCGCGGTCGCGGCGCGCACGGCCTCTTCAGCATTCGGGGCGCTTGCGCCCGCGAGCCTGCTTGCGGGCGCCGTCGCGGGCGCCCTTCTCGCGCTCCTCGCCCTGGCGATGCAGGTCCTTCCGCTTCGTCAGATCTTCATCGCGCTCTCCCCGGCCGTACTCAAATCGCTGACCTTCGGCCTGGGGGCGCCGATCGGCGGCGCGATCCTCGTCGTCGCGGGCGCCTTGCTCGCGGTGGCGGGCGCCGCGCTGACTTACGCGCCGGAGGGCCTGCGCAAGCCGGTCGTCGTCGGCCTCGCGCTCGTCATCGTCTTCGGGGTCTTTCAGGAACTGATCCAGATCATGATGCAGACCGGCGGGGCGATCGATGCGTTGCGGCAGTCGATCTACACCTGGGAAGGACTCACGCTCCAAGGCGCGCTGATGATCTTTGTCCTCGGCTCCGGCGGCGCCTTCGTGTGGACGGAATGGATGCGCGAGCCGGCGCGCGTTCGATTCGCGCGGCTTTCGCCGGCGCAAAGGCGCTACGCCAAAGCGGCGCGGGCCGTCCTTTTCGTTCTCCTGCTCGTTCTGCTTCCGATCGCTGCGGGCTCGTATATCGGGCAGGTGATGATGCTCGTCGGACTCTACATCCTGATGGGGATGGGCCTCAATCTCGAGGTCGGACTCGCGGGGCTTCTCGATCTCGGTTTCGTCGCCTTCTTCGCGGTCGGCGCCTACGCGACCGCAATATTGACGGCCGACAGTCCGCATGCGCTCGCCAGCTATACGTCGATTCCGAGCCTGTCATACTGGGCCGCCATGCCGATTGCGGTGCTCACATCGGTCATCGTCGGGATCCTGTTCGGGATTCCCGTGCTCGGCGTGCGCGGCGACTATCTGGCGGTCGCCACCATGGGCCTTGGCGAGATCGTGCGCGTCATCGTGCAATCCGACATGGCCGCGCCGCTCCTCGGCGGCGCACAGGGAATCCTGCAAATTCCCAAACCGAGAATCGGCGGCTACGAGCTCGCTGATCCAGTCCAGCTCTTCTATCTGACCCTCGCGGCGGCGGCGATCGCCGCATATTTCGCCTGGCGCCTGGAGAACTCGCGGCTGGGTCGCGCCTGGATGGCGGTCCGCGATGACGAAGACGTGGCGCAAACGCTCGGAATCAACCTTGTCAAGGTCAAGCTGCTCGCTTACGGCCTCGGCGCCGCTTTTGCCGGATTGGCCGGCTCGATCTTCGCGGTCATGCTGACGTCGGTCTATCCCAGCAGTTTCCAGCTCCTGGTCTCGATCAACGTGCTCGCCCTGATTATCGTCGGGGGCATGGGGAGCCTACCGGGGGTGATGGTCGGCGCAACCGCCCTGGTCGGCCTGCCGGAACTATTGCGCGAATTCGGCGAATTCCGCTACCTCTTCTACGGCGTCGCGCTCATCGTCATGATGCGGGTGCGGCCCGAGGGCCTGTGGCCGTCCGCGACTCGCCGCAGGGAGTTGCGCGACGAGGCCGGGGAGGCCGCGCCCGATGAGCCCGTGGAGGCGACGGCTCTCTCCGCGCAACGGGCCTCCAATCTGCAAGACACAGAGCCCTGAATGGCGCCAGCGCCGGACACAATTTTGGCGACCGAACGACTGACGGTGCGCTTCGGCGGTCTTGTCGCAGTCAACGAGCTCGATTTGAGCGTCCATCAGGGCGCCATCCACAGCATTATCGGGCCGAACGGCGCCGGCAAGACGACGGTCTTCAACTGCGTCATGCAGAACCTGCCGATTACCGCCGGGAAGATCTGGTTTCGCGGCCAACGCATGGATGGCCTCACACCCGATCGCGTCGCCGCTGCCGGAATAAGCCGCACCTACCAGAACATCCGACTGTTTCGGAACGTCACGGCGATCGAGAATCTCCTAGTCGGCATGCATCTTCATCTCCGCTCCCATTGGTGGGGCGCGCTGGTCAATTCGCCTTTTACGCAGCGAAGCGAGAAGGAGGCGCACCGCGAGGCGCTGAAAATTCTGCGCTTCGTCGGGCTGAAAGGTCGCGGCGACGTGCTCGCCCGCAATCTCGCCTACGGCGAGCAGCGGCGGCTCGAAATGGGGCGGGCGCTCGCGACTCGGCCGAAACTGCTCTTGCTCGACGAGCCGACCGCCGGGATGAATCCGCGCGAGACTTCCGACATGATGGCCTTCATCCGGGAGGCTCGGGAAACCTTCGACGTCACCATCCTTCTGATCGAGCATCAGATGCGGGTCGTGATGGCGATGTCGGACATGGTGACGGTGCTGGACCATGGAGTGAAGATCGCCGAGGGGCCGCCTGCCGAGATCCAAAGCGACGTCAGGGTGATCGAGGCCTATCTCGGCAGCCCCGACGCCGCCCGGGCCGCTCGGAGGCGAACCCACCGGACACCGCCGGATCTCAGCGGGTAGTTGAACCGCATGGCCATCCTCGAGATCGACGACATCCATGTGTTCTACGATAATATCGAGGCTCTCAAGGGCGTCTCCATCAACGTCGAGAGCGGACAGATCGTCACGCTCGTCGGAGCGAACGGCGCCGGGAAAACGACGACTTTGAAAGCGGTCAGCGGGCTCCTTCATCCCCGCCGCGGAGAAATCCGCTTCGCCGGCGCGAGTCTGCGCGACGTCCCGCCCCACGAGATCGCCGCCATGGGTGTGCGGCATGTGCCGGAAGGGCGGCGCATCTTCGCGCGCCTATCGGTCGCCGAAAACCTGGCGATGGGCGCCTTCGCCCGGCGGGGTCGCAAGGCGATCGCCGAAGACAGGGAGCGCATGCTGACGCTCTTTCCGGTCTTGCGCGAGCGCCTCAACCAGATCGCGGGGACGCTTTCCGGCGGGGAACAGCAGATGGTCGCGACTGCGCGCGCCCTGATGGGGCGTCCAAGCGTGCTTCTGATGGACGAGCCCAGTATGGGCCTATCGCCGCTCATGGTCGAAAGAGTGTTCGAGACCATCAAGGCCATTAACGAGCAGGGGGTCACGATCCTGCTTGTCGAGCAAAACGCCGTGATGGCGCTCGACATCGCCGACGACGCCTATGTTATGGAAAGCGGCCGGATCGTCCTCACCGGTCGCGGCAAGGACTTACTCGATGACGAGAAGGTGCAACGCGCCTATCTTGGCTAGATCCGGCGAACGGTCGGATCGCCGCGCTCGAACCGCAAGAAGGTGACATCATGCGGATAGTCGTTCTCGGCGGCGGCGTCGTCGGCGTCACCACCGCCTATCAGCTCCAGAAAGACGGTCACGACGTCGTCGTCCTCGAGCGCAACGGCGAGGTCGCAGCTGAAGCGAGCTGGGGAAACGCCGGCATGATCGCCCCGGGCCATTCGTTCGTCTGGTCGTCGCCCAAGGCGCCGATGATCCTCTTGAAGTCGCTGTTTCTCGAGCATCAGGCGCTGCGCTTCAAGTTCTCGGCCGATCCGCGGCTGTACTCCTGGTCGTGGCTCTTCCTGATGGAGTGCACGTCGGAGAAGGCCCGCCGCAACACGCTGCTCAAGCACCGTCTCGCCGCCTATTCGCAGACCGTTCTCAAGGAGGTCGTGGCCGAGGAGGCGATTGACTACAATCGGAGCGAGCGCGGCATCCTCTACTTCTATCGCGACCAGCAGGCGCTCGACCACGGCGTCGAGCACATGAAGCTGCTCGAGTCCGACGGCCAGGCGATCAAGGTGCTCGATCGAGGGGGCGTGATCTCGCTCGAACCGTCTCTGGCGTCGGCAAAGGACAAGATTGCCGGCGGAATCTATTGCCCGACCGACGAGACCGGCGAATCCGCGAAATTCACTCGGGCGCTGGCGGCCAAGATCATCGCGCGCGGGGGCGAAGTCCGCACAGGCGCGACGATCACCCGGCTCGAGACGGATGGCGACCGCGTCACGCAGGCGCTGACCGACAAGGGCGCTTTCAAGGCCGACGCCTATGTCCTCGCCCTCGGCGCAGAGAGTCCGATCCTCGCCCGCCAGTTCGGACTTCGAGTGCCGATCTATCCGATCAAGGGCTATTCGCTCACGATACCGATCGGCAACCGCTTGTCGCCGCCGACGATCGCCTCGGTCGACGAGCACAATCTCGTCGCGATCTCCCGCTTCGGCGATCGAATCCGCGTCACGGCGACCGCGGAGTTCGCCGGCTACGACACGAGCCACAAGCCGTCCGATTTCGCGTTCATGAAGAGCGTCACCCAGGAACTCTATCCGGAAGGCGCCGACTACGACCGCGCGGAGATGTGGGCGGGTCTCAGACCGATGACCCCCAACAATCTTCCGTTTTTCGGGCGGCGGCGCTTCCGCAACCTCTTCCTCAACACGGGACATGGCCACATCGGCTGGACGATGTCCCACGGCTCGGCCAGAATCACCGCCGACCTGATTGGCGGGCGCACCCCAGTCATTTCCATGGACGGTCTCCTGACCGGATAAACAGGGAGCAGGATCCATGTCGCTTGTCGAATCCTCCGCCACGGCGCACTCGGGACCGATCGACCTCGGCGTGCTGCCCTCCGAACTCGATGGCGGCGTCGCGCGGCGCGCCGCGATCGGTCTCTTGGTGCTGGCCACCGATCAGACGATGGAGCATGAGTTTCGCCTCCTCGTGCGCCAGCCCGGCGTCGCCTTTTACGAGTCCCGTGTCTTCAACGACAATGACATCACGCCGGAAACCTTGCGCGCGATCGGCCCTCGGATCGCGCCGAGCGTGGATCTTATTCTCCCGAGCATCGAGCTCGACGTCGTCGCATTCGGCTGCACATCCGCGACCATGACGCTCGGCGAAGACGCGGTCTTCGCAGAAATCCACAAGGTCCGTCCCAATGCCGCCTGCACGACCCCCGTCACGGCCGCGCTGGCGGCGTTTCGGGCGCTCGGCGCAAAGAAGGTTGGCTTGCTCACCCCCTATGCGCCAGAAATCAACGCAAGCCTCGTCAGATATTTCAGCGACCACGGTCTCAACATCGGCGCGGTCGCAACCTTCGACAGGCGCGACGACCGCGAGGCGGCTCGAATCTCCATCGCCTCGATCGAAGCGGCGGCGGAACGCTTCGGGGCGACGTCGGCCATCGACTCGATCTTCGTCTCCTGCACCAGTTTGCGCGTCGCGGAGGCGGTCGGACGGCTCGAGGAGCGCGCCCGTGTACCCGTCACCTCCAGCAACCATGCCATGGCCTGGCATTGCCTGAGGCTTGCCGGAGTCGAAGATAGAGTTCCCGGCGCTGGAATGCTCTATGAGGCGCCGCTCTGCTGATTGCTGAAGCGGGAGGAAACGACCGCTGTCGGCTATCCAGTCGACCGACGCCGCTACAGTATTTCGCTGGCGGACTCGCGAATGATTTCGAGCAGTTTCGCTTCGACCACGGCGCCCGTGGTCAGACAAAGCTTGGCCAAGTGTCGGCCAAGCGGTATCCGTCGGGCCACGGATCGGTCGGCTCCAGCATGTGTTGATGAACGCCCGTTATCCAGGCGCGGCCCGAAACGACAGGGACAATGGCGGGGCGACCTGCGATCGTCGTTTCGCGAGCAACGCGACAAATGAATTCGGAGCCGATGATGGAGCGACCGCGATAGATTTCGCCTGGCTTCATTGCGCCGCGCGCCACCATGGCGGCCATACGGGCGCTGCACCCCGTACCCGTAGGAGATCGGTCGATCTTGCCGGGACGCACGACGACGGCGTTCGGCCCGCGGATCTCGCCGCCATCCCGCTCCAACGGGCCGGCGAACTGGCAGAATGAGATATGTTCCCAGTCAGGGTTTTCCGGGTGGGTAAAGCCGAGCTGTTCATTGGCGGCGGCAGTTATCCTCATTCCCTGCTCCGCCAAGTCGCGCGCTTCATCGGGCTTGATGGCGAAGCCCAGCTGCTTGGCCTCGGCGATCACGAAGCTGTCGCCGCCATAGGCGATGTCGACGATCAAGGTTCCCAGTCCGGCGACCTCGAGTGGCGCGTCGAGCCGGGCAGCAAAAGAGACCACGTTCTCGATGCTGATCCGTTCGGCTTTGCCGTTGCGACATTCGGCGACGATCTTGATCACGCCGCCAGGAGCCTCGAGGGTAAGATGCGTCTCGGGCTCCTGCATCGGAAGAATCCCGGCGTCGAGCAGCACCGTCGCCACGCAAATCGAGTTCGAGCCTGACATCGGCGGGGTATCCTCGGGCTCCATGATGATGAAACCCATCTGCGCCTCCGGCGCCTTGGCCGGCACGAGGAGGTTGGCGTGGCGAAAAACTCCGCCACGCGGTTCATTGAGAAGGAAGCTGCGCAGTCCACCGTCACGGGAAATGAAGCGGGACTGCTCCCACAAGCTCTCACCGGGGGGAGGCGCAATACCGCCGACGATGACGTCGCCGACCTCCCCTTCGGCGTGGCACGATACGACGTGGACAACTTTGGATGCGCGCATTGTGGCGAAACCGGCCGGAGCTCCGATTGAGCAATATCAACCATTTTCCTTTTCTCGGCGACGAAAGCCAGCCACTGTGCCACCGTCCCTGTCGAAGTGGGCGTTCCCGAGAATGGGCCGTCAGCGAAGCGCACCCTTGAGGCCCCTAAACGAGGAGCAAATCGTGGCCAAGATGGACGACGATACCCTGTTCTCGAGTCTCCGCGACAAGCTGTATACGGCGGCGGTAGGCGACGTGCTCGACAAGATCGGATGGCGACGGCAATTCCTGCCTCAGGCCATCGGGCCCCTTCGGCCGGATATGAAGCTCATCGGGCGGGCGATGCCGGTCCTCGAGGCGGACGTGTTCGACGACGGCGAGGCGTCCGGCCCGTTCGCTGGCAAGCCTTTCGGACTCATGTTGGAGGCGCTCGATGACCTTCGTCCGAACGAGGTCTACGTAGCGACCGGCGGCTCCTTTCGCTACGCGATGTGGGGTGAGCTGATGTCGACCCGGGCGCGCTACTTGCGCGCTGCAGGGGCAGTCTTGAACGGCTTCGTGAGGGATGCGGGGGGCATCGAGGCGCTCGACTTTCCGACCTTCTGCCGGGGACTGTACGCGCAAGACCAGGGTCCTCGTGGCAAGGTCATCGACTTTCGCACGCCAGTCGAAATCGAGGGGATTCGAATCGCGCCCGGCGACCTGATTTTCGGGGATCGCGAGGGTGTGCTCGTCATTCCGCCTGACATCGAGGGCGAAGCGGTGGCTGCGGCTCTCGCCAAGGCTTCCGAGGAAAGCAAGGTCGCGATCGCCATCCGGGCTGGCATGAGCGCGTGCGAAGCCTTCAAGACCTTTGGCGTCCTATGATCCGCTGGCCCCGCCGAGGGCCTCGATTGACTGCTTTTTCATTTTTATCGGCAATGCGCACGATAACGCTCGATGCAGGTACGGAGCACCTCGTCCCCCGGGCGGGTCCACCAGTCGAGCTTTGAGAAAATCTCCACTTCAGTGCGGCCGCGATAGCCCGCCTGTGCGATCCAGCCGCTGATCCGCCGCAGATCGATAACGCCATCGCCCATCATGCCGCGATCCAGCAAAAGGTCGCGCGTCGGGATCAGCCAGTCACAAATATGGTAGGCCAATATCTTTCTCGCGCGCCCTGCGCGCGCGATCTGCTCTTCGAGCTGCGGATCCCACCAGACATGATAGGCATCGACGGCAACGCCTGCGCCGTCGCCGAGCCACTCAGCAAGATCCAGCGCTTGGCCAAGCAGATTTATGCAAGCGCAATCGCCCGCATGCATGGGATGAAGCGGCTCGATGGCAAGCGGCATTTGGCAGGCGCGCGCGTGGGGCAGAATGGCGGCAAGGCCGTCGGCCACCATACGACGCGCAGCTTCGATATCCCGAGAGCCACTTGGCAGGCCGCCGACGACGAGCACGAGGCACTCTGCCCCGAGCGCCGCAGCCTCGTCTATGGCGTGCTTGTTGTCATCGATTGCCGCCTGTCTTCCGGCGGCGTCGGCGGCGGGAAACATGCCGCCGCGGCAATAGCCGGTGACGCTCATGCCATTCGCTTTGATGACGCGCGCCGATTCGGCGAGCCCAAGCGCCGACACCTGGTCGCGCCAGGGACCGATTCCGGTGACGCCGTGCCGCGCGCAGGCCTCGACCGCCTCGCGCAGATTCCACTGCTCGCGGACGGTCGCCAGATTGATCGCAAGCGAATCCAGCGATGAGGAATTGCTCATGACAGTCCTTCGGCGAACATGCGGCTGGGTGATGACAAGGACGAAGTCCGTGCAAAACTCGAATCGATCGCCTGCTGTCGATCGCGCACTTGAACCACCTCGTTGCGACACGGTTGCGGTACCGGGTGAACATCGCGAGCAGAGGGCGAAGGACCCGGGCTTCCGCGATCGCCCGAACGCATGGAATTACATCACGATTCCTTATGATTCATCGTAGATATTATTATTTTCGCGGTCACTGAAGCCTTGATAATCGAGTGTTCGAATTGCGTCTTAAGCCAAACCAGCCGTTCGAGCGATCGGCGGTCTCGACGTCGCCGCACTCGCGGAAACTCGAGCCCCTCTCGACCAAGAGACGTTGATGCGATCAATCGCTGATTTTCATGTACGCGCACTACGATTGGGGTCTCTCAGAGAAGCGCCGTCGAATTCGGCGCTTTGCAAGCCTGCTGTGGGCGCCGCCTGATGGATCTGTTAGCAAGACGGCCGCGCGTATTTGTTACGCAGCCGATAGCCTCCAGCGCGCTCGACCGGATAAGGGCGGTTGCTGACGTCGCCATCAATCTCGACACCAGCCGAATCCTGCCGACAGAAGACTTACTAACGGCGGTTGCCGAGTGCGATTTCCTACTGCCGCTCATGCACGACAAGATCGACCGATCAATCATCGCGGCGAACCCCAATCTCCTGGCGATCACTTCCATGGCGGTAACGCCATCCGACATCGACATCGAGGAGGCCACGCGACGCGGTATCGTTGTGACCACCGTCCCCCCTTTGGTGATCGAATCGACTGCGGATATCTGCTTCGGTCTCATGATTGCGGTCGCGCGCCGCATCGTCGAAGGGGATTTGCTTGTTCGCCGCAATGTTTTCCCTGGCGGACAATCAAACCATCTGATCGGCGGAGGGGTCTTCGCAAAGACCTTGGGCCTGGTAGGAGGCGGCGGACGCATCGGCGCCGCGGTCGCGCGGCGGGCTCGGGGCTTCCAGATGAACGTTCTCTATTGGTCGCCGCGTCGCAAGCCGCGCGAGTTTGAGCACGAGCTCGGGATGACGTTCGTTCAGCTCGACGAATTGCTGCGGCAATCGGATTTTGTTTCGATCCATTCGCCTCTGCGGGAGGAGACTAGGGGCCAGATCGGCGCGAAGGAGCTCTCGCTCATGAAGCGGACGGCATTCTTGATCAACACGTCGCGCGGGCCGATCGTCGACGAGCTTGCGCTCGTCGCCGCGCTCGAGCGCGACCAGATTGCGGGCGCCGGTCTTGACGTGTTCGAACGAGAACCGGCAGTCGCGC
>DASRSL010000027.1:0-9979 GCA_035656495.1 Roseiarcus sp.
GGGATTTGCTCATGGCGACTTATCCGCAAATTAGCGCGCGCGTAAAAGTCAAAATTGGGCGGACTCCCAAGCCTTGTCACATAGCCCACGTGAAAGCGTCCTTCGGCCTAACGAAATGGATTGCACCAAATCGCCTTGATCCGGATACGCGCGTTTGCCCATGCCCGCCAGAGATGAGACCGCATATCGAAGAGGCTTTGCACCACTTCGGCATGATTTAATTTTCAGACTGACCCACTACCCATCCTCGGCTTCTTTGGACACGCAACCCTAAGGGCTGCTATGGGGCTGTCTCCACGCAAGCCCGGGGCAGGTTCGAGGAGCGGACAAGGGTGTTCTCTGTTGTAAAGAACATAATAAGAACATACACCGCGTCTCGTCAAGAAATTGTTCTCCACCTTGAGCGCCGTTCCTGCCGCTCGGCGGGCCGCAAGGATTGGGCTGGGTTCGTCTCATTGGGATATGCTCCAGCTGCATGACTCTCACGACCGCGATTGTCGCATTCGAGAGCGAGGAGGCGGCGCGCCTTCGCCTCGAAGCCTTCGGCTACCCGCCCGACGTCGCGCAGGAGATCGCTGTCTATCTCGCCCAGTCGACCGACTTGGCGCATGTCGCCGGCGACATCGCGGCTACCCTCGCCGCGGATGGGCTTCGGGCGGAGTTCATCCCGATCGACGAATTGCCGGCGCGCTTGCTTGCGCTGGCTCCGCGACGGGACGAGACGATCGTCTGGGCGCTCACCGACGGCTTCCGCTTCTATCGCGGGTCGTCGGTTCCCGCGCTCGCCCGGCTCGGGGGCTTTGCGCGGTTCGGCAGTCCGCCGAGCGCGGCGCATCTCGCGCAGGACAAGTTTGCCGGTCTCGCGCTCGCCTCCGCCGCCGGGCTCGCCGTACCGCCGACGCGGCTGATGGAGGCAGGAACCGAGATCGCCGCGCTCGGCGCTCAGCCGCATGCAGGCCCCTGGTTCGTCAAGCCGAATACGCTCGGGGCCAAGATCGGCATTTTCGCCGACAGCCTGTGCGAGAGCGCGGAAGAGGCCAAGGACCGGGCGCAACGCCTCTGGCGGCGCTACGGCGATCGCGCGCTCATCCAGCCATTCGTCGTGGGCGACGACGTGCGGGTGAGCTTCATCGACCTCGGCAGCGACTTCGCCGACCAGCTCGGCGTCGAGCGCATCGTCAAGAACGAAGCGAGCGAAACCGGCGGCGCCTTTCTTACGATGAAGGACAACGAGACGCTGTCCGGCGCGAAGGACACATCCGGAGCGCGCGGCGGCTTCGGCGAGCGCCGCGAGGCGGCCTTCGTCCCTGCCATGGTGGATCTCACGCGGCAGGCGGACGCGCGGTCGCGCCGAGCGGTCGGGGCGATCGTCGACGGTTCGGCCCGGCTCGCACGGTCATTGGGCCTGCGCGACTGCTTTTCGATCGATTTTCGCGTCGATGCGGGGGGCCGGCCGATTTTTTTCGAATTTGAGGTCTGTCCGGCGGTGACGATCTACGACTTCCAGAACTACCTCGCCCGTCGCGGCGTGACGCTCGGCGTGGCGCTGGCGAAGGCGCTGCGTCTGGCGTTCGCCCGCAGGCGCGCAATCGACGAGGCCTGATGCGCCGTCCTGGCGTCGAGGGCGATCGGATGCGACGGAGGGTCAGGTTTTCGGGCGCGGCGGCCATGGGTTTAGGCATTGCGCGGTCTTTTGCGCCGCGCTACCGTCGTCTCACCAATGGACGCGCCTGCCCAGATAAAGCGGTTCGACGGGCGCGCGCGTCGAGGCGAAACACATGCTCCGCGAACCAGCGGCGCGGCGAAGACGACCAACGGGAGGACGTCAATGATCAAGGAAACGCTCAAGAACGGATTCTGGCGCAAGAGCCTCGGGGCCTGGGCCGCCGAGGCCAGGGAAGGCTCGATCGACCGGCGCGAGTTTCTCGCGCTCGCCACCATTTTCGGCGCTTCGACCGCGACGGCTTATGGCATGCTCGGCCTCGCCGTCCCGACGCCGGCGCATGCCGACGAGACGCCGAGGAAAGGCGGGGTCCTGCGCGTTGGCATGTTCGTCAAGGATCAGAAGGATCCACGCAGTTATGACTGGCCCGAGATGGGCAATGTCGCCCGACAGTTCCTCGACTCGCTCGTCACCTACACTCGTGAGTACACCTTCGAGCCGGCGCTCCTGGAGAAGTGGGACGTCAACGCCGACGCGACGGAATATGTTCTGCACGTGCGCCCGGGCGTGACCTGGAACAACGGCGACGCGTTCACCGCCGACGATGTCGTCTTCAACATCAACCGCTGGTGCGATCAGTCCGTCGCAGGCAATTCGATGGCGGCGCGCATGGCGGCGCTGATCGACCCGGCGACCAAGAAGGCGCGCGAGGGCGCGATCACCAAGGTCGACGATCATACGGTGAAGCTCAGCTTGAAGAAGCCTGACATCACCATCATCCCCGGCATGACCGACTATCCCGGCCTCGTCGTCCATCGCGACTTCGAAAAGGACGGCAAGGATCTCGTCAAGCATCCGATCGGCACTGGGGCGTTCGAGCTCGTTTCGTTCGAGGTCGGCAAGAAGGCGGCGTTCAAGCGGCGGACCAACGGCAAGTGGTGGGGCGGCGAGTCGCATCTCGACGGCGTCGAGTTCATCGACTACGGTCCGGACATTTCCGCGACCGTCAGCGCCTTCGAATCGAACGAGCTCGACTGCACGATGAAGACCGACGCCGGCTATGTCGCGATCATGGACAAGGCCGGTCTGATTCGCTCCGACGTCCGGACATCGGCGACCATCGTCGCTCGCACCAACGTCAAGCAGAAGCCGTACGACGACCAGCGGGTGCGCAACGCCCTGCAGATGGCGGTCGACAACGCCACGATCCTCAGCCTCGGGGTCGATGGGCACGGAACCGTCGCCGAAAACTTCCACGTTGCGCCGATCCACCCCGAATATGCGGAGCTGCCCAAGAAGTCGCGCGACATCGCGGGCGCGAAGAAGCTGATGACCGAGGCCGGGCAGATCGACCACGAGCACGAGCTCATCACCAGCGACGAGGAATGGTACAAGAACACCGGCGACGCGATCGCCGCGCAATTGCGCGAGGCCGGGTTCAAGGTGAAGCGGACCGTCCTGCCTGGCTCGACCTTCTGGAACGACTGGACGAAATATCCCTATTCGATGACCGACTGGAACATGCGCCCGCTCGGCGTCCAGGTCCTCGCGCTGGCCTACCGCACAGGCGAAGCCTGGAACGAGACGGCCTATTCCAACCCGGAATTCGACGCCAAGCTCGAGAAGGCGCTGGCGATGCCCGATCCGAAGGATCGCAAGGTGATCATGAAGGACCTCGAGCAGATCCTTCAGGATTCTGGCATCATCATTCAGCCCTACTGGTTGACGCTTTACAACCACCGTACGGCCGCGGTGATGAACTACGGGATGCACCCGCTCTACGAGACGCACCTCGAGCGCGTGTGGCTCAAGGCCTGACGGACCTCACGGCGGCGAGGCGGCCGACCCTTTCGCTGTAAGGCGAGCGGCCGCAGCCGCCGGCGCGGGAAGGATTTGAAGTAATGGGGTCGTTCCTCGCCCGGCGGCTTGGGCAGATGCTGCTAACGATGCTGTTCCTGACGCTCGGCGTGTTCTATCTGGTCAATCTCGAGCCGAACCTGCGCAAGCTCGCGATCAGCCAGACCGAGATGCACGCCACCGACCAGGAGCTCGAATCCTGGCTGCAGAAGAACGGCTACCGGAAACCGTTCCTGGTCCGCTATGCGACGTGGCTCGGCCTCTGGCCGAAGTTGCCGAACGTCGACCCGGCGACGGGCGCCGCGACGGCACGTTTTTCCTGGTGCGACGAGCCGGCGGCGCCGAAGTTCTCCGGCGTGGTCGAGGGCGACTTCGGCTGCTCGACCAAGTTCAAGGTCAGGGTCGTCGAGAAGTTGGGGCCGGCGCTGGAGGCGACCGGGCTTCTCATGTTCTGGGTGATGGTCGTGATGATCCCGGTCGCGCTCGTGGTCGGCGTCGTCTCGGGCATGCGCGAGGGTTCGCGCACCGACCGGACTCTGTCGGTCATCTCGATCGCCACGACCTCGACTCCGGAATACGTCTCCGGCGTGGTGCTCACCATCATCTTCGCCACCTGGCTCGGCTGGCTGAACGGCTCGGCCGCCTCGGCGACCGAAGGCCATCTCAGCTTCTACAACTTCACCCTCCCGGTCGTGACGGTCTCCATTTACGGTATGGGCTATGTCGCGCGCATGACGCGCGCCTCGATGATCGAGGTGATGAGCGCGCAATATATTCGCACCGCGCGCCTGAAGGGCCTGAGCTTCACCGCGATCGTCCTGAAGCATGCGCTGCGCAACGCGCTGATCGCGCCCTTCACCGTGATCATGCTGCTCTTTCCCTGGCTGCTCACCGGCGTCGTCATCGTCGAGGTGATGTTCCGCTATCAGGGTTTCGGACAGACGCTGGTCGACGCGGCCGGCAACAACGACATCGACCTCCTGCTCGCGTGCTCGATCGTCTCGGTGGCGCTGGTTCTGGCGACCCAGCTCATCTCGGACGTCGGCTACGCTTGGCTCAATCCGCGAATCCGCGTGCATTAGGGGCATGAGGTGAGATCGATGCGAGCTTCGCCGCTGGCGCGCTTTCCTTTCCCAGCTTTGCTGGAGAAGGCTCGGACTGGTCGAGAGTCGCCGTGCAGTTCCTGAGCCCCGGCCAGATCGTTGTGAGGAGCTTCGTCCAGCTCTGGCCGGTCTGGGCGAGCTTGGCCGTCGTGTTCGGCCTCAGCGTCGTCTACCGCCGCAAGCTCGGACTTTTCGGGCAGGTGGTCGAGAGCGCGACAGGCTTCGCCGGCCTGCTCCTCGTCCTCTTCTGGCTGTTCGCCGCGGTTTTCGGACGCCGGATCGAGCTTTTCGATCCCCTGAGCCAAATCGCGCGCATGCAGAACACCGCGCCCGGCGCGATCGACCCTCATTCGGGTCTTCCCTATCTGTTCGGCGGCGACAAGCTGGCGCGCGACGTGTTCGGCCGGGTCATCGCCGGCGCACGCATCGTGCTCATCATCGCGCCGCTGGCGACCATGCTGGCGCTGTCGGTCGGCATCTCGCTCGGCCTGCCGGCCGGCTATTTCGGCAGGCGCGTCGACGCGGTCCTGTCCTTCCTCGCCAATCTGGTTCTGGCCTTCCCGATCATCCTCCTGTTCTACCTCCTGGTGTCGCCGGGCATCCTGGAGACGCCGATCCCCTATACGCTGGCGGGCGTCTTTTTCGCCGTCCCGATCGTTCTTTTCGGCGTGCTGTTCGTTTCCGGCTACCGCACGCAGCCGACCCAGCTCGCCCTGCGGCTCGCGCTCACCCTCCTCGTCGGCGCCTGGCTCTTCGCCACCTTCGTCTTCAATGCCGATCCGTTCGGGATCCTCAAGGTCAGTCCGAGCACGCTCAACATCTTCATCGCCGTCGCTCTTGCCTCCGGCCCCGGCATCTTCCGCATCGTGCGCAGCCTGACGTTGGACATCAAGACGCGCGAATATGTGCTCGCCGCCCAGACCCGCGGCGAGAGCGCGTGGTATATCATGCTGTGGGAGATCCTGCCCAACGCCCGCGGCCCATTGATCGTCGACGCCTGCCTGCGCATCGGCTACACCACCATCCTTCTCGGCGCGCTCGGCTATTTCGGCCTCGGCATGCCGCCGGAGAGCCCAGACTGGGGCACGATGATCAAGGAATCGAGTCCGTTCATGCGCATCTTCTGGCATCCGGCGCTGGCGCCGGCGCTCGCGATGATGTCCTTCGTTCTCGGCCTGAACCTGCTCGCCGACGCGATCCGCGAACAGTCGCTGCGCGATTGAAGGAGACGCGAGATGGCCGAACCGATCCTCGACATCGAAAACCTCGGCATCTCCTTCTTCACCCGCGCGGGAGAGATTCCCGCCGTGATGGATTTCTCCTTGAAGGTCATGCCGGGCGAAGCGATGGGGCTCGTCGGCGAATCGGGCTGCGGCAAGTCGACGGTGGCGCTCGCGGTGATGCGCGATTTGCCGGGGGTCGGCAAGATCACAGGCGGATCGATCCGCTTCGAGGGCCGCGACATGGCGGCCCTGTCGGGACCGGAACTGCGCGCCATCCGGGGTTCGAAGATCGCCATGGTCTATCAGGAGCCGATGGCCTCCCTCAACCCGACCATGCTGGTCGGACGGCAATTGATGGAAGTGCCGCTCATCCACGACAAGGTCTCGAAGGAAGAAGCCCGCTCCCGGACGCTCGAGATGGTCAAGGCGGTGCGCCTGCCCGACCCGGAGCGGGTCATGCGCGCCTATCCGCATCAGCTTTCGGGCGGCCAGCAGCAGCGGGTCGTCATCGCAATGGCGCTTCTGTCGAAGCCGCGCCTCCTGATCCTCGACGAGCCGACGACGGCGCTCGACGTCACGGTCGAGGCGGGCGTCGTCGCGCTGGTCAAGGACTTGACCGCCCGCACCGGGGCCTCGTCGCTGTTCATCTCCCACAATCTCGGCCTCATTCTCGAAACATGCGATTCGGTGACCGTCATGTATTCGGGCGAGGCGGTCGAGACGGGTGGGGTGCGCGACGTGTTCGGCGCGGTGCGTCATCCCTATACGCAGGGCCTGTTCCGCTCGATGGCGATGCCCGGAACGAACAAGAACGACAATCCGCTGATCCCCATTCCCGGCCAGCTCCCCCTGCCGCACGAGCGGCCGAACGGCTGCAA
Source organism: Roseiarcus sp. (assembly GCA_035656495.1). Taxonomy (GTDB): domain Bacteria; phylum Pseudomonadota; class Alphaproteobacteria; order Rhizobiales; family Beijerinckiaceae; genus Roseiarcus. The sequence goes on from DASRSL010000027.1 coordinate 6,725, forward strand.
CTTCGGCCCGCGCTGCTCGCATTTCGTCGCGGGCCTGTGCGATCGGGCCGACGTGCCGATGTCCGGCGTCGAGGGCCATTCGGGCCACCGGAGCCGCTGCCTCAGGATCGACGCGATCGACTGGGCGGCGTCGGCCCGCAAGGGGGAGCGGCTTGCGCCCGTCGGTATCGGCCCGCGGGTGCTGGAAGTGGATCGGCTCAAGAAGCATTATCGGGTCGCCGCCAGCGCGATCTTCGGCGGCGGAGGCGCGCGCACCGTCAAGGCGGTCGAGGACGTCTCCTTCGCAGCCCGCGAGGCCGAGGTTCTGGCGATCGTCGGCGAATCGGGCTGCGGCAAGTCGACGCTGGCGAAAGTGCTGCTCGGTCTCGAACTCGCGAGCGAGGGGCTCGTCGTGCTGGGCGACGAGGCGATCCAGAACCGGCCGGTCGAGCATCGTCCGGTCAAGACGATTTCCTCGATCCAGATGATCTTCCAGAATCCGTTCGACACGCTGAACCCGAGCTACTCGGTCGGCTCGCAGATCCAGCGCACGCTCGAGCGGTTCCGGATCGGCAAGAGCGCCGCCGAGCGGCGCGAGATCATGCTCGGGCTCCTCGATCTCGTGAAGCTGCCGCGCGCCTTCTCGTGGCGCCGCCCGCGGCAGCTCTCCGGCGGACAGAAGCAGCGCATCGGCGTCGCGCGCGCCTTCGCGGGGCGGCCGCGGGTCATCATCGCCGACGAGCCGATGTCGGCGCTCGACGTCTCCGTGCAGGCGGCGATCGGCGAGCTCCTGATGAACATCCAGCGCGAGTCGAAGACGACGATGGTGTTCATCAGCCATGATCTTTCGGTCGTGCGCTATCTCGCCGACCGGGTGGTCGTGATGTATCTCGGCCATATCGTCGAGATGGGCTCGACCGAGCAGATCTTCTCGCCGCCGTTCCACCCCTATACGGAGGCGCTGCTGTCGGCGATCCCCATCGCCGACCCGTCGGTGAGGAAACGGCGGGTGGTGCTCGAGGGCGAGATCCCGTCCGCGCTCACGCCGCCCAAGGGTTGCCCGTTCCAGACCCGCTGCGGCCACAAGGCGGAGGTCGCCGGCAATCTGTGCGAGCGGGAATTGCCGCCGAGGAGAACCGTGGCCGAGGGCCATACGATCCTGTGTCACCTGCCGGTCGAGGCGCTGCAAAGGATGGAGCCGGTTTTTTCGTGAGGCTCGAATTCGTCATTGCGAGCAGCGCAGCGACCAAACAATCCATGTTCGTATGGCGGCGGCGCCACAGGATTGCTTCCCGCCCGGACTTGATCCGGGGTCGCTCGCGATAACGTCGCCGTCAGAATGCCATGAATCGACCGATGATCCCACTGATGACTCGAAGATGGCTTTTGAGGACATTTGCGGGTCTGCCGTTTGCAAAGGCTCTCTGGGCGAGAACGACGAATGCGGCGGCGGCATCCATGTCCCGCGTCCGGCCCGGCGACTCGGCATGGCCGTCGGATGAGAAGTGGGCAAAACTCGATCGCGACGTCGGCGGCCGCCTGATCAAGGTGCGTTCGCCGCTTGCGGCCTGCGTCGGCGCGCCGTTCGACGCGGCTTGCGCCGAAGTCTTCAAGGAGCTGAAGAATCCTTACTATCTCGGCGACGAGGTCGGGCTGACGCAGTCGCTCGGCTGGGTCGGCGCCTGGACGTCGCAGCCGAGCGTCTATGCCGTCGCCGCCGAGACCGCGCAGGGGGTCGCTGCCGCAGTGAATTTCGCCAGAACGAAAAATTTGCGGCTCGTGGTGAAGGGCGGCGGCCACAGCTATCAGGGAACGTCGAACGCCGCCGACTCCCTGCTCGTCTGGACGCGCCACATGGATTCGATCGTCCTGCACGACGCGTTCGTCGGCGCCGGCTGCGAGGGGCGCGCGGAGCCGCGCCCGGCCGTGTCGGTCGGAGCCGGCGCGATCTGGGGACACGCCTACAACGAGGTGTCGACCAAGGGCGGGCGCTATGCGCAAGGGGGCGGCTGCATGACCGTCGGCGTGGCGGGGCTGATCCTGGGCGGCGGGTTCGGCAGCTTTTCCAAGGCCCATGGCACGGCCGGCTCGAACCTCTTGGAGGCGGAGATCGTCACCGCCGACGGCGAGGTCAGGCTCGCCAACGCCTGCTCGAACCCGGATCTCTTCTGGGCGCTGAAGGGCGGTGGCGGCGGTTTCGGCGTCGTAACCCGCGTCACTCTGCGCACGCACGTCCTTCCCGAGTTCCTCGGCGCAGTCTTTGCGACGATCAAGTCGGCGTCGGGCGACGCCTACCGCCGGCTCATCGGCAAGGCGATCGAATTTTACCGCGAGGCGCTCTTCAATCCGCACTGGGGCGAGCAGCTTGTCTTCGCGCCGGGCTACGTTCTCTCGATTTCGATGCTGTTCCAAGGCCTCGACCGGCAACAGGCCGAGGCGGCATGGCGTCCCTTCTTCGAGTGGGTTACGGCGTCTCCGCACGATTTCACTTTCGTGTCAGCGCCGAACATCGTCGCCGCGCCGGCGCGCCGTTTCTGGGACCCTTCCCTGCTCACGACAGTCCCCGGCTTCGTGATTCCGGACGATCGACCGGGCGCGCCGGAGGGCAATATTTTCTACACGGGAAACCTCGATGAGGCGGGCCGCGTGTGGTACGCCTATCAATCCGCCTGGTTGCCCGCGTCGCTGCTCGAACCCGATCGGCGAGACAGGCTGGCCGACGCGCTCTTTGCCGCCGCTCAACATCGAGGCGTCTCGCTTCATTTCAACAAGGGACTTGCGGGCGCGAGCCCCGAGGCCATCGCCGCGGCGAAGGAGACGCCGATGAACCCGGCGGTCGTCGACGCCTTTGCGCTGGCGATCAGCGGCGCCGGCGGACCACCCGCCTATCCCGGCGTTGCCGGCCACGGGCCGGACGTCGCGGCCGCAAAGCGCGACGCGGCCGCGGTCGACGAGGCGATGAACGAACTCCGCAAGCTCCTGCCCCGCGCCGCCTCCTACGTCTGGGAGACCGACTACTTCCAGCCCAACTGGCAGGACGCATTCTGGGGCGACAACTACGCCCGGCTGCGCGCGGTGAAGGACAAGTACGATCCCGAGGGCCTCTTCTTCCTTCATCACGGAGTCGGCAGCGAGGACTGGAGCGCGGACGGCTTCACCCGGCTGAGCGGAAAGTGACCCCGGAAGGAAGGCGCCGCAGGGCGGTAGGCTGATGTCAATAAATCCGGCGCTTGGCGTTCAGGCCCGAATGTCGCGAAGCCGCGGGAGGCGGGCTTT
>DASRSL010000028.1:0-3491 GCA_035656495.1 Roseiarcus sp.
CGGAATCGCGCACCAATTCGAAATATTTCAGAAAGGACGTCGCCTCGCCGCCGGGACTGGCTTCGATGCGAACGTCGGCCAGCGCAGGGCTGAGGCAAAAGAGGAACAGGAGAAGAGCGGGGAGGGCGCGCCGCATCGGACTTTTGTCCATTCGCTCAGTCGTTGCGATATGAGCGGAGAATAGCTGCGGTTTGTGGCCGATCAAGGGAACGTGAGCGGCGGGGCCTCGTCATTGCGATGAAAGCGGAGACGAGGCAGTCCAACGAATGAACGTCGCAGGCGTTTGGCATGATTTGCTCCCGTTGTGTCACATGGCGCTCCCTTCGGCCAATCCGACGCCATCGAGCCCAGTCGAGCGAAGATCGGACAAGTAAGGCATGGCGCACCGGAGACCGGGATGCGGGCGACGTTGGCGCTCGAGGACGAATTGTTTGCGAAGGCTCAGATGAAAGGCGCAAGAATTTCGCTGCTCTCGTGCAGAAGCTCGCTGTTCCTTGCAATAACGTTCGCTGTTAAGTTCGCTGTTCCACGCAATCGACTTCGCTGTTCTTCCGACCGGAATGATGCTCGGGCGCGCGCTTTATGCCGATGTCGGCGCCGCGTCGAAGCTGCGGCGGCGCCGGCTTGGCGCCATGTCTGCTCCCCGTCCGCAAGGGGAGAAAGATTTCTTGACGCACGAAGCGTAAGTTCTATGTTTGTTCTATATCAGAAGGCGCTCCAGTGACCTTGATCCGTCCGCTCTCGCCGCCGTCTCGCCTCCGCGAAACCTATCTGCGCCGGCCCAGGGCCGCCCTATGCGCCGCGGATGACCTTGGTCCGTACTCCGCGCCCGCGGGCATGACGTTCGCCGTCCGCACGCGACGCGCCCCGACTTCCCATTGGCCCGAAAATTCACTTGCCGTCTGCTCGAACCCTTTGAAAAAGCTCAAAATGGCAATGGGCGGGCCTTGCAAAAAGTTGGCATGGATGCGCCGTCGGCGCCGCATGGGCTTGGCGCCGACGCCTCGGCGAGTCGGCTGATGCGACCCCATTCGTCCTGGCCGGGGTCCACAGGGCCGGGAACGGAGCCGGTCGCGCCCGTGACGAGTCGCCCGGAAATGTCATCGCAACATCTTGAAAAGATTGATTCCGCGCCTGGAATTCCGCCGGCGGCTCAGAAGCCGACGGCCAGCGTTCCCCTCTGCCGCGGGTCGGAGGCGCCCATGAACGTCCCGTCCGGCGCGCGGATAATCGAGTTGGCCGAGCCCATCGCCTCGCGCACCACGACCTTGTGCCCCATCGCCTCGAGCAGCCGGATCGTGTCCGGCGATATGCCGCGCTCGATCCTGAGCTCGTCGGGCCAGAGCTGGTCGTGGGCGCGCGGCGCATTTTCCGCCTCGGCGACGTTGAGGCCATAATCGATGACGTCGACGACGATCTGCAAGACGGTCGTGATGATCCGCGATCCGCCGGGGCTGCCGGTCACGAGCTCGACCTTGCCGTCCTTGAAGACGATGGTCGGGCTCATCGAGGAGAGGGGCCGCTTCGACGGACCCGGCGCATTGGCGTCGCCGCCCATGAGGCCGTAGGCGTTGGCGGCGCCGGGCTTGGCGGCGAAATCGTCGAGCTCGTCGTTGAGGAGAACCCCGGTCCCGTCGGCGACGAGGCCCGAGCCGTACAGGAAGTTCAGCGTATAGGTGTTGGCGACGGCGTCGCCCTCGCTGTCGACGATCGAGAAATGGGTGGTCTCGTCGCTCTCATAGCGCTGCGGCTCGCCGGGACGGATCTCGCCTGCGGGCCGCGCCCGATCGGGGGAGATGAGCGCGCGCAGCTTTTCCGCATAGGCCTTCGAGACGAGGCCCTTAAGCGGAACCTTGACGAAGTCGGGGTCGCCGAGCCAGGCCGCCCGGTCGGCGTAGGCGAGCTTCTCCGCCTCCGCCATCTCGTGCAGCGAGGCGGCCGAGTCGAGGCCCTGCTCGCTCAGGGGATAGCCCTCGAGAATGTTGAGGATCTCGATGATGTGGGCCCCGCCAGACGAGGGCGGCGGCATCGAGGCGATCGTGCGCCCGCGATAGGTCCCGATGACAGGGTCGCGCTCGACCGCGCGGTAGCGTGCAAGGTCTTCCATGGTCATGCGCCCGCCCGCGGCCCGCACGGCGTCGACGATCTTTTGCGCCACCGGGCCGGTATAGAAGCCGGCCGCGCCTTCGCTCGCGATCGTCTCGAGCGTTGCGGCGAGATCGTCGAGCGCGATGTGGTCCCCGACCTCAGGCGCGCTTCCGTCGGGCCTCAGATAGATGCGGGCCGACGACGGATGCTTGGCGAGAACCGGCGCGGCCGCCGGCAGCGTGTCGGCGACGTCGCCCTCGACAGTCAGGCCCTCGCGGGCGAGCGCGATCGCCGGGGCGACGAGGTCGGCGAACGAGAATTTTCCGGAGCCGTACTTGCGCCAGGCGAGCTCGAGGCCGGCGACCGTCCCGGGAACGCCGATCGCAAGTCCGGAGTAGCGCGACTTGAACGGGTCGGCTTGACCGTTGGCGTCGAGAAAGACGTCTTTCGTGGTGGCGGCGGGGGCGGTCTCGCGGTAGTCGATCGCGACCGTCTTGTTGAGGTCGGCGCCGTGGATCAACATGAAGCCGCCGCCGCCGAGATTGCCGGCGCTGGGCAAGGTCACCGCGAGCGCGAAGCCGACGGCGACCGCAGCGTCGACCGCATTGCCGCCGAGCCGGAGCACCTCGACGCCGACTCGCGAGGCGGTCGCCTCCTGGCTGACGACCATGCCGTGCCTGGCGACCACCGGCCTCGCGGTGGCGAAGTCGGAGATGACCGGCGCCGGATCGGCGGACGCGACCGCCGGCGCGAAGAGAAGCACGGCGAACGCGGCGAGGCGAAGAAGTCTCAAAGTCCAACTCTCCTGGCCGGGAGCCGCGCTTCGCCCTTGCTGCAGGCGATGTTCTTACCCTATCCCGGAGCAGATCCTATCCGATTTCGATGACCGCGCCGCGCGCGAGTCGCGGGGCGAGCTTGCGCATGTCGGCGGCCGAGATGGCGACGCAGCCCGCGGTCGGCGTCAGGCCGGGCCGGGCGAGATGGAAGAAGATCGCGCTGCCGCGCCCCCTGGCGCGGCGGGAAAAATTGTAATCGAGCACGAAGGTCAGGTCATAGAGATGATCGTCGCGCCACATCTTGTCGGTGCAGTCGACGGCGGGCAGACGCACCGGGCGGTTGTAGCGTGGGCTCATCGGGTCCTCGCACCAGCCCTGGTCGCGCCGCAGCGGGATGATCGGCACGCCCCCCGCCGGCGCGCGAAGGCCGTCCGGACGGTAGTAGGCCCACAGGAGCCGGAAACGCCCGGCCGGCGTCCCGCCGTCGCCCTCGCGCTTGGTTCGGACGATTCCCGCAGGGCCGAGCGCGCAAGGGATGCGGTGGGGCCCTGCCGTCAGCCAGCCGCGGACGCTGTCTCCGGGAACGGGACGAACGCGCAGAAGACTGAGCCGCTGGGACACAGAGCG
>DASRSL010000029.1:0-3635 GCA_035656495.1 Roseiarcus sp.
ACCAAAACGCCGATGGCTCATCTGCGCAAGAAGGAGCGTTGGCTCGACCACGCCCGGGCGATGATCGAGGGCAGGAGCCTGTCGAAGACCGCAGAACTCTGCGGCGTCCATCCGACGACGGCCTTCCGCTGGCGGCATCGGATTCTCCGCGCCCCCGCGTCCGACAAGCCTCGAACGCTTAAGGGGATCGTCGAGGCTGACGAAACTTTTATCCTTGAATCCTTCAAGGGCCGCTGGTCCGACTTGCCGCGCAAGGCGCGCAAGCGCGGCGGAACGGCCAGACATGCCGGCCTTTATCAGGACAACATACCCGTTCTTGTCGCCCGCGACCGGAAGGGCGCGACCTTCGAGGCGGTCCTGCCTCAGGTCGACGGCGCTTCGGTGGAAGCAGCGCTCGCCGGGGTGGTCAGTAAGCGGTCTTCACATCCTACGGCGTTGGGAGGTTGACTTTGAGCGAGCGCGTCAGGCCGCGAGTCGATAGGCGGCGTGAGCTTTAGGCCATACCCATGGCATGAGTTCGTCGATGCGCGATGCGGGCCAGAGATTGACGAGCTTGTCAAGGACGTCGGCGGTGTAGGCTTGCGGCTCGACGTCGTTGAGCTTGCACGTCTCGATCAGCGACGCGACGCAGGCCCAGTTTTCGGCCCCCTCGTCATGACCAGCGAAGAGCGCGTTCTTGCGATTGAGAACGATCGGGCGGATGCCGCGCTCGACAATGTTGGTGTCGAGTTCGATGCGTCCGTCGTCGAGGAAGCGGACGAGCCCTTCCCAATGGTTCAGACCATAACGAAGTTCGTCGGCGATCCCGGACTTGCCCGAGACGCGCGCCAGCTGATGCTCGAGCCAGGGCCTGAACGCCATGACGAGCGGTTTGCTCTTCTCCTGGCGCACGCGGCGACGCTCGTCGGCGCTTTCGCCCCTGATCGTCTTCTCGATCGCGTAGAGCGCGGCGATTCTCTCAAGCGCCTCACGGGCGATCGGCGCTTCACCCTTGGCGTGGTCGAAGAACCGGCGCCGCAGGTGCGACCAGCAGAAGGCGAGCGTGATCCGGCCATCGGGCGCCTTGGCGGCGATCGTCTTGTAGGCGGCGTAACCGTCGCACTGAACAACGCCCGCATAATTGTCGAGCAGCTTCAGGCCGTGGATCGCCCCGCGGCCGGGTGCATAGGCGAAGGCGATGGCCGGAGGGTCCGCGCCGCCCCATGGTCGATCGTCGCGGGCGACCGCCCAGAAGTAGCCCTCCTTGACGCGGCCTCGGCCCGGATCGAGCACCGGGGCCTTCGTCTCGTCGACCGCGATCTTGCCGGACGTCAGGATGAGTTCGCGAAGGCGCTCAAAGACCGGCCGGAGTTCGGCGGCCGCGTAACCAACCCAGAAAGCCAGCGTCGAGCGCTTGATGTCGAGGCCCTGGGCGGCCAGCATCTGGGCCTGACGATAGAGCGGCAGATGCCAAGCGTATTTGGACACCAGCACGGAGGCGACCATCGCCTCGGTCGGTAGGCCGCCCTTGATCAGCCGCTCGGGCGCCGGCGCCTGAACCACGGCCTCCTCGCAGGCGCGGCACGCATATTTGGGTCGGTGCGTCACCAGCACCCGGAACTGCGCCGGGACCACGTCCAGCCGCTCCGAGACATCGGCGCCGATCGCATGCATCGGCGATCGGCAGCATGGGCAGTTCCAGTCCTCGGGCTCGATCGTGAGGTGAACGCGCGGAAGATGAGCGGGCAGCGCGCCGCGGCTCGCCCGGCGCTTCTCCACCCGCGCGGCGGCAGCGGCCTTGTTCTGCTTGTCGTCGGCCGCCTCGCGGGCCGCGACCACCTGTTCGATGTCCTCCAGCGCCAGGGCGAACTGGTCCGGATCGAGCTTCTCGGATCTGCGGCCGAACTGCATTCGTTGAAGCTGGCGTAGAAGATGCGCGAGGCGATCGTTCTGCCTGAGCGCCGCGTCGCGCTCGATGATCGCGGTGTCCCGCTCCGCGAGCGCCGCAGCCAGCCGCGCCTCAAGCGCGTCGATGTCGGGCGGGGGCTGATTCGCGGCGGCGCTCACGCCTGCAAGAGAATCAGATTTGCTCGTGCTTGTGGAGAGAAATCAGCCGCTTCGCACAAGCTTCACGACGCCGCCTCCGGCGCTGCAATGTCGCGCGCGTGAAGACGCGACCAGTCCAGACCGTCCACGAGCGCGGCCAGTTGCGAGGCCGACAAACGCATCACGCCGTCGCTGATCGGCGGCCAGCGAAACGCCCCCTCCTCGAGTCGTTTCCAGTACAAAATCAGGCCGGAGCCGTCCCAGGCCAAAATCTTCAACCGGTCCGCCCGTTTCGAACGGAAGACGAGGATCGTCCCGGAAAACGGATCGCGTTGAAGCTCGTCCTTCGCCAGCGCCGCCAGGCTGTCAGCGCCACGCCGGAAGTCGACAGGCTTCGTCGCCACCAGAACCCGAACGCCCGCCGGAACCGAAATCACGTCGCGGCCTTCACCGCCCGCAGCACCTTCGTCAGCGTCGCCAGATCGGTTCCAGGTCCAACGCGCACCACGGCCGCGCCGAGCGCGATCTCGATCGTCCCGGTCGCCGTTGGGCAGGACGGCGCCACGGGCGGCCCCGCGTGAGGCCCTCCTGTCTCCACAAGAACCGGCGCGAAGCTCATCTCGGCCGCGTCGTTGCTTTGACGCCGGGTCGAGCGCCGGCGCACGTCACGACGCCAGCCGAACAACTGCTGCGGCGTCAGCCCATGCCGCCGCGCGACAGCCGACACTTCGTCCCCGCTCTCGTAACTCTCGGTGAGAATCCGCGCTTTCTGTTCGGCCGACCACGCCCGCCGTCGGCCAGATCCGGTGAAGACCTCAAGCCGACGAAGCGGCTCCCCCTTCGATTTGTGCAAAAGCTCAGTGTCCGACACGTGTCTAACTCGCTCTCGACTCAGCGACGTCAGACTATCGACCCAGCACCACACCGCGGTAGGTGCGGTCTAACGACCGCTTACAGTTCAGCCCCAGCCATCACTCCTAGAACGACACCCGTAAAAAATCCCAGCACGATGTCCGTGGACACATGATTTCCCGCCGTGAACCAGTTGCGACTCGTACCGACTTAAGCACGTCTTCATGTCGTATTGTTCCAACTGCGAGACTCGTTTTGATCCGGTCTTTTTTGTTCAACCGGAACAAACGAATACGCCCCGGAGTTCGAAATACAACCGGGGCGTTGTATCGGGCGCTTTAGAATGCTCTGGCTTAGTAGGTGCTGACCGTTTGGTCAGCGCCAAATCAACCTACGGGTGCGGCGGCCTGTTTTGCTTACGCTGGCTGAAAGCCAGCTAGCTTAGCACAGGAGCATCGTTTAGTGGGACAAGCTAAGACTGGTCATCGGTCTCCATGGACGCCTGACGACGTGAACGAACTCAAAGGCCATTCGCAAGCTCGAACACCGCTAAAGGTGATTGCGAAGAAGATGAAACGAACTGAGGCTGCGCTGCGGCGAAAGGCCGGACTTCTTGGCATCCGTATTGGCCATCGCCGTAATCGCATCTGGGTCTAGATTGCGCTCAACCCTGCCACAGCACCCGGTTTTTCAGGCCGGCGGTTATCATCGAATGTGAACCTGAGCATCGGCTCTCGTCAGCCGCGCCCCAGGCGCGG
>DASRSL010000030.1:0-3164 GCA_035656495.1 Roseiarcus sp.
CCGGTCAGGTCTTCAGGCTTCTTATAGTTAGCAAGAAGTTGATCGAGCAATTCGGGCGCTATCGTCGAACCCGTAGTCATGTGAGTCTCCTTCAAAGGTAAACTCACAGAAACCTACTTACACAGTCTTTCTGACACCCTCCCCTGATCAGCTTCAACTCGCGATAGACGCACAGAACCTCCGCCATCTTCTGTTTGAACTCGGGGTCGCGCCGTTCCAGGTAGTAGCGGAGCGGCCATGTCGAGCGGTGCGACGATTGCGGCAAAACCCGCATCGCCTACAACTCCTGCCGCAACCGCCGCTGCCCGAAGTGCCAGGGTGCGGCGCGGGCCGAGTGGCTGGCTGCGCGCGAGAGCGAGCTGCTGCCGGTTCCCTACTTCCACGTCGTCTTCACCCTGCCGCCGGCCGCGGCCGAGATCGCTTTCCAAAACAAGGAGACCGTCTATGGCCTGCTGATGCGCGCGGCGGCCCAGGCGCTCACCATCCTGGGCGCCGAGCGCCTCGGCGCCCAGCTCGGCCTCATCGCCGTGTTGCACACTTGGGGACAGACGCTGATCCATCACCCTCATGTCCATTGTCTCGTCCCCGGGGCGGCGTCGCGCTCGACGGCCGGCGCTGGGTCGCCGCCAAGCCGAACTTCCTTCTCTCCGTCCACGCGTTTGACGAAGACCTTCCGCCGCCTGTTCCTCGACGGCTTGCAGGCCGCTTTCCATCGCGGCGAGTTCGGCTTCTTCAGCGAACTGGCCCCGCTCGCCCAAGCCGGCGCTTTCGCCAAACGCCGTCGCGCGATGCGCCAAAGCCCCTTCGTCGTCTACGCCAAGCCGCCTTTCGGCGGACCCGAACGCTTGCTCGCCTATCTCGCCCGCTACACCATCGAACCGCCATCGCCAATTCGAGGCTGGCCGCCGTCGACGACGAAGTCGCGTTCTCCTACAAGGACTATCGTCGCGGCGGTCGAAACCGCGTGATGCGCCTCGCCCCGCACGAGTTCATGCGCCGCTTTCTCCTCCACGTCCTGCCCGATGGCTTCCACCGAATCCGCCACTATGGCTTCCTCGCCAAAGGCGACCGCGGCCAAAGGCTCGAATGGGTTCGCGCGCTGCTCCCCGCCAAACCGACCGGCGATCCAACCGACGCCCCACAGCCGACGACGCGCGCCGACGAAGCCGACCGTCAGCGCGACAGCGCCGGCGCGTGTCCAGATTGCGGGGGCCTCATGCGTCGCCTCGGCCGCGTCGCCCCCGCCACGACCGACCCCTTTTGCTGCGACACCTCACGAGACCAGCCCGACGCTCCGCACGCCCCTTCCGCCTCCCACGACAGTCGCCGTCTCGCCCGAGCGACGACATCATCTGCTGCGCCCTCGTTCTGCCCCTTGCCCCTCTTCGCCTCGCAAAGACCCCTTCGCCATCGCCTCAGGCTCCGCCTGACATCGTCGCTCCGCCCGTTCCCCGGCCAGAGCCGCCGCCCCGACGCACGCCCCTCACGCGACGCGTTCTCGACCCAGCTGCCACCCCGCTACGCCCATAGTGGCCAATCCCCCGCGGCTTCGTTCAATTCGGCTTATGTGAGGTCGCCATTCGCGACGCCGCAACCCGCGTGTCGGCGACCTCACATAAGCCTCCAAATTCCCTGTTCAGCCGAATGCAGGGACAACTCGGGCCGTGATAGGCCGCCTGTTCGACGCTTTCGGCGGGCTAGCGCTCGGCGAAACATTCGAAAAATGAACAAACAGACGTCGAATGCCATTCGGACTCTCGCGCTCTTCCAGAGCTCCATCGCGGGCGAGGCGCCATTGAAGCGGCCCCGAGGCTCGGACCGTTCCCGATCGCGGGAACCGAGGAGTTTGCCGCGCGGGAAGGGGTCGGAACGTGGTCGGGCAACGCCAAAAACGGGCTAGCGCCGTCTTGGAACGATCGCGGCCGATCTCCATATGCCGGGCGCGGCCCACAAGGCCCGAATCGGAGAGTGACATGACCCCCGAAGAACGCCAGATGCTCGCCGGCCTTTTCGAGCGCATCAATGCGACTAGCTCTGCTCCGCGCGACGCGGAGGCGGAGTCCTTCATCAACGACGCCGTTCGCCAGGCGCCGTTTGCGCCCTATGTTCTCGCCCAGACGGCGCTCGTTCAGCAGCACACCCTGGAGGCGGCGGCGCACCGCATCGCCGAGCTCGAGGCGCATCTCCACGAAGCCGCGCAACAGCAGCAGGGACAAGGAGAAGGAAGTTTTCTCGGCAACCTCGGCCGATCGCTGTTCGGCGGCGGCGCCCCCTCGACCCCACCCCGTCCCGGCTATGACCCCAGCCCAGACCAGCCCGGGCCGACGTCCCAACAGGGCTATGCCCCTCCGCCTCCGCCTCCACCTCCCCCGCAATACGCGACGCCTCGCCCCGGACCGTGGGGCGCCTCCGCGCCGAGCGGCGGCGGAGGCTTCCTCCAGAACGCGGCGGCGACGGCGGCGGGCGTCGCCGGCGGCGTCGCGCTCGGCAACCTTCTCGGCGGCCTGTTCGGCGGCCACTCGGGCGGCGGCCTGTTCGGCGGCGGGTCCGGCGGAGCGGGATTCCCCGGCGGCAACGAGACGGTCAATATTTTCGAAGGGCCTGAGGGCCACGACCAGAGCCAGCTCGACCAAGGCCAGTTCGACCCGGGCGCGCCGGACGACGCCGGCTACATCGACGATGCATCGTTCGACGACGGATCAGGCGACGACGGATCGGGCGGCGGCTTCGACGACGTCTGAGTGTCTGTTTCAAATGACTCGTCTCTCATCCTGAGGCGCCCTTTGCGAAAACAAAGGGCCTCGAAGGAATGCTCCGGAGGACGCTTGCGGCGCCGTCGGCGCTCCCTGGATCGTCCTTCGAGGCCCCCTTCGGAGCCTTATACCGGAAACTTCCAGTCGCTCGGCGGCGGCGAGGCGATTACGCGGCGAGCGGCGTAATTTGTACCGCATAGCCCATGTGCTCGAGACGTCTGACTAAGGACGCCTCTATAAATAACTGCTACGAGGTGGTTTCTCGGCCTGATGGAGTAGTTCCATTCGGGATGAAAGTCTTCTCCAGTCAGGTTGAGAGCAGCCATCTCCGCGTCACTGACTTTGACGCCTTTTTCGTAGGTGCGAGGGTCGAGCGCGCATTCGACCTTCAGGCCGGCTCGGGTCGTCGTT
>DASRSL010000031.1:0-16050 GCA_035656495.1 Roseiarcus sp.
CGCGCGCAAGCTGGCTGGCTGTCCAGTCGGCGGAGCGCCCGACGATCTCAACCTCAACCTCAACTTCGGCCTCGAGTTGATGGACCAGGCCGTGGATCAGGAAGGGCGAAGCGGTTTCATCAGGACCATCCACAACTTCGACCAGGCGAACGAATGCCCGGCGCCGGACGATTTGGGGGGCAACTCGAACGACTTCGAAGCAACCTGCGCATCACCCGTTACTTCCGCTCGCAAGCCGATCGGTTGAACAAGACCTTCGGAGCGAAAGCTCCGGGGTTTTTGTTTGAGCGCGCCCGCGGACCCAAGCCGCGCCCCCGCAGGTACGCGGGGAGCCGTCGCCCCATCCGATCGCTGACCTCGCCCGCGCGCCGAGAGGCAACAATGTCTTGCCAAACTTCAGAGCGCGTCCCGATGAGGCGGACCCGGCGGCCATCCTTGCGGCTCGCCCGGCCGGCGGGAAAGGTGCGCGCTCAAGGCCATCAACAATGTCTTGACAACGGGATGTCACGTTCTCATTATGTTCTTAGCAGTCACAATAGAGAACGGCCTTGTCCGCTTCCCTCGACGCTGCCAGACCTTGCGCGAAAATTGTTCGATGGCAGCCTCAGGATTGCCCATCGAAGGAAGACCGACTTTGAGATGTTTCTTATCCGCCTGGACCGCGCGGCCCCGCGGGGGCTACGAAAGGGCTTGGGGCGTTCAGCCGCTTCTTTCGTGCTTTCGGTGCTTTCGTCCGCAGATCTTTGATAAATCTCGGTTATCCGGTGAAATCTTTGGAAAGAATTGGAAAGAAAATTGAAATTTTTGGGAGCTTTCGGAAGGCCTGACCGAAATTTTCGGAAACGGTCTGAAAGCCTTACCGAAGAATGGACCGGTCCGCCGGCGGCGCGGGGTTCAAGTCCGAGCGCGCGCCTGGCAAAGCACATCCTCGGAGCGCGTCGGGGAGTGGCCTACGGTCCGTCACGGCGAGCGCAATCGGCCTGAGAATGGCGCCGCAAGCCTTTGAAAAGTCCCGATTCGCGCCTCGAAATGGTATGCCTCTTTAGGGGCCTCGACCCCAATATCTGGTACAGGACCGGGAAGCAGACCCGGCGGGCAGGACCGGGTTTGAGAGGCTGACCGGTGTTAAACAGCCGCGGCCCAGCCTGTCGCGACAGCCCCGCGCAATTGTCGAAAAGGATATCTCAACCCCGGTCTGAGATTCTGCGTCTCGGACGGCGGGGCCTTCAATGGATACCGGAGCGATCATTGCGGCGCATGCGCTGAGCCTTCAGGCGGGGGCGATCGTCGCTCTCGCGGCCTCTCTCGCGGCGGCGCTCGCGCGCGCCTGGTCGCGGGCGGAGGAGCGCGCAAGGCGCGCCGCAGCCGAGAACGAGGCGCTGCGCGACGAGGTCTGGCGGCTCAAGGAAGCGGCCGCGGCGCGCGAAAAGGCGGAGGCGGCGAGCGAGGCGAAATCGCGCTTCCTCGCCACCATGAGCCACGAAATCCGCACCCCGATCAACGGAATTCTCGGCATGGCGGACCTCTTGCGCGAGGCCAGGCTCAGCCCCGAGAACATGAGCTACGTCGAGACGATCCGCAGCTCCGGCGCGGCGCTGATCGCCCTCGTCGACCAGATTCTCGATCTCTCCAAGATCGAGGCCGGCCATCTCGGCCTCGTCGTCGAGAGGGTCGATCTCGTCAGGCTGGTCGAGGGCGTGGTCGAGCTGCTCGCGCCGCGCGCCCAGAGCAAGGGTCTCGAAATCGCCGCCTCGATCAGCGGCGCGGCGTCGCGCTTCGTCCTCGCCGACGGCATGCGCCTGAGGCAGGTGCTGATGAATCTCGCCGGCAATGCGGTGAAGTTCACCTCGGCCGGCGGCGTCTGCGTTTCCGTCGAGCCTGGGCAGGAGGGAGCGCTGCGCTTCGCGGTGACCGACACGGGTCCGGGCGTCCCGCCGGACCGGCGAGCGGCCATTTTCGAGGACTTTGAGCAGGGCGACGGGTCCGACGCGCGTCGCTTCGAGGGCGCCGGACTGGGGCTCGCCATCTCCGGCCAGCTCGTCAGCCTGATGGGCGGCGCGCTGACCCTCGACGACAACCCCGGCGGCGGCTCGGTGTTCGCCTTCTCGGTCTTTCTGCCGGAGGCTCCTGGCGCGGCCGCCGGCGCCCGCGACGTCGGGGGGGCGGAGTTCAGGGGGGCGCGGGCGCTCATCGTCGCCAACTCTCCGTTCGAGGCCCCGGCCATAGCGGCGCGCCTCATCGAAGCCGGGGCCAAAGTCGCGCGGGCGGAAGGGCTCGAATCCGGCCTCGCCGCCCTCGCCGAACCTGAGCGGCCGGACCTCGTCATCGTCGATTGCGCGCTCGGCGCCGAGGCGACCGACCGGCTGGCGCGCGCCGCGCGCGCGGTCGGCGCGCCGAAGAGCCTCGTCCTGTTTTCGCCGTTCGAGCGCCGGGCCTTCGGGCAGACGTCGCTTGCGGGCTTCGACGGATGGCTCGTGAAGCCGGTGCGCGTTCGCTCGCTGTTCGAGCGCCTGGCGGCGGAGTTCCCTTCCGAGCGGCCGGGCGAGGCGCGATCGTCACCGCGGCGGGCGCTGCTCGCCGAGGACAACGACGTCAACGCCCTCATCGCGCAGAAGGCGCTCGGCCGCCTCGGCTTCGAGGTCGTCCGCGCTTCGGATGGAGACGAAGCCTTGCGACTGGCCGCGCCGGCGCCGGGCGCGCCGCCCCCTTTCGACCTCATCCTCATGGATCTCAAGATGCCTGGCCTCGATGGCCTCGAGGCCACCCGTCGTCTGCGCCGGCGCGAAGCGGAGAGACGCTCCCCCCGGACGCCGGTCATCGCGCTGACCGCCAACGCGATCGAGGACGAGCGGCGTGCGTGCAAGGCGGCAGGGTTCGACGCGTTCCTGGTCAAGCCGTTCGACTTCGGCGATCTGGCCGGGGAGATCGAGCGCCTGTGCGGCCCAGCGACGTTCGGCTTGGCGCATTCGACCAGGCGTCATAAAAGCTTCCGCTGAGCATGGTTCTGCTTTGTCGGCAAGGCAGATTCGCAAGGACGTCGGGGTGGCGCTGACATTCGCATCGATGCCAGGGACGGACGGCCCTCTCGGATTCCTGCATCGATTCTCCCGTAAACGCGAACGCCATCTCGCGGGCCTCGGCCCGGCGCTGGCGCGCTGCGGCGCGCTCGAAGCACGGCTTGCGGTCACCAACAAGGACGTCCGGCGGGCGCAGAAGCTCCGCTATCGGGCGTTCTTCGAGGAGGGCGGCGCCACTCCCGATCCGACCGCCAGGATCACCGGTCGCGACGTTTGTCCGTTCGACGGCGTCAGCGACCATCTGATCGTAGTCGATACGTCCGTTCGCCATCGCGACGGCTCGCCGCCGCTCGTCGGCGTTTATCGTCTGCTGCGCCAGGATGTGGCGGAGCGCAACTTCGGCTTCTACAGCGCCCTCGAATTCGACGTCGATTCGCTGATCGCGCGCTGGCCCGCGACCCGCTTTCTCGAGGTCGGCCGCGCCTGCATCGCGCCGGCCCACCGCGGCCGGCGCGTGCTCGAACTCCTGTGGCGCGGGCTGTGGGCTTACGCCCGCCATCACGACATCGACGCGATGATCGGCTGCGCGAGCCTGCCCGGAGCCGATCCCGCCCCGCATGGGGGAGCGATCCGGGCTCTCGCCGCCGGCGGCGGCGATCCGTCGTGGCGGGTCGCGCCGAGGCGCCCTTGCTCGATCGGCAGCTGTGCGCCCCCGCTCGACCCGCGCGCGCTGATCCGCGTCCTGCCGGCGCTCGTCAAGGGCTACTGGCGCCTCGGCGCGACCTTCAGCCCTGTCCCGGCCGTCGACCTCGCCTTCAACACCACGGACCTCTTCGTCGCGATGCCGCTCTGGGACATCAAACCGCGCTATCTGCAATATTTTGGCGTCGAGCACGCGCCGGCGCCGGTCGACGCCCGAAGTGCGCGTACAGGGCAATTCCCTTCCGCTTCGAATTCGTCTATGGGAGAGGCTCCCGCCGCTCCTGATCGGCCGAAAAAAGAATGCGCCCGTAGCTCAGCTGGATAGAGCGTTGCCCTCCGAAGGCAGAGGCCACAGGTTCGAATCCTGTCGGGCGCGCCACCGAATTCCCACGCCCGCGCTCGCTCGTCGCCGCGGCCATTGAGGAATGCCTCTGGGCGTAGGGCGTCACTTCTTGCGCCGCGCGCGACGCGTTGCAGCGCCCAACGCCAAGAGTCCGACCGCGGCGCCGAATCCCGCCGCAATGAGAGCGCCTGTGCGGGGCGTCGCGGCGTCTTCGAGGTAACGTCGCTCCGGGACTTCATGCGGAAGCGCGCCCGGCGTTTCCAGCGCGAGCGCGATGACTTCGGCCGGATGCATCGCCCACCGGCCGGCGCCGTCCTTGATCTGCTGCCGGCAGCTGAAGCCATCGGCGATCACCAGCGTGTCGTGCGACGTCGCCCTGACGCTCGGCAACAATGCCTGCTCTGCGATCTGCATCGAAACCGGATAATGTTCGATCTCGTAACCGAACGAACCGGCATGACCGCAGCACCCGAACGCCGGCCGTTGCAGCTCGAGGCCCATGCTCTCGAGAATCTTGCGTTCGGCTTCCGCATCGAGAACCGATTTGTGGTGACAATGCGTGTGCAGCACAGCCTTTCGCTCCAGGCGGGGCGCATGCCACCGCGGAGTTTCCAGAAGCAGTTCGCTCAGCGTCTTCGCCTGTCGCGCCAGCTTTCGGGCATCTGGATTCTCCGGAAGCAGATTCGACATCTCGTCGCGAAATACGGAAAGGCAGCTCGGTTCGAGCCCGACCACGGGAATGCCTCGCTCGATTGCGGGATGCAGCACATACAGGATGTCGAGAAGCTTGGATCGCGCCAGGTCCAGCAAGCCATAGTCGTAGAGGGGGCGGCCGCAGCAGAGTGGGGCGGTGGGAACCACCACGCGGTAGCCCGCGTCCTCCAGAACGGTCGCGGCGGCCTTCAGCGTTCCGGGGAGAAAGTAGTTGCAGAACGTGTCGGGCCAGAGCACCACCGCAGGCAAATTCGAGTCGCGCGCCCGGGGGCGCCGGCGCCTGCTCCACCAGGTCTGGAAGCTTTCAGCCGCGTAGGCTGGCGCCTCTCGCTGCTGCGTGAAGCCGGCCAGCCATTTCACCGCGGGTCCGACTGCCGGGGCGCGCAAGGCCGCGTTCACGACGCCCGGCGCGAGCATCGCCAGCCGCGACCAGAAGAAGATCAGCCCCATGCTGTAGGCCGCGCGGGGCCTCAGCCGGCCCTGATAGTAATGTGACAGGAACTCGGCCTTGTAGGTCGCCATGTCGACCGACACCGGGCAATCGTGCTTGCAGCCCTTGCATTGCAGGCAGAGATCGAGCGCTTCGCGTACAGCGTCGCTGCGCCAGCCGTCCTTGATGGTGTCGCCGCGCATCATCTCGAACAGGAGATGCGCCCGCCCGCGGGTCGAATGCATTTCCTCGCGCGTCGCCTGGAAGCTCGGGCACATGGTTTGCCCGCCGAGCGCGCGGCACTTGCCGACGCCGAAGCAGCGTTCGGCGGCATGCGCGAAGGTATGCGCGTCGTCGGCGAAGCTGAAATGCGTCTTCACTGCCTTCGGCCGGTACTCGGGACCGACGCGAAGGTCCTCGTCGAGCGGTCGGGCGTCGATGATCTTGCCGGGATTCATCCGCCAGCCGGGATCCCAGATCATCTTGAACTCGCGGAACGCCTGCATCAATTCCTGGCCGAACATCTTCGGCAGCAGCTCGCCTTTGGCCTGGCCGTCGCCATGCTCGCCGGACAGCGATCCGCCATAGGAGAGGCAGAGGTCGGAGGCTTCCTCCATGTAGGCGCGGAATTTCCGGACTCCCTCCAGGGTCTTCAGGCCGAAGGTCATCCTTGTGTGCACGCAGCCGTCGCCGAAGTGGCCGAACAGCGTGTAACGATAGCCGTAACGCCGGTTCAACTTGTCGAAATCGCGCAAATAGTCGCCGAGGCGTCGCGGCGGAACGGCGGCGTCCTCCCAGCTCGGCCAAGCCTCCTCTTCCTCCGGGACCCGGCTCGACCCGACGCCGGATTCGCGGATGTCCCAGACTGCGTCTTGATCCTCCTTCTTCTCGAAGAGGCGCATCTCGATCGCGCCGGTGCGGATCCGTTTCAGGGCGGCATAGGCGTTCTCGGACTTGGCGTTGGCCTCGCGCTGGTCGGCCCCGCCGAACTCGGCCATCAAGTAAAAGTCGGCTTCCGGAAGCAGCCCGGCGCCGGGCAGCGGCTTGCCCTTGCGCGCCATGTTCTCTATGACCCGCCGCTGGAATCCTTCGAGCGCGAGCGGTCCGAGAGCGCGAATTTCGACAATCTCGTCCGCCGCGCGCGCGGCGCTCTCGTAGGTGAGTACCACGAGCGCGCGAGCGGGCGGAAAATCGAGGAGACGGACGGTTGCGCTCAACGTCAGCGCGCAGGTGCTCTCCGAGCCGACCAGCGCGCGTGCGACGTGGAAGCCTTTTTCGGGAAGCAGGTCGTCGAGGTTGTAACCGGAGACGCGGCGGGGAATGTCGGGATAGCGCTTGCGGATCTCGTCGCCGTATTTCGCCGCGAGCTCCCGCAGCTTTGCATAGATCTCGGCCCGCCGCCCGCCGCCGCGTTGAATCAGTTCATAGTCAGAGTCAGGCGTCGCGCCGACGCGGGCTCGAAGCCCGTCGTAGGTGAGAATCTCGAGCTCCTCGATGTTGTCGACGGTTTTGCCTCCCATGACCGTATGGGCGCCGCAGGAGTTGTTGCCGATGTTTCCGCCGAGCGTGCAATATTTGTGCGTCGCCGGATCGGGCGCGAAGGTCAGCCCGTGCTCGTTGGCCGCGTCGCGCAGCTGGTCGTTGATCAGTCCGGGCTCGACGCGGGCGAGCTTCGATCCGGGGTCGAGCGCCAGGAGGCGGTTCATATATTTCGAAAAATCGATGACGACAGCCACGTTGCAGGCCTGGCCCGCCAGGCTGGTGCCGCAGCCGCGGCCGAGAATCGGCGCGTCGTGCTCGCGGCACGCCGCGACGGTTGCGATGACGTCGTCGACGTCGCGGGGAATGACGACGCCGATCGGCGGGTGGCGATAGACCGAGAGGTCGGTGGCGTAGATTGCCCGCGCGCCCACGTCAAAGCGCACCTCTCCGCCCACGTGACGGCGCAATTCCGCCTCCAGGCTGCGCGACAGATCGTCGCGCCGGCGGCGGTCGACCGCTCGTATGCGAGGCCGTCCGCGGGCGACCAGCGAGGTGGAGATGAGGTCGGAGACGGACATGGCTAGCTCTCGTCGCCCCTGCCCGTGATCCTCTCGACGATACGCGCGGCGGCTCCGAAGGGGCTCGCAGAAAAACTGAACTCCTGCACCGCATGGCGGCCGATCGACAGCCCGACCGGGCTCCGGTTGACTTCGCCCCGGGCGAGCGCCGTCATCAACTTCTTCTGTTCATCCGTGGTGATCATCGGCGGCCAGGGCGGCTCGAGCGGGTCGACCACGCACTCGATCAAACCGGGGCCGGGACGCGAGAGCGCCTCCTTGAGCTGATCCCGGCACCGCTTCGGGTCATCGATCCGGATCCCCGGCGCGCCGCAGGCTTCAGCGATCTTGGCGAAGTCCACCGGATGCAGGTCGACTCCGTATTCCGGATTGCCGAGATAGAGCATCTGCTCCCACTTGATCAGGCCGAGGGTGTTGTTCTTCATCACCACGACCTTCACCGGCAACCGGTGTTGAACCAGCGTGGCGAATTCGCCCATCATCATGGTGAAGGATCCATCGCCGGTGAACGCCACCACCTGTCGATTTGGAAAAGCGGCTGAAGCGCCGATCGAATAGGGCAGCGCCGCCATCATCGAGCACATGGTGCCGCTGAAGGAGAAGCGCTGGCCGGCGCGAAGCTCCATGCGCGCCTGCCATGTGGTCACAGTCCCTGAATCGCCGCAAATGATTGCGTTCTCATCGAGAAGCTCAGAAAGGTGCTTGGTCACGACCTGCGGGCGCATCGGCGTGCGGTCGGAGCCGGCGCGCTCTTCCATCAGCGCGCGCCAGGCGACCATGTCGTACTGGGCCTGTTGGAGAAAGCTGCGATCGTCGTTCCGCGGGAGCCTGGACAAGAGCGCGCGGAGCGTCGCCTGCGCGTCACCGACCAGGCCGATATCCGCGGGATAGCGCAGCCCGATATGCTCCGGCTTGTTATCGATCTGCACGCATTTCGCCTGGCCAGGCGAGGGCAAGAATTCGATATAGGGAAAGCAGCTGCCGACGATCAGGAGACAGTCGCATTGCTTCATCGCATGCAGCGCCGCGCGCGTGCCGACCACGCCGAGCCCGCCGACGCAACAGGGGCTGTCGTCGGCGACGCAATCCTTGCCGAGCAGGGCCTTGACGATCGGCGCGGCGCGCCGCTCGGCGACGAGCTCGAGCTCGCTCCCCGCATTGCGAGCTCCCGCCCCCGCGAGGATCGCGAGCTTCTTGCAGTCTTGCAGCAGCTGGGCGGCCTCCTCGACCAGCGCTGGGTCGGGCGTCGGCCTCGACGGCTGATAGCTCGCGGACGTATGTCCCCTGACATTGCGCTTGAAGCGCTTCTCCTGGCTCGCGGGCATCGCCTGGATGTCGATGGGGATCGCCACATGAGCCACGCCCGAGTTCGCCACGGCGGCGCGGCAGGCGAAGTTGAGCACGTTCTCGACATGGGCCGGGCCCATGAGCCGCTGATTGTAGATGGCGACGTCCTGATAGAGATAGTCCTGGTTGATGTCCTGGAGATAATGCGTGCCGATCAGATCATGGTAGGTCATGCCGGTGATGGCCAGCACCGACGCCCCGTCGATCTTGGCGTCATAGAGGCCGTTGAGCAGGTGGACCGCGCCAGGAGCCGCCGTCGCAAAGCAGACTCCGAGCCGGCCTGTGAACTTTGCGTAAGCGCATGCTGCGAGCGCGGCCGATTCCTCGTGGCGGCAGTGAACGTAACGGATGCTGTCTTTGGTCTTGCGAAACGCCTCCACCAGTCCGTTGATTCCGTCGCCGGGAAGACCGAAGACCGTATCGACCCCCCAGTCCTGCAGGATCTGGACGACGTGATCGGAGACTGTTTCGGGCATGGCGGCACCTTGGCCCCGAACGTCAACTCGAAGCGTGGCAATGCTGTTCGACCGACATCGGGCGATGAAAAACGCCGCTGGCGCATAAGCCGTTCCAGGCGTGCTTGCGCGCCGGGCCGGAACAAGACATCGTGGCCAACAGCGCGGGTCGGAGCCGACCGATGGCGTCCTTTGTCGCTTCCCTGTTTCCGCGGTCCTGAAAGAGAAGTAAGGGGTCAGACCAATCGGAGGGCGCAATGACCAAGACCAAAGGGAGGAATCCCGTCGACATCAATCAGCGAGTCCCGCTCGACGGCGACGTGGCGGCGTATTTCGACGGGATTAGTCTGTGGCTTACGTTCGCCAACGCCCTCAGCGACGAGATGAACCACATCAGCCTCGACGCGGGCACGTTCGAGCAGCTTCTCCGCTTCGCCAGGAATCGCGTCGGCGGCGATTTCGCCGCCGCCATCGCCAAAGTCGCGAACGACTCGTGACTCCGCTTCGCGCCGCTCGAGCGGATTCAGCGCGCGAGTCGCCTGGCGATGCCGCGAGGTTTCGCCCCGGGATGGATTCGTTCGGAGATGAATTCACCACGGCAATTTCAAATATTCATATGTAGCTATGCTGCTGCCGGCGCCCCCGTTCGGGACGGGCGCCGCTTCATTCGTCGACGGGGCCGGCGAAGCGGAGGCCCCAAGAAGCGGGAAAGGGAGCTCAAATTGCCGCACATCGTCGGACCGCATGGCTCGAGCGCGCTCAATGCGTTGTTCGTCGCCGATTCGCGTGAGAACGAAAGGCTGCAGGAGGAGGCCGAGCGTCTTCCCTCGATCGTCGTCAGTTCGGCCGCGGCCGCCAACGCGGTGATGCTGGGCGGCGGCTATTTCAATCCCTTGACCGGCTACATGAACAAGACCGATGCGCTCTCCGTCGCCCGCATCATGCAGACCACGAGCGGCCTCTTCTGGCCGGTCCCGGTGCTCAATCTGATCAAGGACGCCGCCGGTCTCGCGCCGGGCCGGCGCGTCGCGCTGAGGGACCCGAACGTCGTGCGGTCTCCGGTTCTCGCGGTCATGGACATCGAGGCGGTCGAAACGCTTTCCGACGAAGAGGCGGACATCATCGTCTATAAGGTTTTCCACACAGCCGATCCGAAGCACCCGGGCGTGGCGGCGTTCGTCGCGCAGGGCCGAACGATCGTCTCCGGCCCGATCAGGGTGTTGAATTTCAGCTACTTTCAGAGCGAGTTTCCCGACACGTTCCGCACGGCGGCGGAAATCCGCAACGAGATCGCCGAGCGCGGCTGGAGCAAGGTGGTCGCCTTCCAGACACGCAACCCGATGCATCGCGCCCATGAGGAACTCTGCCGCATGGCGATGGAGCGCCTGAAGGCCGACGGCCTCGTCATTCACATGCTGCTCGGCAAGCTGAAGGAGGGCGACATTCCCGCGCCGGTGCGCGACGCCGCGATCCGGAAGATGGTTGAGCTCTACTTTCCGCCCAATACGGCGATGGTCACCGGCTATGGCTTCGACATGCTTTACGCCGGCCCGCGCGAGGCGCTGCTGCACGCGGTGTTCCGTCAGAACATGGGCGCCTCCCACCTCGTCGTCGGCCGCGACCACGCGGGCGTCGGCGGCTATTACGGGCCATTCGACTCGCAGACGATTTTCGACGACATCCCGCCGGGCAGCCTCGAGATCCAGATCTTCCGCGCCGACAACACCGCCTATTCGAAGAAGCTCAACAAGGTGGTGATGATGCGCGAGGCGCCCGGCCACGCCAAGGAGGATTTCATCACGCTGTCGGGAACGAAGGTGCGCGAGATGCTCGGGCTGGGCGTCGCGCCGCCGCCCGAGTTCTCACGAGCGGAAGTCGCCGAGATCCTGATCGACTATTATCGGGGCCTCGAGACTACGGCCGGGTGACCGGCGACGAGCGTTACGAGCCGCGTCGGACGGGCGGGCAAATCACTCCACCGCCTCGACTGCAGGCTCCGCGGCCTCGGCGCGCTGCGCCGCGTCGGCGCGCGCCCAGACCCTGATGTCGTGAAAGGCCGCGCCGCCGAACGGGGCGACGCTGTCGGCCGAGGTCAGGGTGTTGATCCCGCGGCCGTCGAGGAAGGCGCGATTGTCCCACAGGCCCTCGCTGACGATCACGCCCCGCGTCGCCCCCGGCGACGTCTTCACGTGCAGGCGTATCTCGCCGCGCGCGTTGCCGAGGCGCGCCACGTCGCCCTCGCGCAATCCGAGCGCGTCCATGTCGGCGGGATGCATCAGCGCCGAGGGGCGGACCTCGCGGGCGAGCGAGGTTGAGGTCTGGTTGAAGCTCGAATTGAGGAAGTTGCGCGCCGGCGAGGTCGCCAGCTTGAACGGATGGGCCTCGTCCGCGCTTTCATTGACGGCCCAATGGTCTGGCAGGGAGGGCATGGTCCGCCACGGCCCGCGCAGGCCGTCGTTGGCGTAGGGCGTATTCGGCCACTCGGCGCGGAAGTGGAACTTGCGGTCGGGATGGCCGAATCCGTCGAGGAAATGCGCAGTCTCGAACGGCGGCTGGCAGTCGAGCCGGCGCGCGGCCTCCAGCTCCGCGAGCGTTCCCCGCCCGGAGACGCGCAGCGTCTCGTCGATGATCTCGCGCACGCTCATCTCGAAGCCGCGGTGTTTTGTGCCGAGCCTGTGGGCGAGGCCGCAGATCACTTCGTGGTTGGAGCGGCACTCTTCCGGCGGATCGATCGCCTTCGGGGCGAATTGGAGGAACTGGTGCGCGCTCGCCGTGTAGATGTCGTCGTGCTCGAGAGACATCGTCGCCGGCAGCACGACGTCGGCATAGCGCGCGGTGTCGGTCATGAACTGCTCGTGCACGCAGACGAACAGGTCCTCGCGCGCAAAACCGCGCCGAACAATCTCCTGGTCCGGCGCGACCACCATCGGGTTGGTGTTCTGGATCAGCATCGCATGAACCGGGCCGCCGCCCTTGAGAGCCTCGCGGTCGCCGGTCAGGACCGCGCCGATTCGCGACATGTCGAGCCTTCTAACGCTCTCGTCGCGCTGATCGAGGCCCTCGATCAGCGTTTTGTCGAGCCCGTAGACGGCGCTCGAGGCGTGCAGCGCGCCGCCGCCCTCGTGCGCCCAGGCGCCGGTGACCGCGGGAATGCAGAGCGCCGCGTGCATGTTGGCGGCGCCGTTGCGCTGGCGGGAAAAGCCGTAGCCGAGCCGGAAGAACGTCCGCTTGTTGCGCCCGACTAGCGCCGCGAAAGCCTCGATCTCCCCGACGTCAAGTCCGGTGATCGCGCTCGCCCAGGCGGGCGTCTTCTCGCAAAGGTGCGCCTCGAGCGCCTCGGGCGCGTCCGCATAGCGCGCCATCCAGTCGCGGTCGGCGAAACCGTCGCGGAAGAGAACGTGCATGACGGCGCAGGCGAGCGCGCCGTCGGTCCCAGGTCTCACCTGCAGCGAGAGATCCGCCTGCCGCAGGGTCTCGGTCGGGTAGATGTCGATCGCGACGATTTTTGCGCCATGCTCCTTCCGGGCGCGCGTCGCATGCGTCATCAGATTGACCTGGGTCGCCGCCGCGTTGGTTCCCCAGATGACGATGACGTCCGATTTCGCCATCTCGGCCGGGGAGATGCCGGACATGCGTCCCGTCCCCGCGCTATAACCCGGCCAGGCGATGCCGACGCAGATTGTGCCGAAGAAGCGCGAGTAGCGCTTGGCGTGGGTCAAGCGCTCGATCCCGTCGCGCATCACGAGGCCCATGGTGCCGGCGTAGAAATAGGGCCAGACGCTTTCCGCTCCGTGCTCACGCTCGGCTTCGACGAACGCGCCTGCGACGCGATCGAGAGCCTCGGCCCACGAGATCGGCGCGAACTGCCCAGAACCCTTCGGCCCGATGCGCTTCAGCGGCCGGATCAGCCGCTCCGGATGATGGATGCGTTCGGCGTAGCGCGCCACTTTCGCGCAGACGACCCCCTGCGTATAGGGATGGTCGGTCGCGCCGTGCACGCGGCCGATCCGGTTGCCGCCGATCACCTCGACGTCGAGCGCGCAGACCGAGGGGCAGTCGTGCGGGCAGACGGAGGGGCGGCGCACGATTTCGAGCGGGGCGTTCATCCAGGACTCCAGAGCCCGAATTTGGCGAACCCCGGACGTTTGCGCAAGCGGCGGACGGTAGCGTCTCGGTTTGAATTCAAGCCAACTGGGCGCGGCCTTCGACCGCCGATCGGAGCGAGGCGGCCAGCACTTCGCGACGATAGGGCTTCTCGATCAGCGCGAATCCTTCGGCCGCCACCTCGGACGCGGTGCTGCTATAGCCGGTCGCGAGGATCACCGGCAGCTCTGGGCGCCGGTCGCGCAGCATGCGGGCCAGATCGACTCCGCTCACACCGCCGGGCATGACGACGTCCGACAGGACGAGCGACAGCTTCGGATCGCTCTCGACGAAGGCCAGCGCCGCCGTGCCGTCGCCGGCCCAGCGCGTGTCGAAGCCCATGCCGTGTAGCAGGTCTTGCGTCGCCTCGGCGACCGTTGGGTCATCCTCGACCAGCAGGATGCGGGCCGAGGCAGGGGCGGACGCCGGTTGTGCCGCAATCTCTCCGGCCATCGCCGGGGCGGCGTCAGCGCGCGGCAGAAAGAGCGTGATCGCGGTCCCCCCGCCCGGGGCGCCGGCAAGCACCGCGCTCCCCCCGCTCTGGCTGGCGAAGCCATAGACCTGGGAAAGGCCGAGTCCCGATCCGAGGCCCGCGGTCTTGGTCGTGAAATAAGGCTCGAAGGCCCGCGCCATCACCTCGGCTGGCATGCCCGCCCCGGTGTCCGCTAGAGTGATCGCGACAAACTCGCCGACGAGGCCGCCGCTGACCGTCTCGCCGCGGCAGCGCGCATTGCGCGCCGCGAGCCGGAAAGTGCCGCCGTTCGGCATGGCGTCGCGGGCGTTGACCGCGATATTGAGCAAGGCCAGTTCGAATTCTCCGGCGTCGACCGTCACCGGCCACAGATCTTCGGGCAGATAGATCGTCACCGCGATGTCCTCGCGCAGCGAGCGGGCGAGCACTTCGGCGATCTCCGAGGTCCGTCCTTGCAGTGCGACGGCCTCCGGCCTCAGCATCCGGCGTCGCGAAAAGGCGAGCAGCTGCCGGATCAGACGCTCTCCGCGGTCGGCGATGCTCAGAATGCCCGCCGCTCGCCTGCGCGTCGGCTCGTCCGCCGCGCAGTCGCGCAGCAGCGTCGCGTTGCTTACGACCACCGTCAGTAGGTTGTTGAAATCGTGGGCGACGCCACCCGTCAGGTGGCCCATCGCTTCGAGCTTTTGCGCCTGGTGCAAAGCCGCCTCGGTCTCCCGGTGTTCGGCCATTTCGGCTTGCAGGCGGACATTGGCTTCGGCCAAGCGAAGATTGGCCTCTTTCAGTTCGAAGCGCAGCCGCAGCGCCTCTGCGAAGATATCGCTGAAGTGTCTTCCCGCCAGCGACAGCGCCGCCACGAACACGACGATCATCCCCGCGAGCACGCTGTCTCTGGTCGAGCCTTGCGCCAAAAAGCGCAAAACCATCGGCAGGCCGGTCGGCAAGAGGAAGGCGAGGAGTGACGGCAGATGCGACGCACTGATCGCCAGGGCGCCGGCGCACATGCCTCCCATCACGACGACGAGAAAGAGCTGACCGAGCGCCGGGAGAACCGGAAACAGGATGAATCCGCCGATCCCCCAGCAAAGGCCGCAGAGCAGCGAACCCCAAGTCGCCGCCCGTAACCAACGGCGAGCGTCTTCGGGCTGATCGGGGGCGCGGCGATAGCGCAGCCATACGATCCCGCGGCCTATCGTCACCAGCGCCACCGATACGAACCAGGGCGGCAGAAACGGTCGGGTCGCGAGTGGCGTGAGCACGATCGCAACCAGGGCTGCATTGACGACGTTGACGAAGAGGGCGACCGGAATTTGCCTGAATAAGCCGCGGACTTGCTCGGCGTTGACCGCGCGCGTCACGTCGTCTTCCGCCTCCACTGGCGTCACCCGCGTATGGGCGCCGCCCCGACGGCTTTCGCGAATTCGACAAGCATGCCGTTCAAAGGCTGAAGCGAACATCGCCTTGCCTTGTCTCTCGAATTTGCGAAGTCGCTTTTTGTCAGCTCTGGATGACGACACGTGACGACCGCAAATCAACAATTGTATTTCGTTGTGTTGGGATGGAAATGCATTGAAACCCCCTACAGCACCCTCTCATTTCTAAAACGAACAAGTTAACTGTGGCAAACGAATTTTTTGACAACGTTGTCAGCGCCGCCGGGAGAGACACGATGATGGGGACGGGTTCGCCGGCCGAAACACGCGGCGAAGACCGCTATTTGGTCGTCGCCCCTTACCCGGCGCCGCTTATGGGGTCATCAGCATGCGCAAGGCAAACGATCGAGAGGTGAGACGTTATGAGCGAAACCAAAAGGAGAAGAGGGCCAACGCCGCTGACCGATGAAGAAGGAGAGGTCAGCGAGTTGACTCTTGCAGACTTCCGCAAAATGAAACCGATTCGGGAAGCTGTGCCCGGGCTGATCGAGACCCGTCGAGAGCACCCGCCGCAAGGGGAGGCCGAAGGGCTGGGCGCCGAAGGCGGCCATCGGTTCCGTGTTGCGACCGATCTGGTCGCGCACATCAGGGCGATCGGACGCGACTATAGCGCCCGCATCGAGGAGGCGCTGCGCGAGGCGTTCATGAAAAAGCGGGCGAATGGGGCGAAGCCCGAGCCTGCGGCAAAGCCCGCCGCCAGCAAGCGAAGGGCATGAGCGGCGGCGCTCGCCCTGCCCGGTTCGCCAAAATTCAGGCTCCCGAGTCCTGGATGAACACCCCGCTCGACATCGTGCGCCTGCGCGAGCGACCGGCCAGCGTGCGCAAGCGGCTCGAAGCTGCCGTCGCGGGTGGGCGTCCTATCGTGATCTCGGTCGTCACCTACTATGAGATGCTGCGCGGCTCTCTTGGGACCCGCTACGAGACAAGGGTTCGAGAG
>DASRSL010000032.1:0-16455 GCA_035656495.1 Roseiarcus sp.
GTCGATGCCCGCCGCCGCAGCGGCGGCCGCCTCGTCGAGCGTGTCGACATAGAGCATGGTCAATTGCCGCTTGCCCTTGAGCGCTCGCAGGTCGCCGACCGTCATGCGGTTGTGCTTCGTCAGAGCCATTGAGAACCCCTCCCTCGGGCGGAACTCATGCTGGACGGCCGAGCGGCAATGCACAAGCGCCCTTGCTGCAGTCGCCCCGACAAAGGATTATTGAAAGCGCTGATGTCTGTCCCGGCCGTCCTCGCTGTTGATCTGGCGCCTCGCCGCCGTCAGCGGCGCGGCGATCGTCGCGGCGCTGCCTGGATGACCGCCGCCGATGCCAAAACTCGCCGCCGCCCGTTTCGTGCTCGTCGAATTCGGCCCGCTGATGGTCTTCTGGGCGCTGGCGCTGACCCTTGGCGTCAAGCCCGCCATCCATCGGATCGCTCGTCGCGATCGTCGCCGACGCCGCCTGGCGGCGGCTTAAAGGCCTCGTCGGCGTCATACCTGATGATCGCAAAGCGAACGCCATGACCGCGTTGATTTGCGCATCGCCCACCGCGCCGGAAACGTTGACGGAGGTCTCAGAGTGTCAGCAAGGCCAATGAGCGGCCCGCGAGCGGCAAATCCGCAACAACCGGCCGCTTACCCTTCCGGCACGCCGGCCTTGCGCATGCCCTCGAGCACCCGCTCGCGCTGGGCGAGATAGACGGAGTTGTCGCTTTCGGCGGCCCCCCGGAACCCGGCGACGGTGAATTTGGGCGCGATCGCCAGCCCCGCCTTGGCTTCGGCCTCCGCCTCCGCCTCGCGACCGAGTTGGGCTAGCGCCGCCGCGTTGTAGAAATAGTTCAAAGGATAGTTCCGGCTGGAGTCAATCGCCCGGCGGAAAAGCTCCGCCGCCGCCTCGTCCTCGCCGAGATGCAGCTTGGCGAGGCCCGCGATGTTCTTCCACAAGAAGGTTGCGCCGTCGATTGGGGAGATGCGAAAGGCCTCGGCGACATGCGCCTCGGTCTCCTCGGCGCGGCCGAGCATGATCTTCGCCATGCCGATCCAGGCGTGGGCGACGCCGAGGTTGCGGTTCAGCGCCAGCGCCCGCTCGAATTCGCCGATGCCGCGGGGAGCGCGGTTGGTGAGCATCTGCACGAAGCCGAGCCAGAGATGGGCCCATTGATTGCGCGGCGCGATGGACAGGCCCTTCAACAGAAGCGCCTCGGCCGCCGCGAGCCGCTTCGCCCGGGCGGCGCTCGCATAGACCGCGTCGGCGACGATGTCGACGCGCGCCGCCCCGACGAGCGCGTCGACGTTGGTTGGATCGAGCTCGACGGCTTTCTCGAACAGCGCGCGGGCCGTCATCAGGTTCTCGAGCCGCCCCTTATTGAAGGTCGCGACGCCGCGGAAGTAATAGTCGAGCGAGTCGGGGTTCGGCTCCTGCTCGGCGCGCTGCGCCTCGACTTCGATCACTTCCGGGCGCAGCTGGTTGGCAAGACGGGAGACGATTTCGTCCTGCATGTCGAACAGATCGGCCATCGGCTTGTCGAACCGGTCGGCCCACAGATGATTGCCCGTCGTCGCGTCGATCAGCTGGGTATTGACTCGCATCCGGTTGGCGCCGCGCTGGATGCTGCCCTCGAGAATGTAGCGGACGTTGAGTTCGCGTCCGATCTGCCTGGCCTCGACCGATCTGCCCTTGTAGGTGAAGGCCGTGTTGCGCGCGACGACGGTCGTGTTGGCGACCTGCGACAGATCGGTCGTCAGACTCTCGGTGACGCCGTCGACGAAAGTCTCCTGTTCGGGCCCCCCGCCAAGGCTCGCGAACGGCAAGACGACGATGGAGCAGCGCGGCGGGCCAGACCTCTGCTCCGTCGTTTCGGGCGGCGCGGGCTTCGCCTCGGCTGGCAGGCCGACTTCGAGCGAATAGACCCGGACCGGCTCGGCGATGTTTTTCAGCTCCTTGTGGCCGAGATCGGTGACCGACATGTCGAGCCGCCCCTTCACCTGCCGATAGGCGTCTTCGGAAAGCGCGATCGCGCCCGGCCGCGCGATCCCTTCGAGACGAGCAGCGATGTTGACGCCGTCGCCCATCAGGTCGCCGTCGGTCTCCTCGACGACGTCGCCGAGATGAATGCCGACGCGGAACTCGATGCGTCGGTCGGACGGGAGACCGGCGTTGCGCTCGATGAGGCCGTTTTGGATCTCGATTGCGCAGCGCACCGCGTCGACGACGCTGCGAAACTCAACCAGAACGCCGTCGCCGGTGCGCTTGACCACGCGGCCGTTGTGCACGGAAATAACCGGGTCGATCAGGTCGCTTCTGAGCGCGCGCAGCCGTGCCAGGACGCGATCCTCGTCGGTGCCCGCCAGCCGCGAAAAGCCGACGATGTCGGCCACCAGAATGGCCGCGAGCTTGCGCGTAACGATCATAGGCGAGCCTCCGCGAATGCCAGGAGAATATAGGGCCGGCGCGCCGACAATTCATCCGTAGCCGAACACCCGATCGATCCGTCCTCCATGATCGAAGAGACATCGGAACGCCGCTCGCTTCGACATCGTCCGGGTCTCGGCCGTTGACGCGCCACCGCCCCGCCATCATGCTGGCGTTTCACTCCGTTTCTAGGAGGTTTGCCATATGCCCGAGCCCCGCCTCGTCATTCCCGATCTCGCCGGCAAGGTCGTCCTGATCACCGGAGGCTCGACCGGCATCGGGGCGGCGGTCGCGCGAGGGTTCGCCGGACAGGGCCAAGGTCGCGATCGGCTATCACGCAAGCGAGGACTCGGCCCGGGCGCTGGCGATGGAGGTTCAAGCCGCGGGCGGCGAACCGATTCCGTCAGGGCCGACGTCGCGAGCCCGGCCGACTGCGAGCGCATCGTCGCCGAGACGACGACCCGATTCGGCTGCCTCGACGGCCTGATCAACAACGCCGGCCTGATGCTCGGCCGGGTCCCTTACGAAGCGGCCGACGAGCATGCGCAGGCGGTGTTCGATCTCAACGCCCGCTCGGTCGTATCTATGACTCGCGCCGCGCTCGCCTGGCTCGAGCGCAACGGCGGCTTTGTCATCAACACGACCTCGATCACCGCGCGCAACGGCGGCGGGGGCGGGGCCGTCCTCTACGCCGCAGCCAAAGGCTTTGTCTCCACGCTGACGCGGGGCCAGGCAAGGGAGCTGATCGGAAAAGATTCGCGTCAACGCGGTCGCACCGGGCGTGATCGCGACTCCGTTCCACGATCGCTACTCGGACGCAGCCACGATTGAAGCGGTGCGCAAGACCATTCCAATCGGCCACATCGGAACGGCGGAGGAATGCGTCGGCGGCTACCTCTTCCTCGCCTCGGAGGCGCTGAGCGGCTATGTCGTCGGGCAGATCATCGAAGTCAACGGCAGCGAGCTCATGCCATGACCGCGCTCGGCGGTCCTACTGGCGATACTGCTGAATGCGGGTCGTACGCAGGCCGGGCAGGCCGTGCTGGTCGATCGACACTTGCCAGCTCACGAACTCGTCCACTGTCAACGTATACCGCGAGCAGGCCTCGTCGAGCGACAGGAGGCCGCCGCGCACCGCAGCGACCACTTCCGCCTTGCGGCGAATAACCCACCGGCGCGTGGAGGGAGGAGGCAGATCCGCGACCGTCAACGGACTGCCGTCGGGCCCGATCACGTATTTGACCCTCGGTCTTATCGCATCACTCATGGAACGCTCACTCATTACACTCGTCTCGTCGCGTAGGACGATAGGAGCGTCGCTTTAAGATTTGCCTAAACGGGAGTCGGACAAAAAACGGCGCAGGTGTTTCAAATCGCACGATTTATTGCGTAATCGTTAGCAAGGCGAGATACGGGAACAATGTTTACAACGTTCTGCCGAACTGTCGAGGCGGAACCGAAGAAACCCATCAGAGAATAGGAGGCCGCCCGTGCTGAGTGTTGACCTGCGAACCTCGATGCTGGTCGTCATCGACATGCAGTCGAGGCTCATTCCGGCCATCGACGGCGCCGCGTCGATCGTCGCCAACACCCGTCGGCTCGTCGACGCGGCGGCGCTCCTCGGAGCGCCCGCTTTGTTCACTGAGCAGAATCCCAAGGGCCTCGGGGCGACGGTTGCGGAACTGGCGCCGGACCCCTCGATCGTCGTGCCAAAAATGACGTTCGACGCCAGCCGCTCACCGGAGTTCCTGCTTCGCGCGCCCGGCGACCGCGCCGTGGTCATCGTGGGGTGCGAGGCGCATGTCTGCGTGCTCCAGACGGCGCTCGGACTGATCGACCGCGGCCGCCGGGTTTTCGTCGTACGCGACGCGATCGGCTCGCGGCGCGCCGAGAGCAAGGAGGCGGCGATCGCGCGCATGGCGCGCCACGACGTGGAGATCGTGACGACGGAGATGGTCGTCTTCGAATGGCTCGGGACGGCCGAACATCCGCGGTTCAGGGAAGCGGCGGCCCTGATCCGGTAGCATCCTGCGCAAGCGGCCTAAAGCCGCGGGCGCAGGGCCGCTGGCCGCCCCTGTCCCGGAATATCTGGCCCTGCGGGCGGATTTCGGCTATGGACTTGCGTCTGCGGGCCAAAGGCCCAATCTAAGCCGGGTCCGGCCGTGAATGCCGGGATGAGAAGGAATGCTCGCGACATCCTTGGCGCCCGTTCAGCGCCCCGCAACCAATAGCCTCGGACTGGACAAGCCCGCCGCGGGCACCCGCGTGGTGGTGGCGATGTCCGGCGGCGTCGATTCCTCGGTCGTCGCGGCGATGCTGGCCGACGAGGGCTACGACGTCGTGGGCGTGACCATGCAGCTCTACGACCACGGCGAGGCGACCCACCGCAAGGGCGCCTGCTGCGCCGGACAAGACATTCACGACGCCCGCGACGTCGCCGCTCGGCTCGGAATTCCCCATTACGTGCTCGATTACGAGCAGCGCTTTCGCGAGAAGGTGATCGAGCCTTTCGCACGCGCATATGTCGCAGGCGAAACGCCGATCCCCTGCGTCGCGTGCAACCAGCACATGAAATTCGCCGACCTTTTCGCCGCCGCGGGCGATCTCGGCGCCGATCTCCTGGCGACCGGGCACTATGTCGCGACGCGCGACGACGGGCGCGGCGGGCAGGCGCTC
Source organism: Roseiarcus sp. (assembly GCA_035656495.1). GTDB lineage: Bacteria > Pseudomonadota > Alphaproteobacteria > Rhizobiales > Beijerinckiaceae > Roseiarcus. The sequence continues at coordinate 5,087 of DASRSL010000032.1, forward strand.
TTTCGCGCCGCCGACCCGGACCGCGACCAGAGCTATTTCCTGTTCGCCACCAGTCGGAATCAGCTGAGGCGCCTGCGCTTTCCGCTCGGCGCGATGGCGAAGCCGGAAGTGCGTGCGCTCGCTCGCCGCTTCGGCCTCGTCAACGCCGAGAAGGCCGACAGCCAAGACATATGCTTCGTTCCGGACGGCCATTACAGCGACATGATCGAGCGACTGCTGCCGGGCGCGTCGGAGCCAGGCGACATCGTCCACGTCGACGGCCGCGTGCTCGGCCGCCACGCCGGCATCGTCCATTACACCATCGGGCAGCGGCGCGGGATCGGCGTCGCCGCGACCGCACCGCTTTATGTCGTGGCGCTCGACGCAGCACGCCGGCAGGTCGTCGTCGGGCCCCGCGCCGCTCTGGCGAAGACCAGGCTCAAGCTGCGCGACATCAACTGGATCGGAGACGGCGAGCTCGCCGACCTGCCGGCGGAGGGTCTCCTGGTCGCCGCTCGAGTGCGATCGACCCGGCCCCCGGCGTCTGCGCTCCTCCTGCCGTCGGGGGAGGTCGACTTCATCGAGCCCGAGAGCGGCGTCTCACCCGGGCAGGCCTGCGTTTTCTATGAGTCCCTCGACCCGCGCGCGCGGGTTCTGGGCGGCGGATTCATCGCCGCGTCCTGAACTTTTGCCCGGAGGACGCCATGGCCGAGTTCGACGAAGAATCGGTATTCGGGGCCAAACGGAAGGCCCCGCCTGTCCATGAGATCGGCCAGAACCTCGACGACCTGTCCGCGCCCGAGCTCGCCGAGCGCATCGCGCTCCTGAAGGCGGAAATCGACCGGCTCGAGCAGGCGATCGTGGCGCGCGAGTCGACCCGCGAGGCGGCGCGTGGGGCGTTCAAATTCTGACCGCGACTGTCCCGTTCCGACCCGGCCATTCCAATTTGCGACAGACGGCCGCCACGTAAGATCTCGTTAAGGGTTATCGGCTATGAATCATTCGACCCGGATTTATGGGTTCTGAACGGGTTTAATTCCCGTTCTGTTCGACGTCTCTGATCCTCCCTCCCTCAAAAGCCGCCTTCGGGCGGCTTTTTTCTCGGTTGCAAACGACAATACCTCTGCGTTAACGTTAGCAGAAGGTAAATGCCCGGCCTGCCGGTCTGCGGCGCTATAATTGCTTTCGGTCTTCCTGGATGCGCGCGGAGGCCGCCATCGGCGGCGCCGACCGCGGCGCGTTGGGAGTAAAGCCAATGAGTCGCCAGTTCGATGCTGGGAATCGGGTTCCGGCGGCTGCCATACCCTTGGTTCACCGCCTGACCGCCTCGCGCGCCTTCAACGACCTCTTCCGCGAGGGCATGGACCTCGTCGAAGAGGCCGCAGCTTATCTCGACGGCCGCGGACGAAGCGAATCGAAGGCGCTTCCTCGCCCCGTTGCCCTCGCCTATGCGACAGAAAGCATGCGGCTCACCACGCGCCTCATGCAGGTCGCCTCGTGGCTCCTGGTGCGGCGCGCCGTCAACGAAGGCGAACTGACCGCGGGCCAGGCGCTGACCGAGCGCCACCGCATCAAGCTCTCGCGCCAGGATCTCGCCTGTCCGCCCGACATTTTCGATCTCTTGCCGCCTTCGCTGCGAAGCCTGAGCCGGCGCTCGCTGCGCATCCAGGATCGCGTCATCCATCTCGATCGCTGCCTCGCCCTCGCCCGTTCGCCGGACGCGCTGAACCGCGAGAGCGAGGTGGTGTCCCAGCACGAACGGCTGAGAGCCGCGTTTTCCCACTGAGCAGCGCAGCAAAGGCGCAAGCTTTGCGCAGAGGGGTCGCGTTTTAGCGCTGCTTGCTTCCAGTAAATCTGCGGCCCGCCCAACGCGGCTCTGCGCAGGGCGGAACCCTTGCCGCGCTCGAGGGTTTGCCTGCCATTCGAAACCCTCACTGACGAAGAGCGCATATGAATGGCCGACCACGGCGCTGGACTCATGGCCCTTCGTTTGAGGAGGGCGGCGTCCGTTTTCGGCTCTGGGCTCCGTCGCAGAAGCGCGTGAGCCTCGCGCTCGAGGGCCGAAGCTCTAGAATCCCGATGGAGCCCCGGAACGGCGGCTTCTTCGACATCTTCGTCGAGGGTATCGGCGCGGGATCCCTGTATCGCTTCGAGCTATCCGACGGCGCGCTCGTTCCGGACCCCGCGTCGCGGTTTCAGCCGAAGGACGTGCACGGGCCGAGCGAGACGATCGACCATGACGCCTATCGCTGGCGCGCGCGGTGGCCGGGCCTCGCCTGGGACGATGTCGTTCTCTATGAACTCCATGTCGGCGCCTTCACGCCCGAAGGCTCGTTCGCCGGCGCCGCTCGCAAGCTCGATCATCTCGTCGAGCTCGGCGTCACCGCGATCGAGATCATGCCGGTGGCGGACTTCCGCGGACGGTGGGGCTGGGGCTACGATGGCGTCTACCCTTACGCACCCGACGCGACCTACGGCCGGCCGGAGGATTTCAAGTCCTTCGTCGATGCGGCGCACAGCCGCGGCGTCGCCGTAGTGCTCGACGTGGTCTACAATCATTTCGGACCGGAAGGAAACTACCTCTCCTCCTACGCGCCGAACTTCTTTACCGCCCGCCATCGGACGCCGTGGGGCGAAGCGATCGATTTCGACGGCCCCGACGCCCGTCCGGTTCGAGACTTCATGATCGAGAACGCGGAATACTGGATCGACGCGTTCCGCCTGGACGGGCTGCGCCTCGACGCGGTGCATTCGATCAAGGACGACAGCCGTCCCGACATCGTCGACGAGCTCGGGGCCCGACTCCGGTCACGCTCCGGCCGGGCGGTCCATCTCCTGCTCGAGAACGAGAACAACGAGCCGCAGCGGCTCGTCCGCTACCAGCGCAAGCCTCTCCTCTACGCGGCGCAGTGGAACGATGATCTCCACCACGTGCTGCACGTCGCAGCGACGCATGAAAGGAGCAGCTATTACGGCGATTATGGAGACACGAAGCTCCTGGCCAGGGCGCTGGCCGAAGGCTTCGCCTATCAGGGCGAGCTTTCCTCCCATCGCGAGGCGCCGCGCGGCGGGCCGAGCGCCGACCTGCCTCCCGGCGCTTTCGTCGCGTTCATTCAGAACCACGACCAGATCGGCAACCGCGCCTTCGGCGAGCGGCTGAGCGCGCTTGCTTCGCCGGCGGCGCTCCGCGCGCTCGCGAGCGTCTATCTCCTGGCGCCGCAGACGCCGATGCTGTTCATGGGCGAGGAGTGGGCGGCGGCGCAGCCGTTCCCGTTCTTCTGCGACTTCGACTGCGACCTGGCGGAAGCCGTCCGAGTCGGGCGTCGCGCGGAATTCGCGCTCTTTCCGGAATTCGCCGAATCTAAGCAAGCGGCGAAGATTCCCGATCCGCTCGCCGAATCGACCTTCCTGTCGGCGAAGCTCGACTGGAGCCGGATCGACATCGAGCGCCTCGGCTTCTACCGCGCCGCGCTCGCTGCGCGGCGGGAGCACGTCCGGCCGCTCCTGCCGGAAATCGAGCATGGCGGCCAGAGCTCGATTCTCGGCGAACAGGCGGTCCGCGTCGTCTGGCGGTCGGGCGAACGCCGCCTCGTCCTGGACGCCAATCTGTCCGACGGCGGGGTCGCCTTTCCCGACGCGTCCGGCGTGTTCTGGCGTTGCGCTGAGACCGAAGTGGAATTCGGCCCGTGGAGCGTGCGCTGGAGCGTCGGGGCGGCATGATTCCTCCCCGCGCCACCTATCGGCTGCAGTTCAGGTCCGCGTTCGGCTTCAAGGAAGCGGCGGCGATTGCGCCCTATCTCGCCCGCCTCGGCGTGAGCCACGTCTACCTGTCGCCATTCTTCAAGGCGCGGCCGGGCAGCCTCCACGGCTACGACATCACGGACCACGCACGGCTGAACCTGGAGCTCGGCTCGGAAGAAGATTATTCCTCGATGATCGAGGCCTTCCGACGCGAGGGTCTGAACGCCATCCTCGATTTCGTCCCAAACCATATGGGCGTCGGCGGCGCCGATAATCCGATCTGGCTCGACGTGCTCGAATGGGGGCCGGAGTCACGTTACGCCGGCTGGTTCGACATCGACTGGGGCGCAGGCGGCGGCAAACTACTCGCGCCGGTGCTGGGCGGCCAATATGGCGAAGAGCTGAGAGAGGGCAAGCTCAGCCTGAGGTTCGGCGACGACGGAACCTTCGCGATCTGGGCCTACGGCGAGCACGAGCTGCCGGTCTGCCCGCTGACCTATCCGATGGTCCTCGGCCACGGCGCCGCGGCGGTCGACCGCATGTCGGACCGGTTCCTCGACCTGCCGAACTGGCGTCCCCAGACTGCCGAACGGGCGCTCGGCCTGAAGGCCGAACTGGCGGATCTCGCGGTGAGGGACGCCAGGACGCGCCGCGAGATCGACGAGCGTGTCGCCGCGATCAACCGCGACTGGCGCGAGATGGACAGGCTGATCGCCGGGCAGTTCTGGCGCGTCGCGTTCTTCCGCGTCGCCGAGGACGAGATCAACTACCGGCGCTTCTTCAACATCAACGATCTGGCCGGCCTCCGCATGGAGCTCGAGCCCGTGTTCGAGCACGCGCATGCCCGCGTTCTCCGCATGCTCGAGGCCAGAGAGATCGACGGGCTGAGAATCGATCACGTCGACGGCCTGTTGGACCCCAAGTCCTACCTGACGGCGCTTCGTGAGCGTGTCGATTGTCCTTTCTATCTCGTGGTCGAGAAGATTCTGGCGCCGCACGAACGTCTGCGCGCAGACTGGCCTGTCGAAGGCACGACCGGCTACGACTACCTGAATTTTTCGCTCGGCCTGCTCGTCGACCAATCCGCCGAGGGCGCGTTCTCCGAGACCTATCGCGCCTTCGCCGGCGCGGGCGAACCCTTCGAAGAGATCGCCCTCGCCTCCAAGCTCAGGGTCATGGACAACGAGATGGCGAGCGAAGTCGGCGCGCTTGGCCGCGCCGCGGTGCGCCTTGCCCGGGAAAGCCCGATGACCGCGGATCTAACCCAGTCGCTGCTTACGCGCGCGATCAAGGCGATCGTCGGCTGCTTTCCGGTCTACCGCACTTATGTCGACCTCTCAGGCGCGTTTGCCGAAGCCGACCGGCGCGACATCGCCTGGGCTTTCGCGCGCGCTCGCCGATCCGATCCGGACGTGCACTCCTCGGCCTTCGATTTTCTCGAGGGCGTGCTCACCGGGGAAACCAGAGGGTCGGCCGCGACCGAAATCAGCAGAACCGCAGCGCTGCGCTTCGCGATGAAGCTTCAGCAGTTCTCCGGGCCGGTGATGGCGAAGGGCGTCGAGGACACCGCCTTCTATCGCTACAACCGCTTCGTCGGCCTGAATGAAGTCGGCGGCGCGCCGGACAGGTTCGGAATCCCGCCGGCGCTGTTCCACAAAGCGAACGCGCAGCGCGCCGAGCGTTGGCCGCACGCGATGCTCGCGACGGCCACGCACGACACAAAGCGTGGCGAGGACGCACGCGCTCGGCTCGCCGTGCTCTCTGAAGTTCCAGAGGAATGGCGGCGCCAGGTCACAAGCTGGAGTCGGCTTCTCCGGGCGAGGCTCGGCGACGTCGAAGGCCGGGCGCCGCCGGCGCGCGACGATGAATACATGCTCTATCAGATGCTGGTTGGATCCTGGCCGACGGAGATGCTCGAAACCCCGACGGCCGAGGGGCTCGAGGCCTACCGAACCCGCATTCGCATCGCGCTCGAAAAGGCGTTGCGGGAGGGCAAGCAGCGCTCGAACTGGGCGGCGCCCAACCTCGAATACGAGGCGGCGATGCAAGCCTTCGCCGCAGAGGCGCTGCGGCCGGACGGCGGCTTCCTGACAAGCTTCCTGCCGTTCGTCGAACGCATCGCCCGCCTCGGCGTGCAGAACAGCCTCGTCCAAACAGCGCTGAAGCTCATGGCGCCGGGCGTCCCCGACATTTACCAGGGCTGCGAGTTGTGGGACCTGAGCCTCGTCGACCCGGACAACCGTCGCGCGGTCGATTACCGCGAGCGCGAGGGGGCGCTCGCCAAGCTGGCCCCGCGGCTCGAACGCGAGGAAGACCGGGCAGTACTGTTCGAGTCTCTGCTCATGACCTGGCGCGACGGGCGGGTCAAGCTCGCCGTGACGGCTCTTCTGCTGTCTCTGCGGCGCGATTGCGCCGAGCTTTTTGCGAGCGGAGACTATCAGCCGATCGAAATGACGGGTGAAAACGCGGATTGGGTGGTTGGTTTCGTGCGGACCTTTGCTGAGCGGCGACTCGCAGTGCTGGCCGCCCGGTTTCCCGCCCGCAGAGAAGGAAAGCCGGACTGGCGGGCCCGCGCGCGGATGCCGGAGGGCGAATGGTTCGACGTCATTCGGGCGCGGCCCTTTCGGGCCTCGACGCCGCTCAGCGAATGGCTTGGCCTCTTGCCATTCGCCATTCTGAAGCAGGCATGACGAGTGGAGCCGCCCTCATCTCGGCGCCTCGCGTTCCAGATCGACCTCGGCTTCGAGGCTCGGAACGTCGCGGAATATCGAAGCGACGGCGAGCGTGCGTCCCCCACGCTTGAAGCGGGCAAGACAATCCTTGCCGGCGATGCTTCCCTCGACCGCGAGTTCGTCCCATCGCTCCGCATGACCGACGTAGTTGATCGGGATGTCGTAGTGTTGGCTCCAGAAGAACGGAGCGGCCGAGAATTTCTCGCGGCCGTCGAGCATGTTGAGCGCTCCGGTCTGTCCCTGTCGCTCGGCGACGACCCAGTGTTCGACGCGGATGGAATCGCTGCTGCGCGAGTCGGGCCAGCGCGCGATGTCGCCGGCCGCGAAAATGCCCGGCGCGCTCGTTTCGAGATAGGCGTCCACGACGACGCCCCGATCCACCCTGAGGCCGGCCGATTCGGCAAGCCCGACGCGCGGACGTACGCCGACGCCCGCGACAATAAGGTCGGCCTCGATGACGCTTCCGTCCGACAACCGGACCTGTTGGCCGTCGATGGCGCTCACCGTGGTTCGAAGATGGAAGACCACGCCGTGCTCCTCATGCAGCGCCCGAATGAACTCGCCGAATTCGGGGCCAAGGACGCGCTCCATCGGACGTTGTTCCGGCGCCACGACATGGACTTCGACATTCCTCGCCCGCAACGAGGCCGCGACCTCGAGCCCGATGAAGCTCGCGCCCAGCACCAGCGCGCGCCGCGACGCCTTGGCTCGCTCGATGATGGCCCGGCAGTCGTCGAGCGAACGCAGCAAGAGCATGTCGGACTGTTTCGCGCCGGGGATGGACGGGCGCACGGGCTCGGCCCCGGTCGCTAGCAGCAGCCGATCGAAGGGGACGAGCTCCCCGTCGGCAAGCGCGATTTCGCGAGTCCTGACGTTGAGGCCGACGACGGTGGATCGCAGTCGCAGGTCGATGGCATTGTCCCGATAGAAGCTGTCAGGGCAAAGAGGAACCCATTCCTCCGGCGCGCTCCCTGCAAGATAGTCCTTCGACAGGCTGGGCCTGTCGACCGGCGGCGCATCGTCGCTGCTGAACATGACGATTTCGCCCCCGTATTTCTGACGCCGCAGCATCTCCGCGGCGGCGAACCCGGCAGCCCCTCCGCCGACGATCACGATTCGATTCGGCTGGCCTGACTCGGCGCGTGGTGTCGCGCTCGCCCGAGCGCGCTTTTCTCCGACAAAGAGCTTTCCGTCACGCTGCTCCACCGTCCAGCTATCCAGGGAGCCGAATGCGGGCGCACGGACTGCCTCTCCCGTGCGTAGGTCGAAGCAGGCGTGATGCCAGGGGCAGCGAACGGCGCCATCGACGATGAGTCCGTCAGCCAGCGGCCCATGATAGTGGGTGCAAAAGGCGCCGACCGCGAATGCTTCCGCTCCTTGCCGCGCAAGCAGCACTGCTTCGTCCCCGACATGGCCGACCAGCTTGCCGCCATCGGGGAGCTCGGCGAGCGGCACACCCTGCGACAGATCGGGACCGACCGGCCCGCCTTGATCTTCCGCCATTCCGTCCTCCTCGGCGCCTCGCGCCTTCGCCTTCGGATCGACCGCCGAAGGCGGACAGAGTCAAACATCAAAGAGACGGAGATGTGGCGGCATGGCTCGAGCTCGCGTCGGCATCCTTTCGTCACGACGGGGACGAGTCTGCCGGCTCCGAGGCCGAAAGGTCTGCCGGGCCGGGACGCTCCGTCGCCGCGGCGCCGATTGGGACGCGCTCGAACATCAGGAGGGATCGCCCGGTCGCCTTGTATGCGGCGCCGCCCTTGAATTTTCGCGCCGGCGACTCCGGGGCGTTAGTGTCAATCAGCCGAGTCCAGCCGTACGCCTCGTAATAGAGAGGCAGGCGGAATTTGACCACATCGTGATGCGCGTTGAAGACGATCAGCAGCGTGGCGTCGCTTCCTCGCCGCTTGATCCCGGTCGTCTGCGCCCGCCCGTCGAGAATCATGCCAAAGCAGCGCGTATGCTCGTTATCCCAGGTCTCGGGCTTCATTTCCGAGCCGTTCGCGTCGATCCACGTCACGTCCTTGACGTCGATGTAAGGGTTCGTCTCGCCGGTGAAGAAGCGCGAGCGCCGCAGCACCGGATAGCGATGGAACAGCGCCGTCAGCTGGCGGAAGAATTGGACGAGCGCCTGCTGCTCCTCGTCCATCCGCCATTCGACCCAGCTGATCTCGTTGTCCTGACAGTAGGCGTTGTTGTTGCCGTTCTGGGTGCGGCCGAACTCGTCGCCCGCCCGGATCATAGGCGTGCCCTGGGACAGGATGAGCGTCGCGAGAAAATTGCGCATCTGGCGCCAGCGAAGCGCGTTGATCGCCGAATCGTCGGTCGGTCCCTCGGCTCCGCAGTTCCATGAGCGGTTGTCGGAGTGGCCGTCGCGGTTCTCTTCGCCGTTCGCCTCGTTGTGCTTGTCGTTGTAGGAGACGAGATCGCGCAAAGTGAAGCCGTCGTGCGCCGAGATGAAATTCACGCTCGCCCAAGGCTTCCGCCCGCGGAAGTTGAACTTGTCGGGCGAAGCGCAGAGACGGGGAGCGAGCGCCTTCGCGCTCGCCACTCCGCGCCAGTAGTCGCGCACGGAGTCGCGGAATGTGTCGTTCCATTCCGCCCAGCCCGGCGGGAAGCCGCCGACCTGGTAGCCTCCGGGACCACAGTCCCACGGCTCCGCGATGAGCTTCACCTCGGCGAGCAGCGGATCCTGTCCGACCGCCTTCAGAAACCCGCTCTCGGTCTTGAAGCCGTCGGGCTCGCGCGCCAGAATCGTGCCGAGATCGAAGCGGAACCCGTCGACCTGCATTTCGCTCACCCAATAGCGCAAGGAGTCAGCGACCATCTGGATGACGCGCGGATGGCTGAGGTTCAGCGTGTTTCCGGTCCCCGTGTCGTTGACGTAGTAGCGCGGCTGATCGGCAATGAGCCGGTAATAGGAACGGTTGTCGATACCCTTGAAGGAAAGGGTAGGACCGAGCTCGTTGCCTTCAGCGGTGTGGTTGTAGACGACGTCCAGGATCACCTCGAGGCCGCCGTCGTGCAGGCGGGCGATCATCTCCTTGAATTCACGAAGCGAATTCGGGACGTCGGCGGCATAACGCGGGTCGGGGGCGAAAAAGCCGATCGAATTGTAGCCCCAGTAGTTCCTGAGGCCGCGGTCGAGCAGGAACGAGTCGTCGACGAACGTATGGACGGGCAGGAGTTCGACGGTCGTGGCTCCGAGCGAACGGATGTAGTCGACGACGGGTTTCGATCCGAGCCCGGCGTAGAAGCCGCGCAGGCTTTCGTCCACCCCGGGATTGAGCTTGGTGAAGCCCTTGACGTGCGCCTCATAAACGATCGTGTGGTCCCAGGGGACGCTGCGCCTTCGGTATTCTCCCCGCCAGTCAAAATTGGGATCGACGACCGCGCATTTCGGCACGAAGGACGCGCTGTCCCGCTCGTCGAAGCTGAGGTCGTCTCCCTCGGCGCCGATCGTGTAGCCGAACGCGGCCGGGTCCCAGACGAGCTTGCCGGCGTGGGCGCGCGCATAAGGGTCGAGCAGGAGCTTGTTCGGATTGAAGCGATGTCCCGCCTCCGGCTCGAACGGTCCGTGGGCGCGGAACCCGTAGAATGCGCCGGGCCCGATGTCGGCGACGTGGCCGTGGAACACTTCGTCGGTGTACTCGGGCAGCTCGAACCGTTCGATCTCGCGTCCGTCGGGCGCGTCGAAGATGCAGACGTCGATCCGCGTCGCATGAGCGGAGAAGACCGCGAAATTGGCGCCCTTGGCGTCGGCGGTGGCGCCGAGCGGATAGGGCTTGCCTTCGCTGATGCGCATGAACGCTCCTGTCGGCCGCAGCACTTCGGAAGATAGCGGGTCCCGTTGACAAGCGGCAACGCTGAAGAAGGCGCTGCTGTTCCGCGCCCGGCGCGGAACCGCCGCGCCGATCAGTGTCGAGCGCCCGGTCGTGATGCGGAAGTCGGCTGATGAGCGTTCGAATTCGACAAGGAGCCATCTAAGGCGTGGAGCCGCATGATCTTGTCGGCCGATCTGTCGGCCGCCGGACAGCCGGATTCGACCCGCAGCGGCGTTGCAAGCAATTGAGCGCCGCCTGATCGTAGTGCACGAAAGGGCGGCGTCGGAGACTCTCGCTGGTGGCCGGTTCGAGCGGCGCCGTCGCTTTTTCGAGGTCGCGCGCGATCTGCTCGCACCGAACGAGATACTCCTGGCCTGCTTCGGTCAACACGATTTTGCGAGTCGATTTCAACAACAGCTTGTTGCCGAGCCGCTCTTCGAAGTTGATGAGCCGGCCGAGCCAGTGGCGATCGAGCAGATCGAGCCACACCTTCGATTTCTTGCGCCCCCATTCGATAGTATCAACTTGCGACGCCACGCTTTCGCGCCGGTGATGCGGAAAAATCTGCGGGTAAATGAAGCCGTAACCCCAATCGCGATAGAAATTGACGTTGAGCCAATCCATCATCTCGTTGACCCGGGCGCGCGCCTTCAATTCCTGCGGGTAGGCTGGCGAGCCGATCTTGTCGGCGAGATATTTGAGGATGGCGGAGCTCTCGGTTAGGCGAAAATCGCCGTCTTCCAGCACCGGAACCATGCAGTTCGGGTTGATGTCCGAAAACGGCGCACGCATGTGCTCGCCGCTCATCAGGTTGCCGGCGTGACCGTGGCCTCGCGCCGCGCGGTCGTCCGCTCTCCGCCCTTTTTGCGAGATCCCGGCTCAGGCGCCGGCCTGATCACCTGCGACGAAGCCGGCCAAATCGACCGCGAAATGCCGCCGCGGGGCTTCTGCTACACGAGCCATTCATCGCCTTGAGTCTCCCACTCAGCCACGCCGCGAGAATGCCGACCCCTGCGGCGTTGCTTCGGCCTGTAGAAGGCGCCTGGCGACTGTCGTGATCTCGCGTGTCAGGGCGGCGAGTCTGTCGCCGGCG
>DASRSL010000033.1:0-3324 GCA_035656495.1 Roseiarcus sp.
CGCGGTCGGGCACCCCGACGTCGCCGAGGCCGCCGTGATCGGGATCGCCCATCCCAAATGGGACGAGCGCCCGCTGTTGGTGGTCGTGCCGAAGGAAGGCAAGACGCTGCAATCGGAGGAAGTGCTCGGCTTCCTGCAGAGTCGCATCGCCAAATGGTGGCTGCCCGACGACATGCAGGTCGTCGCCGAAATCCCCCACACGGCGACCGGCAAGATCAACAAACTCAAGCTGCGCGAGACTTTCAAGGATTACCGCTTGCCGACAGCGTGAGGGTTCCCCCCTTCTCCCCTTGCGGGAGAAGGTCCCCGAAGGGGGGATGAGGGGTCGGGCCGTCACGCGCGTTACCGAGCGAATCAACGACCTCGCTCGTAAGGAGCTGATCTCTCTCGCAATCGCTCGGAGCCGGCGCCTGACGGCGCCAACCCCTCATCCTCCTCGCTTCGCTCGGCGCCTTCCCCCGCAAGGGGGGAAGGGACCGGCGCCGCCTTAAATCGCGCATTGACGACGCCTGAGTTCGGGGCGATGGTTCGGTTCGAGATCGGCCCGCGCTACACGGGACGGGTCCGGGCAAGAAAACATTCTGGGAGGATCAAATGGATCGCCGTTCAGCCGTCAAACTCATGGGCGCGGCCGCCGCCGTCGCCGGTCTCGGCGCATGGCCGGGACGCGGTCGGGCCGCCGACAAGATCACGATCGCGCTCGTTCCGGGCCTGACCGCGGACGGGTTCTACGTCACCATGCACCACGGCGCCGAGGCGGCGGCGAAAGCGGTCGGCGCCGATCTCATCTACCAGGGCGCGGCGGAATGGAACGTGTCGCTGCAAGTGCCCGTGCTCGACGCCGTCATCGCCAAGAAGCCCGCCGCGATCCTGATCGCGCCGACGGACAAGAAACAGCTCGTTCAACCGCTGAAGAAAGCGGTCGATGCCGGGATAGCGGTCGTCTGCGTCGACACTTTCATCGGCAACGGGGTGTTTCAGACCGGGTCCGGCGACGCCGACTTCCCGATTTCCTATGTCGCCTCCGACAACGTGCTCGGCGGGCGCATCGCCGCCCGCGCGCTCGCCAAGGCGATCGGCCAGAAGGGCAAGGTCTATGTCTCCAACACCGTGCCCAACGTCTCGACGACCGACCAACGCGAGGAAGGGTTCAAGGCCGAGATGAAGAACTATCCGGGCGTCCAGGTGCTGGAGACGCAGTTCAACGACGACGACGCCAACAAGGCCGCGGCGCAAGTGCAGGCGGTGATCGGCCGCGTGCCGGACCTCGCCGGCGTGTTCGGCGCCAACCTGTTCTCGGCCTCGGGAACCGCCAACGGCGTCAAGGCCGCCGGCAAGGCGGGCAAGATCAAGCTCGCCGGCTTCGACGCGCCGGAGTCGATCGTCGCGCAATTGAAGGACGGCACGTTCGAGCTGACGATCGCCCAGCACCCCGCTGAAATCGGCTATTTCGGCTACATGGCGGCTTACGCCAACGCGACCGGAAATCCCGTTCCCGCCGCGATCGGCACGGGCTTCACCGTCATGACGGCTGCCAACATCGACGATCCCAAGGTAGCTCGTTTCATCTACAAGAGTTCGTGACGCCCGCCGATTTGAACAACCCGTCCGGCCGCCCTCCTTTCCGAAGGCGGCCGGTTCCGCGTGAAGCCACGCCTTTCTCCGATCCGAAAAAGCCAATGACCCCAAAGCCGCCCCAGGGCAACGCCGGCGCCGCCCTGCTGATGCGGATCGCGGAGCTGCGCGCTTGGCTCTTCCTCATCATCCTAGTCGTGTTCTTCGAGGTCTGGGCGCGGGTCGCCTATGGCGCGAGCTTCATTCTCAACGTCTACAATCTGCAATCGATCAGCGTCTTCGCCACCGCCCCGCTGTTGCTCGCGCTCGGCCAGACCTTCGTCATCATTTCGGCCGGCATCGATCTCTCGCTCGGCTTCGTGATGGGCCTGGCCTCGGTGATCGCGGCCCATTCGGCCAATTTCGCGCTCGATGGCCTGGGCCTTCCGCCGTTGCTGGCGATGCTATGCGGCATTCTCTCCGGCGTGATCGTCACCTTCGTTCCAGGTCTGGTCAACGGCTGGCTGATCGCGCAATTGCGCGTCCCGCCGTTCATCGGAACGCTCGGGATGTATGGCGTCGCGCGCGGCGCGGCTTATCTGTTCGCCGGAGGCATGACGATCTCGGTCACCAACGATTGGTACAGCGGCATCGGCAACAATCGGTATCTCGGCGTGCCGATGCTCGTCATCCTGACGGCGATCGCCTGCCTGATCATGCACTATCTGCTGTCGCAGACGCGATTCGGCCAGCATACTTACGCGATGGGGGCGAGCCAGCCGGCGGCGCGCCGCGCCGGCATCGATATCCGCCGCCTGACGATGCGGATCTATTTCCTTTCCGCCGTCATGGCCGGCGTCGCCGGCGCGCTCTATACCGGGCGCTTTTCCGCTGGCGCGCCGCAGGCGGGCGAGCCCTTGCTGCTCGACTCGATCGCCGCCGTCGTCATCGGCGGCGCCAGCCTGTTCGGCGGCTCCGGCAATATCGCGGGGACGATCGCCGGCGCCCTCGTCATCGCGGTCATCCAATATGGTCTGGTGTTCATCGATGTCGAACCGTTCTGGCAGTTCATCGCGGTGGGCGCGGTGATCATCATTTCCGTGCTGGTCGACCAGACGCAGCGCAAGTTTCTGGGAGGGCGCCAGGTTGAGTGATCTCGCCCCCATTCTGACCGTCCGCAATGCGACCAAACATTTCGGCGGCGTCCAGGCGCTCGCGGGCGTTTCGCTCGACGTGCATCCGGGCGAAGTCGTCGCCCTGGCCGGCGACAACGGCGCCGGCAAGTCGACACTGATCAAGGCGGTCTCCGGGGTCTTCCAGCTGGACAATGGCGAGATCGAGCTCGACCAGCGTCGCGTTTCCTTTTCCTCGCCGCAGGAGGCGCGCGACAACGGGATAGAGACCATCTACCAGGATCTCGCGCTCGCCGACAATCTCTCGATCGGCGCCAACATCTTCCTCGGCCGCGAGCCGATGAAGAAGCTGTTCGGTTTCCTGCCGGTGATCGACCGAGCCAAGATGTCCGAGGCCGCGAAGCGGACGATGGAGACCCTGGAGTTCCACGTCACGCGGCTCGATGCGCCCGTCGCGGCGTTTTCCGGCGGCCAGCGCCAGGCGGTCGCGATCGGCCGTGCGATATTCTGGAACGCCCGTCTGGTGATCATGGACGAGCCCACCGCCGCGCTCGGCGTGCCCGAGCAGCGCAAGGTCATTTCGCTGATCCAGTCGCTGAAATCCGCCGGCAAGGGCATCATCTTCATCTCGCACAAC
>DASRSL010000034.1:0-13807 GCA_035656495.1 Roseiarcus sp.
CTTGGCGCGCTCGAACAGCCGCTCGTCGCGATAGACGTCGAGCGTCGCGAGAGCCGCGGCGCAGGCGAGCGGGTGGCCGGAATAGGTGTAGCCGTGGAAGAGCTCGATCGCGTGCTCGGGCCCCTGCATGAAGGCGTCGTAGACGTGCTTGCGCGCGATGACGCCGCCCATCGGCACGGTGCCCGAGGTCACGCCCTTGGCGAAGGTGATCATGTCGGGAACGACGCCGCAGCGCTCGGCGGCGAAGGGCGCGCCGAGCCGGCCGAAGCCGGTGATGACCTCGTCGAAGATGAGCAGAATGCCATGCTTGTCGCAGATCTGGCGCAGGCGCTGGAGATAGCCCTTCGGCGCCGGCAGCACGCCGGTCGAGCCCGCCATCGGCTCGACGATGACGGCCGCGATGGTCGAGGCGTCGTGCAGAGAGACGATTCCCTCGAGCGCGTCGGCCAGATGGCCGCCCCACTCCGGCTCGCCCTTGGTGAAGGCCTGATGCTCGCGGCTGTAGGTCGCCGGCAGGTGATCGACTCCGGCGAGGAGGCCGCCGAAGAACCTGCGGTTGTTGACCATGCCGCCGACCGAAATGCCGCCGAAGCCGACCCCGTGATAACCGCGCTCGCGGCCGATCAGGCGCTGGCGCGAGCCTTGGCCCCGCACGTTGTGATAGGCGATGGCGATTTTCAGCGCCGTGTCGCAGGCCTCCGATCCGGAGTTGGTGAAAAACACGTGGTCGAGATCGGCGGGCGCGAGCTCGGCGAGCCGCGAGGAAAGCGCGAAAGCCTGCGGATGGGAGAATTGGAAATTGGGCGAGAAGTCGAGCTCGGCCGCCTGCCGCTGGATCGCGGCGACGATCGGGGCCCGGTTGTGGCCGGCGTTGCAGCACCAGAGAGCCGCCGTCGCGTCGAGGATCTCGCGCCCCTCGGGCGTGTAATAATGCATGTCCTTCGAGCGCGCGATGAGGCGCGGCCGCTTCTTGAAGGCGCGGTTCGGCGTGAAGGGCAGCCACAGGGCGGCGAGGTCGTTGGGAACCTCCGTGCGCGCGGCGGGATTGGGACTGGCGACGGTGGTCATGCGGACTCCTCGAAAGCAATGGGTTTTGTCGGACGATGCCAGCCGCTCGTTCGTTTGTCCAGTTGCGGTTCTGTCGGCCGTGGCTCGGCCGGTTCGCGCCGTCTTGCGCCGGAATTCCGACCTGCTGCGCGCCAACGCCTTCGGGCCCGCCGTCGTCGGCGCCGAACCGAGCAGTCGGACAAACTGCTTGATTCTGACAGACGCATCCTATCTTAGCTCCTTCCGCCACGCAGGCGCGGCCAGCGCCTCGAGCCGCCCGAGCGACGACCAATGAACTTCTTCCAGCGCTTCACCTTCCTCTTTTCCGCGCCGATGTTCGACGCCGACGATCTCGAGGGCCTCAGGGTCAATCAGATCATCACGGCCATCGAACGCATGGGCTTCCAGGTCATCAAGGCGCGTCGGGTCGAGGACGCGGAGATCGCGGTGCAGACCGACGCGGCGATCGGCTGCATGGTCGTCGACTGGGGCAAGAAGGGAATCGAGGGCAAGGCGGCCTCGCTGATCAATCTGATGCGCCGGCGCGGCCTCGACATGCCGGTCGTCATCCTGGTCAGGCGCAAGCGCTTCGAGGACATCCCGGTCGAAGTGCTCGACTACATCGACGGCTACGTGTTCCTGGCCGAGGAGACGCCGGAATTCATCGCAAAGAATCTCGTCTCCCGCCTGAAGCAATACGCCGAGACGCTGAAGACGCCGTTCTTCGGCGCGCTGGTCGACTATGCCGAGGAGGGCAATCAGCTGTGGACCTGCCCAGGCCACAACGGCGGCATTTTCTACAGCCGTAGCCCGATCGGCCGCATCTTCATGGAGCATCTCGGCGAAGCGATCTTCCGCGACGACCTCGACAATTCGATCCTCGAGCTCGGCGATCTCCTGACCCACGAAGGACCGGCGCTCAAGGCGCAACAAGAGGCGGCGGCCATCTTCGGGGCGGAAAAGACCTATTTCGTGCTGAACGGCACGTCGTCGTCGAACAAGATCGTCTTGAGCAACCTCGTCGCCGAGGGCGACCTCGTCCTGTTCGACCGGAACAACCACAAGGCGGCGCATCAGGGCGCGCTGCTGATGGCCGGCGGGATACCGATCTATCTCTCGACCGACCGCAACGCCTACGGCCTCATCGGCCCGGTCCGGCCGGAGGAATTCGACGAGAAATCGATCCGCGAACGGATCCGCGCCAATCCGTTGGTGAAAGACAAGGACGCCTGGAAGCGCGAGCGGCCGTTCCGCGTCGCGGTGATCGAGCAATGCACCTACGACGGCACGATCTACGACGCCCAGCGCATCCTGGAGCGCATCGGCCGGCTCTGCGACTACATCCTGTTCGACGAAGCCTGGGCCGGCTTCATGAAATTCCATCCGCTCTACGAGCGCCGCTTCGCCATGGGCCTCAAGGGACTCGACGCGAGCGCGCCGGGAATCGTCGCCACGCAATCGACGCACAAGCAGCTGGCCAGCTTCTCGCAGGCCTCGCAGATCCACATGCGCGATCGTCACATCAAGGGGCAGCGCCGCCGGGTGGAGCACCGCCGCTTCAACGAGGGCTTCATGCAGCAGGCCTCGACCTCGCCCTTCTATCCGTTGTTCGCCTCGCTCGATGTCGGCGCACAGATGATGAAGGGCCGCTCAGGCGAAGTGCTGTGGGACGACACGATCCGGCTCGGCATCGAGCTCAGGAAGAAGCTGCGCGCGGTCCGCCGCGAGTTCGAGGAGAAGGAGCGCGACCCGGCGCGGCGATGGTTCTTCGACCCCTTCGTGCCCGACCGGGTCTCGATCCGCGACGCGGCGCAGGAGGGCGCGACCCATGACGTGCGGTGGGAGAGCATCTCCACCGACCTGCTCGCCCGCGACCCGCGCTATTGGGCGCTGGCCCCGGGGCAGACCTGGCACGGCTTCACCGCGCTGGAGGAGGGTTTCGCCATCACTGATCCGGCGAAGCTCACGCTTCTCACGCCGGGGTTCGACCGCAAGACCGGTCGATACGAAGAGCACGGAATCCCGGCGCCGGTGGTCGCGCAATACCTGCGCGAGAACCGGGTGGTGGCGGAGAAGAACGATCTCAATTCGCTGCTCTTCCTGCTGACGCCGGGCGTCGAATCGAGCAAGGCCGGCACGCTGGTGTCGGCGCTCGTCGCCTTCAAGCGGCTGCATGACGACAATGCGCCCCTCGAGGAGGCGATGCCGGAATTCGTCGCCAGGCGCTCGGCGCGCTACCGCGGCAGGCGGCTCAAGGACCTGTGCGCGGAGATGCACGCCTTCTTCCGCGCCTACGACGTCAGCGGCCTGCAGAAGGCTCAGTTCGCCTCGAAGCATCTGCCGCACGCGGCCATGACGCCGCACGAGGCGCAGCGCCATCTCGTGCGCAACAACGTCGACTACGCGCCGCTCGAGGAGCTCGAGGGGCGCGTCGCGACGACCCTGTTCGTCGTCTACCCGCCCGGGATCGCGACCATCGTGCCGGGCGAGCGCCTCGACGAGCGGACGCGGCCGATGCTCGACTATCTCAAGATGTTCCAGAAGAGCGCCAACACGTTCCCGGGCTTCGAGTCGGAAATCCAGGGGCTTTACCGCGAAGTCGACGAAACGGGCGCCATTCGCTTCTATACTTATGTCGTCAGGGAGTGATTCGGCGGACTTGATCATGGGCGCAAAACCGAATTCCGCCGGTCCCGAATCCGTGGCGCAGGCACGGCCGAGACCAATCATCGTGCGAGATTCGCGCGATCCCGACGTCCCGGCGATGCTGTCGATCTATCTGCACCACATTCGTCGCGGGGTCGATCCGGGCGTCGACGGCGACTTCGAGACGCCCGACGCCGGATCCGGCGGGACCGAGCCGCCGTAGCGCGATTGTTGACGCGCAGGACCGAATGGGCGCGCAACGCGTTCGCCATCTCCTTGGTGTTCTGGTAGCGATAGGCGGTCCCTCGCGCGGTGTCACGGGATCTCTCCGGTTCGCTCGGCGCCGAGCCCCGCCAAATCCGCCGCGCTCGCTGCGCTGCGCGCCTTCACCGTCGCCTCCCGCCCCTTCGTGTCGACCTCATGCGCCGGGAGGTCGTCCGGGCCGAAGCCGGCTTGCGCGTACACCTCCTCGCTCATCAGAACCTCGCAGCCGAAGGGCTTGGTCAGGTCCTGCAAGCGGGCCGCGACGTTGACCGCGTCGCCGATCACGGTGAATTGCGCGTGGCGCTCATAGCCGACGTCTCCGGCGATGATCAGGCCGGCGTGGAGGCCGATGCCGAACCGAAGCGGCTCGACCGGTCCGTGGGCGAGCGCCCAGTTCACTTTCTCGACGTTGGCGGCGATGCCGGCGCAGGCGGCGACCGCCTGCCGGCAGGCGTCCTTCGGGCCGCTCTTGAGGCCAAACAGCGCCAGCAGTCCGTCGCCCAGAACCTGGTTGGGCTCGCCGCCCGCTTCGATGACTGCGCCGCTGACCGCGTTGAGGAACTGGTTGATGATGAACACCGTGTCGTAGGGCAGGCGCTGTTCGGCGAGCCGGCTCGAGCCGCGCATGTCGACGAACATGACGACCACGTAGCGCTCCTCGCCGTCGCGCGCCGGCCCGCCGCGCCGAACGTCGGCGACGGTGGCGTGCGGCGGCAGCAGGGGAGCGAAGGCAAGGTCTCGGGTCGGCCGCAGCTGGCAGGCGAGCCGGACTCCGGCGCCGGCGCCGACGCGGTCGAGCACCGCCTGCTCGGCGGCGCTGATCGGGGGCAGGGCGCCTGGGTCGCCGAGAACGCGGATGCGGCAGGTCGAGCAGCGCCCGCGTCCGCCGCACACATGCGCGTGGGGGATGCCGTTGATGAGGCTCGCCTCGAGCACGCTCAGGCCCCGCCGCACCCGGACTGTTCGGTCGGGATAGATGAGCACGATCGAGCCGACCCGTTGCTCCCACCAGCGGCGAAGCCCGCGGGCGAGGATCGTCGCAGCGAGAAGGGCCGCGATTGCGATGAACGTTTCATTGCGAATGTTGAGGAGAAGGGCGTTCTCATCCGGGGTCCCGACATGGTTCGGAGTCAGATTCGCGGCGCGCCAGGACGGACTTTCAGCCAGCCGCAGCGTTTGCCGGCCTCCCTGATAATAGCCGAGCAGCGCGAGCGTCGGCAGCAGCACCGCGAACGACAGGAGCAGGTTTTTCACCCTGGCGTAGCCGGGCTTCAGCTTGAGCCAGAAGTGGACCCCGATGCACCCGTGGGTCCAGACGACAAGCAGCAGCACAGCCTGCATAGCTCCGTCCGGAGGCGGGCCGGCCCAGAACTTGAACAGTTCTTGCTCATAGCCCTTGTCGGTCCCGAACAGGCTCAACGCCACGCGCGTGCCGACCACGTGCGTGGCCAGCAGGAACGGAATGCAGAGTCCAAGCGAAAGTTGCGCCGCCTCCATCCGCGTCCAGCGGAACTGTCGGCGTTCGTAGAGCGCCCAGAAGCCAAGGCTCAAGTGGATCGTCAGCGCCGCATAGAGAAGGATCGTTCCGGGCGCCGACTGCCAGATGAGCTTCTGCAGCGCGAGCCCCCTATCCATCGCGTCGACGGAAATATTTCCCAGCGCATGATTAATGAAATGCAGCGTGACATAGGTGAACAGGACGAGCCCGCAAGCCAGCCGAATTCGACGAACGCTGAGCGGAAGCTTGCGCCGCGGCTGACCGTCCTCGACGTGCGGCATGAGACCTTTCCCGAATCGGCCGACCCGATTCCCGATCGAATGAGACGCCATGACGCACTTTACCAGCGGTGAGCTCCGCAGGGCCAGCGAAGCCCGGTCTGTAGACCCTGCCGCTGGCCGCGTCGGGCGCGCTCCTAAAGGGCGTCCGGAAGGACGCCCGTCATTCGACGGGCTACGGCGCGGCTACAGTACCGAGACTGCGACGCAAAGCCGCGGCGCCGTTCAGCCGTCGTTCAGCCGCGGCGGCGCCTATTTGAGAAAACGCGGCGGGTCAGGTCCTCGGGGGCGATTCCACAGTATCAGGTCCAAAGCGCAGGCCGCGCTCGCGCCAGCGAGCTTCGCGGTCAAACAATAAACAACGGGCATTTTCATGTACCCCTCCGCGCTCGATCTGCGCGAGCCGCCGCTCGAACACGATCTCTTGCCCGACCTCCGCCGGCCGGAGTCGACGCGGCCGCCGTCGGTGCTTGCCGAAGCCACTGCGCTTCGCTGGCGCTACGGCGAGCGGCTGAGCGACGTTCTCGAGGAGGCTTGCCGTCTCCACGCCGACCGCATCGCGGTGTCGACCGAAAGCGTCGACGTCACCTTCAGCGAGCTCGACGCGCGGGCGAACCAGGCGGCGCGATTCTTGAAGGCGCGCGGGGTGAAGCCAGGCGACCGCGTCGCGGTCATGCTCGAGCGCGGCGTCGAAGCCTATGTGGCGCTTTTCGCGCTCCTGAAAGCGGGAGCGGCCTACGTTCCGCTCGACGCCAGCCATCCGTCCGACCGCATACGGTTCGTCCTGTCCGACGCCGGCGCGACGCTTGCGCTGACCCATCTCAGACTCGCCGACCGTCTCCCCGATTGCGGCGTTCCAACTCTCGTTCTGGACGGAGCGCGCGTGGAGGTCGCGGCGCTCGAGCGCTCGCCGCGAGCGGGCGGGACGCGGACACGGGTTCGCTCTGCTACGTGCTCTATACGTCCGGCACGACCGGCAACCCCAAGGGCGTCGCGGTCGCACATCCGAGCATCTGCAACTTTGTGCGCGTGGCCTCCGAGCGTTACGGATTCGGCCCGGGCGACCGCGTCTATCAGGGGATGTCGGCCGCCTTCGATTTCTCGATCGAGGAGATCTGGGTCCCGCTGGTCGCAGGCGCGACGCTCGTCGCCAACACCGGCGCGACGAGCCTCTTCGGCGAGGAGCTCGGCGAGTTTCTCGACTCCCGCGCCGTCACCTGCCTCTGCTGCGTGCCGACGCTGCTCGCCTCGATCGAGCGCGAGCTGCCGAAGCTCCGCGTCCTCCTGATCGGCGGCGAGGCCTGCCCGCCGGCGCTGGTGAAGCGTTGGAGCCGGGCCGGCCGCACGCTTCTCAACAGCTACGGGCCGACCGAAACGACCGTCACCGCGACGCTCGCGACGATGACGCCCAACCGGCCCGTCACCATCGGCAGGCCGCTGCCGACCTATTCGATCGTCATCCTCGACGCGAGGGAGGACGTCGCGCTCCCGCTCGGCGAAGCCGGCGAGATCGGCATCGCCGGGATCGGCGTGGCGGAAGGCTATTTGAACCGGCCCGAATTGACCCGGGCGAAGTTCATCGACGATTTCCTGTCGCTGCCGAACAATCCGTCGCACCGCATCTATCGGACCGGCGATCTCGGGCGAATCACCGACGACGATGAAATCGAATATCTCGGCCGCATCGACACCCAGATCAAGCTCAGGGGCTACCGCATCGAGCTGGCGGAGATCGAGTCGGTTCTCCTTGAGATTCCGGAGATCGCCCAGGTCCTCGCCACGACCTTCGAGCCCGAGCCTAGCGCGCCCGAGCTCGTCGCCTATTATTCGGTCAAGCACGGCGCGCCCGCGCCCGACCGCGCGGCGATTGTTTCGCTCATGCGCGCGAGGCTGCCGGGCTACATGACGCCGGCCTTTCTCGAGCAGCTGCCCTTCATTCCCACCCTGGTCAGCAACAAGGCCGACCGGAAGCGGCTGCCCGCGCCGAAGTCGGCCCGCCTGCGCCTCGGAGGGACTCATGCGCCGCCGGAGACGGACACGGAAAACGCGCTCTGCGAGGCGCTGCGCGACGTCCTCGGTCTCGAAGAGGTCTCGATCGACGGAGACTTCTTCGTCGATTACGCCGCTCATTCGCTCCTAATGGCGCGCTTCTGCGCAAGAGTCCGGCAGCTCGAGCCGTCGACGCAGGTCGCCATGCGCGACGTCTACGCCCATACGACGGTTCGCCGGCCCGCCCGTGCGGTCGACGCCGCGAGGCCGGCGGTCGCCGAAATCCCCGAGGTTCCGCCCGCCCATCGCACCTCGAGCCTCGCCTATTACGCCTGCGGCGCCGCGCAAGCCGCGTTCTACGCGGTCATCGGGGCGCTGGCGGTGGTCGCCTTCCAGGCGGCGTTCGACTGGATCTATCAGGCCGCCGATTCGCCGCTCGCGCTCTATGGGCGGGCGCTCGCCGTCGCCCTCGCCTGGTTCTTGGGCCACAACGCCCTCGCCGTCGCGGCGAAATGGCTCCTGATCGGCGGCGCCCGCGCCATGTCGATTCCGCTCTGGAGCTTCGCTTATTTCCGCTTCTGGGCGGCGAAGCTCATCGTGCGCTCGGCGCCCGCCAACGTCTTCGCCGGAACGCTGCTGTTCAACGTCTATCTCAGCCTGCTCGGCGCCAGGATCGGCCGCAATGCGGTCATCCTCTCGCGCATCGTGCCGGTCGCCGCCGATCTTTTCGAGGTCGGCGAGGACGCTGTTGTCATGCGCAGCGCCCTTTTGCCCGGCTATCGCGCCGCCGGCAACCGCATCCACATGGGCGAGATCCGCATCGGGCGGAACGCCTATGTCGGTGAGCAGAGCGTTCTCGACATCTCCTCCGCGATCGGCGATTTCGGACAGCTCGGCCACGCTTCGTCGCTGCAGAGCGGACAGCGCGTGCCCGAGGGCAAGCGCTATGCCGGCTCGCCGGCCGAAGAGACGACGACCAGCTTTCGTCTGGCGGACGAAGCGTCGACTTCGCCGGCGCGGCGCTGGCTCGCGACCGCGCTGCGGCTCGCCTTCGTCATCGCCGTCGCCGGCGCTCTCACCGACGCCGCGATCGTCTATGCGATGGCCGTGCTGACCGGCGGCGACGACGCCCTCGCGCTCAGCCCGTGGGATGCGACCGTCGTGCTATTGCCGATGGCCGCCGGGGCCGCGCTCGCGGTCACGCTCGTTTCGCTCATCGGCGGCCTGCTCGTCGTCTACGCCGTTCCGCGGCTCGCCGGCGCCTTTCTGGTCGAGGGGCGGGTCTATCCGCTCCACGGCTTTCATCACGCAATGCAGCAGATCGTCCAGACGTTCAGCAATTCGCATTTCTTCAACCTGATGTTCGGCGACAGCGTGTTCATCGAGCCCTATCTGCGCTGGATCGGCTGGAAACTCGGCCTCGGCGATCGGACAGGGTCGAACTTCGGCAGCGAGCAGGGCCAGGACAATCCGTTCCTGTGCTCAATCGGCGCCAACACCGTCGCCTCCGACAGTCTGTGGCTCGGCAATCTCACGATGTCGAGCCGCGCGTTCAGGCTCGGCGCCTGCCGCATCGGCGAGCGCAATTTCCTCGGCACCGCGGTCTATGTGCCGCCCGGCGCCCGGACCGGCGACAACGTCCTGCTCGCCACCAAGGTGATGACTCCGATCGACGGACCGCTGCGCGAGAACGTCGGCCTCCTCGGCTCGCCCGCATTCGAGATCCCGCGCGCCTCCTCGCGCGATCTCGACATGCTGGCCGCCATCGGCCCGGAGGAGCGGGCGCGCCGCCTGGTCCGCAAAACGTGGGTCAACCTGTCCACGATCGGCGGACTCCTCGTCTCTCGCTGGCTCATCCTCTTCATCGGCATCTATGTTTTCGGGTGGACGGCCGCCGTCTACGGCGTCGACGACATGCTCGCGATGGTCGTATCGGCGGGGGTCGTGGCGGCGTTGTCGGTCGGAGCGCTCATTCTCGTCGAGCGCGCTTCGCTCGGCTTCGGCTCGCTGAAGCCGGAGATCGCGACCGTCTACCATCCGGCCTTCTGGCGGGTCGAACGGCACTGGAAGCTCTCCGACTCGCCGCTCGCCGCGGCCTTCGGCGGAACGCCGATGCGCAATGTCATTTCGCGCCTGCTCGGCGTCAGGGTCGGGCGCAGGGTGTTCGACGATGGTTGCATCCTGTCCGAGCGTTCGCTGGTCGAGATCGGCGACGAGGCCAACCTCAATGCGAACAGCATCGTCCAGGCTCATTCGCTGGAGGAGGGCGTGTTCAAGTCCGATTTCGTGCGAATCGGAGCGAACTGCTCGGTCGGAGCCGGCTGCCTCGTGCATTACGGCGTGACGATGAACGAGAACACGCATCTCGACGCCGACGCCTTCCTGATGAAGGGCGAGATCACGCCGGCCGGCTCGCGCTGGCGCGGCAATCCGGCCAAACTCGTCCGTGGCCGCTTAAGCTCGAGGGGGCGGTGGGCGACCTCGACCTTTCGCCGCTCAATGCGGAGCTGGCGGATTACGGCGCGCTCATCGCGGCGCGCCGGATCCGGCCGGGCGACGAAGCTGCATTCGCCGATTGCCCGCCCGGCGCGCGCATCGAGCGACGCCGCGCGGGCGGGGCGGCGCGCATCGTCGCCCGTTCCCTGCTCGGCGAACTCGACGCCAGGGGCTTGGCGCCGCTGTCGCGCTCGCCGTCCGGCGCGCCTGCCTGGCCCGCTGGGATGATCGGCTCGCTGGCGCATGACGAGGCCTTCGCGCTCGCCGCAGCGGCGCGGCGCGGGCGGCTCGTCGGCCTCGGGGTCGACATCGAGCCGGCGGAGCCGCTACCGGAGGACGTCGTCGACCTCGTTCTACGCGACGCGGAGCGCATCGAGACGGGAAGCGACCGCGTCGCGCAACGACTCGTCTTTGTCGCCAAGGAAGCGGTCTACAAGGCGATTCATCCGCTCGACCGGACGCCGCTCGATTTTCCCGACATCGAGATCCGGCTCGGCGACGGAACGGCGGTTTTGCGAGACGGGCGGCGGCTAAGGATGGTGCCGTTCGTCGGCGAAAGGCTGATCGCGGTCGCGCTGGCGGAGGGCGCGATGTCGTTTCCTTAGAGCCGGTCGAGCCATTCCGGGTAGCTGAGTCGCTCGCCTGACAGCGGCGGAAGCCGGCCGCTCGCCTGCAGGAAAGCGAAAGTCGCGGCAAGCGCGACGGGCGCGGACTGAAGGTCGCCGAACGCTTCGAAGCCGAGGGTCCACCAGGAGACCGAGCGGCCCTCCACTGCGACTCGGGCCAGTTCGAGGTTACAGCCGACAGCAGGCGCAAGCGAAGTGTCCTCCGTGGCGTCGACAGGCAATTCCTCGACGTCGCTTGCCGCCGCCATGTACCTGCGCATCCAGCGACGCTTGCGGACGAGGACGCCGTCGGCCGCCACGATCTGCGGCGCCTTCCACTTGCACCAGATCTCGATCGGATCGAGGGGAAACGCCTCGTCCCCGGCGGTTGGATCCGGCGGGCTGACGACGGCCACGAGGCCCTTGACCTCGACTTCGACTTCGCCGGGCTGTCCCTCGCCGTCATCGCGCGCCTTGATGCCGATTTCGGTATTGCCCTTTGCATGAAGATATCGGTCGACGCGCTCGCTCTGCCCGCCGCCGGGGGGGATCGCCGGGGCGGTCGGTCCGCCAAGGAACCACTCGCGCACCTCCGCAGGGCAGTCGTCCCGCCAGAACCATCGCGCCTCGGCCGATAGAAACATCGCAGCCTCCCCTGGGTTGAGCCCGTTCGGCAGCCTAACGCGGCGCGCGAGGCTTTTCAGGGCCTTCCCGGTTCGTGATGGGAACCCTTGCGCATAAATTCGTGTTGTCTTTCAGCGCCGCCGTGTGAAACCTTTCAGGCGCCGGCGGATTTCGACCAAGAGGATCACCATCATGGCGACGAAACAGTCCAAGCCGCAGAAGGAGACGGTCGGACGGGTCATGCACGAGTACAAGCATGGCGAACTGCGCTCGGGAGCGAGCGACAGGAAGGTCAAGAACCCGCGGCAGGCGATCGCGATTGCGCTCAGCGAAGCAGGCGCCTCGAACCAGCAGAGTCCGAAAGAAAACAAAGAGCGCTTCCGCCACACCAAGGCCAAGGAAGCGCGCGGCGAGACCGCGCAGGCCGAGACCGAGGGCAGGGGCGGATCCAGGTCCCGCTCGAGAATGGGAAGGGGAGGCGAAACCCGGGCCGACCTTTACCGCAAGGCGCGCGAGCGCGACATTCCCGGCCGATCGAAGATGAGCAAGAGCGAGCTCGAGCGGGCGGTCGCATCCCGATAACGTTACGCGATGGCGGGGCAGCCGGAGGATCGGCGCCGCGACAAGGTCGGCGGGCCCGGCCAACGCCAAGGCCGGAACTGCGAGAGCGTGGGCGATGAGCCCGACCTCGGCTGACCCGTCCGCGCTGGGGCTGTTTGGACTGAGACGGCGTCGATGACGGAAGACGTGATTGGCGACCTGACGTTGGCGACGGCCTTGCTTGCGATAGCCGGCTTTGTCGACGCGGTCGGATTCCTGACCCTCGGCCATCTGTTCGTTTCCTTCGCGAGCGGGAATTCAACGCAGTTCGCCATCGCGATCGGCGGCGTCTCATTGAGCAAGGCGTCCATGGCCGGCGGTCTCGTCGGTTTCTTCGTCGCCGGTGTCGTCGGCGGCCGGGCGCTCGCGATCGCGGCGAAGGATTGGCGCCGCCCTGCGATCTTGGTCGCCGAATCGGCGCTGCTCGGCGCGGCGGCGCTCGTTCCGCTACCTGGCGCGCGGCCCGCCTTCCTGATGGCGCTGGCGATGGGCGGACAGAATGCGGTCGTCCACAAGGCGGGTCAGACCCGCACCTCCGGCTCCTATGTCACCGGGACGCTGGTCAATTTTGGCGAGCGGTTGGCGGAGGCGCTTTGCTCTGCGGGTCCCGCAGGCGCCTGGGTTCCTTACCTGATCCTCTGGATGGGCATTGTCTGCGGCGGCGCGGCGGGCGGGTTCTCGTTTTCCGCGTGGGGACTCCGCACGCTCCTGTTCCCGGCGGCCGGCGTTCTGGTTCTGGCGGCGGCGACGGGCGCGTCGGCCTGGCGGAGGCGCCGACGGTAGCGGGGCGCTCGACAAGGCGAATGGAATGCGTCGCTTGTCGGACGTCGCTCCAAGCGACCGACTTCCTGCCCCCGCGCTTAATCCGGAGAAGGTTGAAGAACCGACCGGACCTTTTCGGCGAGCTCTTCGGCCGTGTACGGCTTCTTGAGCCACGCCCCGGTCTTCAACCCCAGCCGCGCGATCGCCGGCTCCGCATAGCCGGAGGTGAAGAGCACCTTGATGTCAGGCTTGATCGCCAATGCCGCTTGCGCCAGTTCGTAGCCGGTCATGCCGCCGGGCATCACCATGTCGGTAAAGATCATCGCGATATCCGGCCGGGCCGCAAGGTGAGCGATGGCGGCAACGCCGCTCTCCGCCTCGATGATCTCATAACCGAGGCTCTTGACCACGCTGCGTAAGGCTTGTCGCCCCCGACGAAAGGGTTGTCAAAGGGATTGAAAATGCTGTGCGATAACGGT
This sequence comes from Roseiarcus sp., assembly GCA_035656495.1. Taxonomy (GTDB): domain Bacteria; phylum Pseudomonadota; class Alphaproteobacteria; order Rhizobiales; family Beijerinckiaceae; genus Roseiarcus. The sequence continues at coordinate 13,289 of DASRSL010000034.1, forward strand.
GGGAGCGGCTCGATGTCGTCGCCCGCGCAAAAGCCGCCGCTCGCAAGCTGCGGGAAGCTGTCAATTCCCGCCTGCGGCGGCGGCCGAACAGAAGGCGCCGGTCATGAAGGTTCTGGTCGCGGGGGCGACGGGCGCGGTCGGTCGCCGTCTCACGCCGAGGCTCGTCGCGGCTGGTCATGAGGTCGCTGGACTCGTGCGGTCGCCGGAGAAAGCCGAAGCGCTTCGTCGGGCCGGAGTCCAGCCGACGGTCGTCGACGCTTTCGACAGGAGCGCGGTCAGATCGGCCGTCCTCGAGGCGCGTCCCGAAGTGGTCGTTGACGAAATGACCGCGCTTCAAAATGCGAGCGACCTCGTTCATTTCGATCGCGCTTTCGTGGTGACCAACCGGCTGCGAACCGAGGCGCTGGACCATCTCCTCGGCGCGGCGGAGGAAAGCGGCGCTCGACGCTTCGTCGCGCAAAGCTTCTGCGGCTGGCCCTACGCCAGGACGGGAGGGCCTGTGAAGACGGAAGAGGATCC
>DASRSL010000035.1:0-3547 GCA_035656495.1 Roseiarcus sp.
ACGTCGGCGGCCGCGGTGCCCAGGCTCATCGATCTGGGCGTCGAGGCGTTTCTGTTGAAATCGACGTTGCGAGCCGTCATCGCGCAGCGGTTGGTGCGCGTCCTTTGCGACCGCTGCAAGACCGCACGCGGGTTGACGCCCGCCGATCTGGACGCGGACCCGCGATTGTCCATATTGGGGTTCAGAACGGGAGAGGCGATCTTCCGGCCGAAGGGTTGCGAACGATGCGGCGGGGTCGGCTATCGCGGCCGCGTAGGCGTGTTCGAAGTTCTCGACGTGACCGGCGAGGTCCGGGACCTGATCGGCTCACACTCCGAATCGAATGCCCTCGACGCCGCCGCGATCAAGGGCGGCATGACGACCATGATCGACGACGCCGTCGCCAAATGTCGCAACGGAACGACGTCCGTCGCCGAGGCGCTCCGCGTCACGACCATCCGGTGAGGCCATGCCGACGTTCCGCTATCGAGCCCTGAGCCAAGTCGGCGAGGTCGTCAGCGGATCGATCGCGGCGCCTTCGGCGGCGGAGGTCGGCCGTCGGATCGAATATCTCGGTCTGATTCCGATCGACCAAGTGACAGAAGAAAGCGTCGCGGGGGTCAAACGCGCCAACGAATTCGCGATCTTCTCACGGCCGCGTCCGGAAGACGTCACGATCTTTACCGGCGATCTCGCCCTTCTCCTGCGCACGGGCGCCAGAATCAATGACGCGTTGGAATTGCTCGCGGCCGACTCGGATCTCGGCCGAATGCGCGCCACGACGGCAAAGGTCGCCGCCGCTATTCTTTCGGGCGAAAGCTTCGCCGACGCGATCGAGGCGCATCCGAGCGTCTTTCCACCCATTTATGTCGCGCTCGCGCGCGTAGGCGAAGCATCGGGCAACCTCGCGCCGATTCTCGAGGCTGTCTGTGCGGAGCGGCAGCGAGCCGAAGCGTTGCGCCGGCGCCTGTCCGAAACTTTGCGATATCCCGCTTTCCTGCTAATCGGCGCTGGCGGCGTGCTGCTGTTTTTCCTTCTGGTCGTGCTGCCGCAGTTCTCCAATGTCTTCAAGGATTTCAACGCGAAGCTGGATCCTGTCCTGGTGACCTTCCTCGGAATTTCCGATTTTCTGCGCGACAACATGGATGCCGTCGCCGGCGGTGTCGTCTGCTTGTTGTCGATCGGCTTTCTGTTGTCGCGCCGGGAGGCTGTGCGGGCGGCGGCGAAGGAAGCGCTCGAGCGCTTGCCGCTCGTCAGTCCGGTGTTGGGCTATCGCAGGACCGCGCTCTTTTGCCGCAATCTCGGGCTGCTGCTCGCTAGCGGCGTGACCTTGCCTGCGAGCCTGCGCGTTCTGGCGGATATGATGGCGGCGCCGGGGGAAGCGTCCATTTGGAGTCAGTTGGTCGACAAGGTGCGACAGGGCGGCAAGCTTTCGGAAGCGCTGGCGCAGACGCGCGCCCTGCCGGCGATGGCCGTGCGTACATTGCGTCTGGGCGAGGACTCCGGCCAGTTGCCGATGCTGGCGGGACGAATCGCCGATTTCTACGACGCCAAACTGCAACGCAGCCTCGATAGGCTCGTCGGGTTCGTCGGGCCGGCGTCGATAATTGTCATAAGTCTGATAGTCGGCGGTCTTATCGTTTCCGTCATGACCGCGCTTCTGTCGGTCAATCAGATGGCGCAATAACATTGGGAATCAAGGTTATGAACATCGTCGTCACGCGTCGCTCGCTTCTCGGCCGCTCGGGTGGCCGGGGCGCAGAATCCGGGTTCACGCTCGTTGAAATGCTCGTCGTCATTACGATCATAGGCCTGATCATGGCCTTGGTGGGCCCTCGCGTGCTGAACTATCTGAGCGAGTCGAAAGTCAAGACCGCGCGAATTCAAATCGAGAGCTTCACCCAGGCGCTCGACCTGTTCTATCTCGACAATGGCCGCTATCCCACCTCATCGGAGGGGCTGTCGGCCCTTGTGCAAAGGCCGGGCAACGCCTCGTCTTGGAACGGTCCTTACATCAAGACCGCGACCGTGCCTGCCGATCCTTGGGGCCGGCCTTATGCCTACCGGTCGCCGGCGGATCATGCACCCTATGAAATCTCCTCCTATGGCTCGACCGGGCAGCCCGGCGGATCGGGCGCCGCCGCCGAGATCAAGAGCGCCTCTCAGTAGCCGCGCCATGAAGCGCGACGACGCCGGTTTCACGCTGATCGAAATCGTCTGCGTCCTGGCGATCATCGCGTTACTTGCAGGATTGGTCCTGCCGTCGATTCCTCGCGCCACTTCAGGCCCCCGGCTCGAAGCCTACGCGCTGCAGGCGGCAACGATACTGACAGCCGACCGCAACGCAGCCATTCGACGCCATGCCGTGGTCGCAAGCGTGCTGGATTCGGGCGCTCGTACGATTCGTTCCGGCGCGGGAGCGGGGCGCGTTCAATTTCCGCGCGACGTCGCCTTCGACGCTCTGCTCGCTCGCACTTGTAACGGCCGGACAGTCGGGGCGACCATTGATTTTTTTCCCGACGGGATGTCATGCGGCGGGACCGTCGGGCTGCGTCGCGGAAACTCCGGTTATCAGATTCGGGTCAATTGGCTTACGGGAGGCGTCGAGATTGTACGGCTCGACAGCGCAGTCAAATAGGGATTCCTCGGGGTTCACCCTGGTCGAGGTGCTCGTCGCTCTGGCCGTCATGGCGTCGACCCTCGCGGCGATCGGCTCGTTGATGAACGCAACGCTGCGTTCGGGCGTCCATCTCGAACGTCATTTCGCGGAGGTCGAAACCGCGCAGCAGATCATCGCCGGCCTTCCTGCCCGCGACGAACTCGCAGACGGCTCGTCGAGCGGCGAGATGGCGGGCCATGTCTGGCGCCTCGATGCTGCGCCGTATCGCACAAATTTGGTCGCTCCCGGCACGCCTGCGGACTGGACCCCGGAAAAGATCGTCCTGACAGTGCGAGGCCCGAACGGCGCCTTGCTGAACGTCGACATGATTCGTCTCGTCAGGGCGCGCGCGCGATGAGAGAGCGGCGCGGGGTCGCGGGTTTCACGCTCTTCGAGGCCTTGGTTTCCGTGGCGCTGATGGGTCTGATCGTCGCATCGCTCAGCGCGGTCACCGGCCAATGGCTACCCAACTGGCGCCACGGATTCGGCCGCGTGCAGAGTTTGGAGTCGCTCGACGTCGGTCTCCAGCGCCTCGTCGACGACCTGGAAGCCGCGGAGTTCGTCACCGCCAATAGCCAGTCGAAGTCTCCGCTCTTCATCGGCGACGCGGCCTCCGTGACGCTCGTTCGCGCCGCCATCGGCCCGGACGCGCGCCCACATCTCGAAGTCGTACATTTCGAGGAGACCTCGGACGATCGCGGGGTCTTGCTGGTGCGAAGTCGAACGCCATTCACTCCGCTCGCTCCGAACTTGTCGGCGGCGTCGCAACTGCGTTTCTCCGACCCGGTGGCGTTGGTGCGCGCGCCATTTCGAGTGTCGTTCGCTTTCGCCGGGGCCGATCGAGTTTGGCAAGATGTCTGGCGGGACTCGACGATGCTTCCGACGGCCGTCCGCATCCGAGTGCGCGAT
>DASRSL010000036.1:0-59010 GCA_035656495.1 Roseiarcus sp.
CAGATCGTCGTCGACCACGGCGCGACGCCGGTCGACGAGCTCTACTTCGCGCTGAAGCCCGGCTCGATCAATCTCGGCGAAATCGACTACAGGGCGCTGCTCGCCAACCGGCCGCAGGAGATCGCGCGTAATCCGCACGGACGCTATCGTCTCTTCCGCATCGGCGACGCCGTCGCGAGCCGCAACATCCACGCCGCGGTGTACGACGCGATCCGCCTGATGAAGGACATCTGAATCACCCTGAAGCAGGAGCCCTGGTTGCAGCGCCCCTTCCGCCACTCTCATCCTGAGGCGCCCTTTGCTGCAGGCAAAGGGCCTCGAAGGATGCTCGCTGATCCACCGTGGAGCGCCCTCGTCTTTCGAGACCCGCCTTCGGCGCTCCTCAGGATGAGGGCGCTGCGAGAACCCAGATGCGCCTGATCGACGCGGACGTCGTCGCCGGCTGCCTCGAGCCGCTGAGGCTCATCGAGGCGCTGCGCTCGGCGCATTGCGAAGACGGAATGGGCGAGGTCGAGCGTTTGTCGGTCGAAGCGCCCGGAACGGCGAACTCCGCCCTGACCTGGCTCGCCTGGCATCCCTCCCGTGGCCTCGCCGTCAAGACGGCGACCGTCTTTCCCGGCAACACGGCTTCGGGATCGGGCCCCAATATCCAGTCGGTCGTCACGCTGTTCGACGCCGCCTGCGGGGGGCCGCTCGCCGCGATCCACGGCGAGAGTTTCACCCGCATGAAGACGGCGGCGGATTCGGCGCTGGGCGCGGATCTGCTCGCGAGGGACGACGCCGCGACGCTCGCCGTGCTCGGCGCCGGAGGCCAGGCCAAGACGCATGTCCGGTTTCTCCGCGCGGTCCGTCCTTCCATTGAGCGCGTCCTGATCTGGAACCGGACGGGCGGAACCGGCGAACGGCTTGCTGCGCAATTGAGGGAGGAGGAGATCGACGCCGAGGCGCTCGCCGATCCCGAGGCGGCAGTGCGCGAGGCGGAGGTCGTGAGCTGCCTGACCGCCTCGGTCGATCCGGTGCTGCGCGGCCAATGGCTTAAGGCCGGCGCCCATGTCGACCTCGTCGGCGGCTTCACGCCTCCGATGCGCGAGAGCGACGACGACGTCGTGCGGCGCGGGCGGCTTTTCGCCGACACCCTGCGCTTCACGCTGACCGTCTGCGGCGATTACACGGCGCCGATCGCAAAGGGGGTGATCGCGCCCGAAGCCGTCGAGGGCGATCTGTTCGGTCTCTGCTCCGGACGGATTCCCGGCAGGCGATCGAACGAAGAGATCACCGTGTTCAAGAACGGCGGCGGAGGGCATCTCGATCTGATCGTCGCCCGCGCGATCTGGGACCTGTACGAAGGCGCGGCCCCGGGCGCGGACTCGGGGAACGATTCTGCCTAACCGCTCATTCGACGACAGCGCGCGCCATAATGCGCAAAGGAGTCCCCGCGGCGTTTTTGGCGCCGCCCACGTTCCGCCCCGCCTCGAAGCGCGGTCAAGCTCGAAGCGCAGGACGCCGCGCATCTTCAGCGGCGTCGGCCGCGGCCAATCGCTGGATAGGGCGGGACGGCGCATTGCGGAAATGCAGCGCCCGCCCGATCCGGCGGCCGAACCCGATCCCCGGCCTCTCGACGACGCGCCACAGGACGGCGGCGAGGGCGAATGTCGCGGCGACCGCGGCGGCCAGCGCCGGCTGCCCGTATCCCAATCTTTGACCGAACAGATCGATCATCGGCATGTGAACGAGATAGACGCCGAAGCTGAGCTCGCCGGAGCGGCGCAAGACCCTCGCGCGCATGATCCGCGACAGCCACGTATCGCCAGGGTGCAGGATCCCATAAACGATCCCGGCGACGACGAGGGGCGCGAAGGGAAAGATTTCGTCGTAGTAGGCCTGCCAGACCAAGGTGTCGGCGAACTCGCTCATATGCCAATCGCGCCCGAAGATCGCGTGGCGAACGAACGGGACGGCGATCACGAAGAGAGCCGGCGCCGCATAGGCGACCGCGGCTCCCGCCTTGGGAAAGGCGAGGCGGCCATTGTGCATGAGCGCATAGAGGAGGACGCCGCCCACGAAGGAATTGGCGTAGTGATGGAAGCCGAGCGTCATCCACGGCGCAGCGGGACCGCCGAGGCGCCGGGAGGCGGCGATCGCGAAGCACCAGGTGAGAAAGCCGAGGGCCGCCGCCGTCGCGCCAAGAGGAGACCGGGTGGCTCTGAGCGCGATCGACAGGAGGGCCGGGAGATAGAGGTAGAACGTCAGTTCGACGGGAATTGTCCACAGCACGCTCGGCGCCTTGCCGAGCGTCACGCAGGACTGAACGACCTCGATATACGACGCCGTGGCGGGAAAGAACGCCAGACCCTGCCACCAGCAGAGCGTGACGACGACGATCAGCAAGGGGAAGATGCGAAAGACCCTGTTGATCGCGTATTCCCCGATCGCCTGCGATCTTCCGGCGCCGCGCTCCAGCGCGCTGGTCAGCGAGTGCGACAAAAGGAACGCGGACAGGAAGAAGAACAGCATCACGCCGAGCTGTCCGGAATATTTGAAGACGGGCAGGGCCGGCAGAAAGCCGACGTACTGGCAGTGCGCCATCATAACGATCAGGGCTGCACAGCCTCTCAGCGCGGTAAAGCGCTCATCGATGCGATGCTTCCGGGCCTGACCGCCCTGCGGCGTTGACAGCGACATCGATCAGCTCCCGCGTCGAGGCCGCAAGGCGATGTCCCCGATTGGCGGAAGTCGCCAGGTTCGACAGTCCAACAGCGAAAGGGGCGCTGGAGCCGTGCAGACAACCGCGCCCGGACGCGCGCCGCCTCATCGTCCGTACGCTCAACGGGCTAACGCCAGGCTAAAAATGCTGCTAAACGATACCCGCTTTACTTTACGTAACAAAATCTAATTCATGCTTTTTCAGTCAAATTTGCGCATTCACTGCAGCTTCACGGACGCTTTCATGATTCGTTTGGGTTTTTGCAGCACTTGATTAATTTCCGAGTGCTTATTTTTTCCCTGGACAACGCCCGACATCCTGCAACCCAGGTGAATCAAATGCAATTGGTTCGTAGCTTTGTTCGCGGCGAAGACGGCGCTACAGCGATCGAATATGCGCTTTTGGCCAGCATGATCGCAATGGCAATCGTCGCCGGCGTGCAGCTCATGGGGACGCAGTTGAGCACGGTGTACGTCCAGATCGGCAATGCGCTGAACTGACATCGCCCCCAAAGCAGTGATCTCCCGCGAGTCAATGCAATCATATGATTCGATGACCGCCAATTCCGTTACGTCACAGCTGAGCCAGTTTCATTCTTCCTAAATCAAGGTCTCCAGAATTCCTGATGACCAAATCGGGCGGAAGAGATCTTTATTGATTATGTGAATATTTGGAACGCGCCGCGCATCTTTTGCCGGCATCACGCAATGGCGGTCAAAACGAGGGCGATCGCCGCATCTTCAGGAGCGCAGCATGCAACAAGTCTTGAAATTCATCCGCAACGAAAGCGGCGCGACGGCGATCGAATATGCGTTGATCGCGAGTCTCATCGCGGTCGCCATCATCACCGCCGTCACGACGGTCGGGACGAAGGTGAGCACAGTTTTCACCGAAGTCGGCAACTCTCTCAAGTAAGCAAGGCCAGCGGGGACGGAGGAGGGGCGCTCGCCAATATCGCTCCTCTTTGTCTCCGGCGCGTCCGCGCCGCCGACGGAGAGACCCCGCGAGAGGCTGGCTGAGCTAGCGCTTGCCGTTCCCTCGATCGGCCAGGTATTGCTTGAAGTCGCCCATCGAGGCGAACTTGAACGTGCCGTCCGGCGTTTCGGCTTCGATCGAGCCGTCGGCGAAGATCATGTAGTTGGCGCCGCCCGAGGAATAATGGCCGATGAGGCTGGGCGGGGCTTCCGGCGTTTCGATTGCATGCTCGACTTCGTTGAGCGCCAGCGAATGTTCGGCGCGATTTTCGTCGACCCGCTCCTCGTCCGCCTCCGTCGTCGGCTCGCCGGCCTCTTCCGCCTGAGGCTCCTGCGCTTTGTCGGCTTCCGTTCTGTCGCGTCCCTCGGCCGAAGGACGCGCCTCAGGGAGCGGAACGGGCGCCCATGCATCGACCTGCGAGGCTCCGACGAGGCCGGGGCGCTGCCGCGCCAGCTCCGTCAAAGCGTCGATCCGCCGGACCAGGACGCCTACGGCGAAAGCCAGGACCGCCATCGAGACGCCGATCGCCCCGCCGAGCGCGTAGAGGATTCCGACCCCGGTCGGCAGGAGATCGAGGCTCAGATAGAATCCGCCAAGACCCGCAACGAACAGGACAACCCCGAGCGCGAACACCAAAACCGCCATGAATCGCCTTCAACTTTTGCATTGTGTCGAGAGCGCGGCGCACTCGCTCATTGATGGTCGCGCGCGCCGAAGATCGCGCTGCCGATGCGGACATAGGTCGCGCCGAGCTGCACCGCGAGGGGCCAATCGGCGCTCATTCCCATTGACAATTCGCCAAGGCCGTTGCGGGCGGCGATGACGGAAAGAAGCGCGAAATGGGGAGAGACCTGCTCGCCGGCCGGCGGTATCGCCATCAGCCCATCGATCGTCAGACCGTATTTGTCGCGGCAGAGCGTGAGGAAGGCGTCGGCGGCTTCAGGCGGGACGCCCGCTTTTTGGGGCTCGGCGCCGGTGTTGACCTCGACGAACAGCCGCGGGCGCCTGCCGAGCCTCTGGATCTCGCGGGCCAGGGCGGCGGCGATCCTCTCCCGGTCGACCGTCTCGATCACGTCGAAAGCCTCGACCGCCTCGCGCGCCTTGTTGCTCTGCAGCGGCCCGATCAGATGGAGCTCGATCGCCTGGCCGATCGAGGCGGCGCGGGCGCGCAGCTCCCGCCACTTCGGGATCGCCTCCTGCACCCGGTTCTCGCCGAACCGCGTCTGCCGGCCGAATGCGATGGTCGGCCAGATCTGGTCGGCGGAGAAGGTTTTCGAGACGGCGACGAGCTTGACCGAACGAGGCTCCCGCCCGCAGTCGACCGCGCGCCGTGCGATCGCCTCGCGCAGCTCCGCGAGACGCTTCGTCGCGCCCAAGGGGTCGTCGGGATGGGAGAGGTCGCTCAACGTCGTCTCCATTCAGACTGCGGCCGCGGCTTGCCAGAAGTCCGGATCATGCACAACTTGACGCGAAAAACCCGTTCCCCTATAGACCCGCGACCCATGAAGCCAGGGCCGGACCGACCGGCGGGACGGCTCCCTGACGGAGGCGGCCCGCTTTCGCGTTTGTCCCACTCTCCAATGATTTCTCGCGAAGGATCAAGCGCGATGTCACGCCGCTGCGAGCTGACGGGCAAGGCCGTTCAATTCGGCAACCTGGTCAGCCACTCCAACCGCAAGACGCGGACGCGCTTCTTGCCCAATCTCGTTCAGGTCACGCTCATCTCCGAGGCCCTCGAGCGGTCGGTGCGGCTGCGAGTCAGCGCCGCGGCGCTGCGCTCGGTCGAGCACCGCGGCGGCCTCGACAATTTCCTGATCAAGGCGCGCGAGGCGGAGCTCTCCGACAGAGCCGCCGACCTTAAGCGAAAAGTCGTGAAGAAGCGGGCCGAGGCGGGAGCCGAGGCGGCCTAAGGACCCTGGCGCGCGGCAGGGCTCGATCGCGGCCGATTTTCCCTGGGTAGGGAAAAAATCAGGGAAACTTTCGAATATCGGCCGATTTTCGGACAAACCGTCCGAAAAAGCCCTACGTTTCCAGGCGGCTCCGCCAATATTCCCTACTCGCCCGAACAGGGAAGGAATTCGACCCCTCAGGGAAAGAAAATTCCCTGTTCGGCGGAATGCAGGGATATCTCGTGCCTGATGCGCAGACCTGGCGGGGCGCGCTCAATTCGGTCTTGATGGTCTTTTCAAACCGGCGGCTTCGCGCGCCAGCATCTCGACGACGGCGTAGTCACCGCGCGCGAGGGCGTCCTTCGGCAGCATCCAGGAGCCGCCGACGCACGCGACGTTGGGAAGCCTGAGATAGTCCGGCGCCTTGCCGAGATCGATGCCGCCCGTCGGGCAGAAACGCAGGTCGGGCAACGGCGCGGCGAGCGAAGCGACGAGCTTCGCCCCGCCGACCGCTTCGGCCGGAAACAGTTTGAGCGCGCGAAACCCCAGATCGCGCAGGGCCATCGCCTCGGAGGCGGTCGCGCAGCCCGGCAAGAACGGCACGGGAGAATCCGCCGCGGCCCGCGCCAGCGCCGGGCTCGCGCCGGGGCTGACCAGGAAGCGCGCCCCGGTGGCGACCGCTTCGCCGATCTGCTCGGCCGCAACAATCGTGCCGGCGCCGACGACGGCCTCGGGAACCTCCCGGGCGATCGCCTTGATGGCCGCGAGCGCGCTTTTCGTGCGCAGCGTCACCTCGATCGCAAAGAGGCCCCCTGCCGCCAACGCCCTCGCCTGGGCGAGGCCGTCCTCGACGCTCGAGACGGTGAGCACCGGTATCACCGGCGCGAGCGCCATGATCGAGGCGGATTCGCGCTCGCGGGAATAATGCGCCATCGTCTGCTCCGAAGCGGCCCAATCGCCAGCCTAGCACAACGGTCCAACGGATGAAGGGCATGCTCCTCTTCGGGGAGTGCGGGGTCCCTCCTGGGGACTCCGGAGCGACCCGCTCCGCCAGCAGCGACATGAAGCGCTCGGAAACAATGCTCTTGCTTCGATCGGGCGCGGGGCGCTCGGCCCTCCGCGCAGGTCGCCGCCGGAGCGCCACGTTATGCGTGAGGCGCGTTCGAGACGGCCAACTCTTCGGGCGGCTTGCGCTCGGCGGTCAGTTGACAGTGCCCGGGTGTCGGATAGCATCCGCTCTCCAACGGCGCGGCTTGGCGTCCGACTTGCGCTTAAGGGAGGAGTTATGAGGCCGCTTGTCGTGCTCGTTGAATTCCTCGTGAAGCCCTCTTTCATCGAGCGCTTTCGTGATCTGATCTCGGTTAACGCGGAGACTTCGCTCGAGCGCGAAAAGGGTTGCAAGCGCTTCGACGTGCTCTTCGATCCGAGCGAGCCGCGGCGCTTCGTCCTCTACGAAATCTACGACGACGAGGCCGCCTTCGACGAGCACCTTGCTTCGGCCCACTACCAAAGCTTTGCAGCCGCTATCGAGAACGAGATTGAGCAACGCTCCGTCCGCCGGCTCGCCTTCAGCGACGAGAGGGCGCAAAACGTTCGACCCGGCGAATGACCTTCGAACCCCTTCCCGACGCGGAAAGAAGCCGCATTTGGGAAAGATCAATGTGACTTAGGCAATCGGCGCGGCCGGCCAGCAACGTCGCCGGCGACGCGATATGGGAGGAGACCAATGATGGATGATCGCGAACGGCGCGAGTTCAAAGCCGGACTTTCGGAGGAGGTCGACGCCTGGCTCCGCGGGGACACCTCGCGGCGCGACTTCCTGACCCGGCTCATGCTGATGGGCGGCGCCGCCGTGCTTCCGGGACTCGGCTACACGGCGTCCGGCTCGAGGGCGTGGGCCGCCGCCGTCGACGTTTCGAAGGTCGAGCTCGCCGACAAAAGCACGCCCCTCGGGCAGGCTCAGGCCGCCGCGGTGAAAGCGTCGAGCGAAGGGCCGACCGAGGGCTCTGCCTATCGGGCGGTCCAGGCGGCGCAGAAGTACAAGGACAAGGGTATCACGCTCAGTCACAGCTACGAAGCGGGTCTGCAGGCGCTGGAGCCGAAGAATTTCTCAGGTCCCCTTTGGCTCGCCCTGACCGGCATCAATTTCAACGTCGTCGAACTGCCCCATCCGGACCAGTATTCCAAGCCGATCGCCGAGCACATCGCCAATTCTGGCGCCTATGACGTGCTCGACATCGAGCCGGCGTGGATCCCAGCGCTCGCCAACGGCGGGGTCATTCTGCCGATCGACGACTATGTCGCGAAATACATGAACCAGGCCGACCTCGACGACTATCACCCCCTCTATAAGTCGATCACCTTGTACAAGGGCAAGCGCTGGGGCGTGTTCGACGACGGCGATCAGTTCGCCCTCTACTATCGCACGGACGTGTTTGCCGACCCCAAGCTGAAAGACGCCTATCAGGCGAAATTCGGCAAGCCCTTCGGCGTGCCGAAGACGTGGGACGAATATTCGCAGGTCGCCCAGTTCATCACCGACCAGATGGCGCCGAACGTCTTTGGCGCGGCGCATTTCCGCAAGTTCGGCAGCCCCGGCAATCAGTTCAGCTTCCTGCAGCAATTCCGCGCCAATGGCGGCAAATTCTTCGACGCCGACATGAAGCCGCAACTGGCGGGACCCGCGGGAGAGACGACGCTCGCCCAGATGCTGGCGCAGAACAAGGCGTCGATCCCGGGCAACAACGACCTCGATGCCGTCGCGCAGTGGGCGGCCTGGTTGCAGGGCAAGGTTGCGATGATCTTCTCCTGGCCGCCGACCGGCCGCATGTCCTCGAACTACGCCCAACGCGACAAGGCAATCAATTTCATCCCCGCGTCGACCATCGCCGACAAGGTCGGCTATGCGGTCGTTCCCGGCGGCAACGGCGAGATGGCGTCCGGCTATGTCAAGGCGCTCGCCGCCGGATCGAACAACGAGGAGGCGGCCTACCTCTTTATGCAGTGGGTTTCGGCGCCGCCGCTCTCACTCGTGCGCACGATGTTGCCTTACACGCTGCGCGACCCCTATCGCCTTTCGACCTACAAGTCGCAAGAATATCGGGCGCTGTGGCCGTCCGCCAAAGACTATCTCATCAACTTGTGCGAATGCGCCAACTCGGGCGTCGTCGACATGATCATGCCCGGTTGGCAGGACTACGCGCTGTCGATCGACCGCATGTGTTCGGCGGTCTGGGGCGGGGAAGCCCCGAAGAGCGCGCTGGCGAAGGCCGCCGCGGAATGGGACGCGACAACGCAGCGGCTCGGAGTCCCCGCCCAGAAGGCTGCCTATGAGGAGTTCCTCAAGATTCCGGGCAGCTACGCTGACCATACGATCGAGAAGATCGGCCAGGCGGTGCATATCGCCTGAGGATCCCGGAAACCCGTCCATTCGCATGGGGCGCCCCGCGCGAATGGACTTTCGCTTCAAGAGCGCGAGGGGCGGATGCGCGCCTTGCACAGGCTGGAATTGCTATGGGTCGGGCTGTCACCGCCACCCCGTTTGGCTCGACCTCCGCCGCCAGGCGAGGCGGACTTTCGGCCTGGGCCGATCTCCATTTCAAGTGGCTGATGGTCGCCCCCGCGACGCTGCTGATCCTCGTGTTCTCGATCTACCCGCTTTTGTTTTCGCTGTGGGTCGCCTTCGTCAATTACGATTTCCAGATTCCCGGCCACGCCTTCGTCGGGCTTCAGAACTTTCAACAGGTCCTGGCCGATCCGTTGGCCTGGTCGTCGCTCGGCGTCACGATCGCGCTCTCATTCACAGTGGTCGCGATCGAGTTCGTCCTAGGACTGGCTCTCGCCCTGGCGATGGTGAAGACCTTTCGGTGGCGAGGCGTCGTCATGTCGATCCTCATCATCCCACTGTTCATCAGCCCGGTGATCGTCGGCCAGTCCTGGGCGCTGTTTCTGCAGCGGCCGTTCGGGCCCGCTGACTACCTCCTGAGCCAGCTGCTCCATCGTTCGGTGGCGATCAGCTGGATCGGCGAAACGCCGTGGGTCTATTTCTCGATCGTCCTTGCCGATGTCTGGCAATGGACCCCGTTCATGTTCGTCATCCTGCTCGCCGGGCTCGCGGCCATTCCCCCGCATCTCTACGAGGCGGCGGAGCTTGACGGCGTCGGCGCTCTCCAGACCTTTCGATTTGTGACGCTGCCGCCGTTGGCGCCGGTGATGCTGCTCGCCGTCACGCTCCGCCTCCTGGATGCCGTCAAGCTTTTCGACGTCATCTTCATGCTGACCGGCGGCGGCCCCGGCACGGCGACCTACACGACGTCCTTCTATCTCTACCAGATTGGATTCCAGCAATTCCACTTGTCGATGGCGACCGCGGGGAGCTGGCTCTTCCTCATACTGCTATCCGTCGTGATCATCGCGCTCGTGCGCCGCCTGCTCAGGGCGGAGACGCCGTGATGGCCCGTGGCAACCTGGCCCGCGCGGTCACGATCGGCTTCTTCATCGTGTTCATCCTTGTGCCGCTCTATTGGGTCGTCATCACCTCGATCAAGCCGGCCAACGACTATCTGACGACGCCGCCGGTCTGGTTCCCGGCGAAGCCGACCGCCGTGCACTACACCGCGGCGCTGTTTTCCTATCGGGGCCTTCAAGGCCTTATCAACAGCCTCGTCATTGCGTCGGCTTCGACTGTGCTTTCCACCGTGATGGGCACGATGATGGCCTACAGCCTTGCGAGGTTCCGCACGGGAGGCAACCATCTCGCTCTTTGGGTCATCTCCCAGCGCTTCTTGCCGCCCGTCGCCGTCATCCTGCCAATTTTCCTCCTGTTTCGGGCCTGGGGGCTCTACGATACGCGCATCGGTCTGATCCTCGCCTACGCGTTCATGACGCTGCCTCTGTCGGTGTGGATGATGTACGCGTATTTCCGGCAGCTGCCGAAATCCCTGGAGGAGGCGGCGCTGGTCGACGGCCTCAGCCGCTGGCAGACGTTCTGGATGGTGGCGACGCCGCTTGCGGCGCCAGGCGTCGCCGCCGCGGCCGTCTTCGTCTTCATTGCCGTCTGGACGGAATTCTTCTTCGCTTTGATCCTGACCAGCCGCTATGCGTTCACGCTCCCGACGATCTTTCGCGCCTTCCTCGGATTCCAGGGCGCGCAATACGGCGAAGCCTGTGCGCTCGCGACGGTGTCTCTTGCGCCGTCGATCGTATTGGGGATGCTGGTGCAGCGACACCTTGTTCGGGGACTGACGCTTGGCGCATTGCGAGGATAGGGCATGGCGAGCGTCCGAATAGACGCGCTGCATAAGAGCTACGGCGCCGTCCAGGCTGTGCGGGGCGTCGATCTCGACATTCCGGACGGCGAGTTCACCGTGCTCGTCGGGCCTTCCGGCTGCGGCAAGAGCACGCTTTTGCGCACGATCGCCGGTCTCGAGGAGGCGGACTCGGGCGACATCTCGATCGGCGGAGAAATCGTCAATGGCGTGCGCCCGCGCGACCGGGACGTCGCGATGGTGTTCCAGGACTATGCGCTCTACCCGCACATGACTGTCTATGGCAACATTTCGCTGAGCTTGCGCGCGAGGAAGATGGCCAAGCGCGAGATCGAGGAGCGCGTGAAGCGAGCGACGGCCATGCTTGGGGTGGCGCGGCTGCTCGATCGCTATCCGCGACAACTTTCCGGCGGACAACGCCAGCGCGTCGCAATCGGGCGCGCCATCGTCCGAAACCCCAGCGTCTTTCTGTTCGACGAGCCGCTGTCGAATCTCGACGCCCAGCTGCGCGACGAGATGCGAAGCGAGATCAAGCGGCTGCACCAGGAGATCTCGACCACGATGATCTACGTCACGCACGATCAGGTTGAAGCCATGACGCTCGCCGACCGAATCGTTCTGCTCCGCGACGGCGTCATCGAGCAGGAAGGCGCGCCGCTCGACCTGTTCGAGCAGCCGGCGTCATTGTTCGTCGCAGGGTTCCTCGGGTCGCCGCGGATGAACTTTGTCCGCGGCGGGCTCAGGAGGGGGGCGGACGGCGCGGCGGTGAGGCTCGGCGACGGGGGGCCAGAGCTGGCCATCCCGAAGGAGCGCATCCCCGACGCGACGAACGGCGCGGAAGTCATTCTCGGCTTTCGTCCGGAGCACGTGCATCGTTCGACAGGCGCCTCCCTTGCAGATGGCCATGTTCGCGTCGCTTCGACGATCGAGCTCGTCCAGCCGACCGGCTCGCGCACCTACGCAACCTTGAAGCTCGGCGGACAACAGGCGATCGCCGAGCTCCGGGCGCATGACGCCAACCGCGTCGGCGAGTCCATCGAGGTCGACATCAACCTGAAACGGGCCGTGCTGTTCGACCCCGCCACCGGGAAGGCTCTTCGAGGTTCGCAGCTGTGACAGTCGACAAGACGCTTGCGGCGCCGTCGCGCGCGGTGAAGCTTTGCGGCACGGAGGCGACCGATCCTCCCAGCCGCCGACTCTGTTGCGGCGGTCTCGCTGTGGAGCTCGAGAACGGCCAACTGCGCTACGTCCGATTCGGAGGCGTCGAAGTCCTGCGCGGAATCGCGTTTCTGGTGCGTGACGAGAACTGGGGAACCTACGCGCCGCATGTCGAAAGCCTCGACATTCAGGAGACAGCCGGGAGTTTCGCCGTCTCCTATCGCGCGGTTTGCTCGGACGCGCGACAGAGACTCGCCTTCGAAACGCGCATCACCGGCTCGAGCGATGGGTCGCTCGTCTTCACCGCCGCGGCCACGCCCGAGACCGACTTCGTGACCAACCGGGCAGGCTTTGTGGTGTTGCATCCGGCTGGTCTCGCGGGAGAGAAGCTCAAAGTGACCCACGTCGACGGGAGCGAGGAAGAGACTCGCTTCCCGAAAGCCATCAGCCCCTCCCAGCCGGTTTTCAATATCCGAGCCCTCGCGCACGAGGCGGCTCCGGGATTGTGGGCGACCTGCCGAATGGACGGCGATGCGTTCGAAATGGAGGATCAGCGCAACTGGACCGATGCGTCATACAAGACTTACGTCAGGCCCCTGGCCCTGCCGTGGGGATACACGCTCGCCAAGGGCAGCCGGCACGAGCAGTCCGTCCGTCTGTCTTTTTCCGGACACGTCGACGCCGACAGCAAGGAAGCCCGAAGCGAGGCGACAATCAGTCTCGGGGCGGACCTCTCAATCCGCATGCCGGACCTCGGCGTGGCGCTGCCGGCCGAAGAGACGGAGACGACGCTAACCGCGATTGAATCCCTGCGGTCGATGCATCCCCGTTTCCTTGTCTGCAGCGTCGATCTCCGCGACGGCCTCGGACTCGCCAGGCTCGACGCATACCGGAAGGCGTCCGAAGCCGTCTCGGCGCCGGTCGTCCTCGAAATCGTCATCCCCGACGAACAGGACGCGGCCATCGCGCTTGCGCCCGTCGCCGCGGCCGCACGGAAAGCGGGCCTGAACCTGGATTCGGTGGTCGTGTCGAGCGCCGCCGACGTGAAGTCCTGGCAGCCAGGCGCGACGCGGCCGGAGAAGCCTGCCGTCGAGGAGATAGCCAAGGCGGCGCGCGCAGCGTTTCCCGGCGTCCGCCTCGGCGGCGGCATGCTCTCTACCTTTACCGAGCTCAACCGGAAAAGACCGAAGCCCGAGCTCGTCGATTACGTGACCCACACGACCTGTTCGATCGTCCATGCCGCCGACGACCACTCGGTGATGGAAACGCTGGAGACGATTCCGGCCATCATCGCCTCGACCCGCGCGATGATCGGCGAAACGCCCTATCGGATCGGACCGAGCGCCATCGCCGCCCGCAGCAATCCCTACGGCAAGGGCCTCGTCGACAATTCGCACAATGAACGCGCGTGTCTCACCGACTGCGACCCGCGGCAGCGGGCGCTCTTCAACGCGGCCTGGACACTCGGATACGTCGCCGCTTGCGCCCCAGGCGGACTGGAAGCCCTGGCGCTGGGCGCGACTACCGGCCCGCTGGGCTTCATCCATCGACGGGTCGGCGCGGCTTCGCCCTATTTCGACTCTCTCAATGGGCCCGCGATTTATCCGGCTTTCCATGTCGTGGCCGGACTCGCTCTGGGCGGCGGCCGCCGTCTGGTCGAGGCTCACTCGTCCGAGCCGCGCAGGACGGCCGCACTCGCATGGCGAGTGGGCGCGCGCGTCGTGCTTTGGCTCGCCAATCTCACTGCCGAACCGCTGACGATCGACATGAGAGGGCTTGGGCGCGCCCGACTGCAAGCGAGCGTCCTTGACGGGTCGGCGTTCGAACAGGCTGTCGCTTCGGTGGACGCGCTGGACGCGCTGAGGCGTCCGCTCGAGGAGGCGGAGCTGAAACTCGACGCCTACGCAGTCGTGCGCGTCGAAGCCGAGGACGGGCAATCGTCCTGAAATCACGGACATGAAGGAGGAAAGTATGGCGGCGCAGGGGCTCAAGGAACTGGCTGGAGTCAAGACTCCAAAGTTCGGGCATTTCATCGTGGAGTTCGCGACGCCCGGGATCGGCCACATTCTCAAGTCTGCGGGATGCGACTTCGTGCTGTTCGATCTCGAGCATTCCGGATTCGGCTTCGAGACGGTGAAGAGCGCGATCCGCTATTTCGAGGCGGCCGATCTGCCGGTGATCGTGCGAACCCCGTCGAAGGAATACCATCACATCGCCCGCGCGATGGACATGGGCGCAGAGGGTCTGATGTTGCCGATGGTCGGCAACGTGGATGAAGCCCGCCACATCATCAAATCGATGAAATATACGCCCGATGGAGGCCGCGGCGTCGCCCTGCAAGTCTCGCACGATCGCTATCGGCCGGGCCCCGTCGTCGACAAGTTCGTCGCCGCGAACCGCCGCAGCACGTTTTTCTGCCAGATCGAGACCTCCGAGGGCGTGGACAACGCCGAGGCCATCGCCGCGCTGCCGGGCGTCGATTGTCTCTGGGTCGGCCATTTCGATCTTTCGGTTTCGCTCGGCGTGCCGGGAGAGTTCGGCTCGAAGACGTTCACCGATGCGATCGCCCACGTCTGCGAGGCCACCCGCAAGCATGGAAAATCTCTTGGGCGACTGGTCCCGACGGTGCAGCAGGGGGTCGACCTTCATGGTCAGGGCTTCGATTTCATTTGCTACTCCGGCGACGTCTGGGTGCTGCACGACGCGCTCAAGGCCGCGATCGGCGACTTGCGCGAAGGCTGCGCCGCGGTCGAAAAGTCGAAGAAAGCGGGGAGCAAGCGATGAGCGCGCCGTTTCGCGTCGCCCTGTCCGGCGATTTCCGCAAGCTCGACGGGTCTCCCGTCTATCCCGACTTCGACCTCGAGCCGTTGCGCCGCACGCCCAATGTCGAGTTCGCTTATCTCGAGCCGCGCAATCCGGTGGAGGCCGACCAGCTTGCGGATTTCGACGCGCTGATCCTTCTTGCGCATCGCTTCACGAAGGACAGCATCCACCCGAACGGCCGGCTTGCGGTCGTCGCGCGCTTCGGCGTCGGCTACGATACGGTCGACGTCGAGGCTTGCACGCAGGCGGGGATCGCGGTCGCCATCACGCCGGACGGCGTGCGCAGGCCGGTCGCGGTTTCGATCGTCGCATTCATTCTGGCGCTGACCGGCAAGCTCATGGTCAAGGACCGGCTGACGCGGGAGGCCGCGGCCGGCTTTGCAAGACGGGGCGAACACATGGGAGTCGGTTTGGTTGGGCGCACGCTCGGCTCGGTCGGCCTCGGCAACATCGGGGCTGAGCTTTTCCGGCTGATCAGGCCCTTCGACATGAAGTTGATCGCGCACGACCCCTATGGGGACCCGAAACTCGCCGCCGAGCTCGGAGTGGAGCTCGTCGGCCTCGAAGACGTATTTCGCCGCGCGGACATCGTCAGCGTGAGCTGTCCGTTAAGCCCGGAAACGCATCGCCTCGTCAACGCCGAGCGCCTCGCCTTGATGAAGCCGACGGCCTATTTGATCAACACTTCCAGGGGACCCGTGGTCGACCAAAAGGCGTTGACCAAGGTCTTGCAGGAGCGCCGGATCGCCGGCGCCGGGCTCGATGTGCTCGAGAAGGAGCCGCCCGACGTGGACGATCCGATTCTCCGGCTCGACAACGTGATCCTCGGCCCGCACGCGCTTTGTTGGACCGACCAGTGTTTCGCCGGCATCGGCGCCGCCGACGTTCGCGCCGTCCTGGACGTCCAACACGGCCGCGAGCCGCGCAGCGTCGTCAACCGGCCAGTGCTCGAGACGGCCGCCTGGAGGCAGCGGCTGTCCGAGTTCCGCATGCGGTTCGCCGGCGAATAACCGAAAGCAGGAGGACGGCCGACGATCAGCGGAGCGCGCGATAATCGATCGGAACGGCGGCGCCGTGGTTCTCGACCGACGACTCGGCCGCGGCGACGATCGCCAGCGCGTCGGCGGCGTCTTGCAGGGTCGAGAGCGGCGCCGCCCGTCCGGGTATGACGGAATCGAGGAAATGCGTCAGCTGATCATGGAAGCTGTCGACATAGTTGACGACGCCCCAGGCCGGCCCGCCGGCGTCGGCGAAGATCGCGTCGTTCCAGGTGAAGCTGACGCCGCCTTTCTCACCCAGGATCTTGTAAACGACGGTCCAGGGATCCGACGTCGGGTCGGAAGCGGCGAAGCTGACCCACAGATTCGCCAGCGCCCCGCCCGGCATTTCGCAGCAGAGCGCGACCTGGTCTTCCGCCTCCAGCGTTTCGTAGTGCACTCGGCTCGTCCGCGCCGAGACGTTGAGCGGACGGCCGGCGAGATAGAGAAGCGAATAGGCGTGGTGCACCGCCACCTCACGCAACACGCCGCCGTAATGCTTCGCCACCTCCTCGGCGTGGAAAATATTGTAGAGGATCCAGTAGCTGGCCACGGTGCCGAAGCGCTTTTCCTCCAGCAACCGTCGCGCCCGCTGCAGGGAGGGATTGTAGATATAGTTGTGCGCCGGCATGCACACGCGTGCGCTCCGGCGGGCCGCTTGAGCCAGCGCCTCGACCGCTTCGTGGGTTTCCGCGATCGGCTTTTCGACCAGAACGTGTTTGTGAACGCCGAGGCAGGTCAGGGCGTCGTCGACGTGAGCATGGTTCGGGCTCAGGATGAGGCAGGCCTCCACTTCGCGATCGGCGAGCAACGCGTCGCGGCTGTCGAAGGGCCGTCCTCCCAGTCTTCGCGCCAGCGCCTCCGATCTGGCGCGGTCCGGATCGTAGACGCCGACGAAGCGCGCCGGCGCGCCGCGTTCGATCGCCTGGGCGTAGAGCTCGCTGACGATACCGGCGCCGATGACGCCGACGCCGACGGTCATGCCCGTTCTCCCAGCGCGTAGAAGCGAGCGGCGTTGTCCCCGAATATCCTGTTTGTCTCGTCGACGTCGAGGCGCGGGCCGAGAACGGTGCGGACGGCGTTGACGACCTCGCCATAGCCGCCGGCCAGCAGGCAGACGGGCCAGTCGCTGCCGAACATCAGCCGATCGGCGCCGAAGCAGGCAAAGGCGTGATCGATATAGGGCTCGAGATGCGCGGGCGTCCAGGCGTCGTGATCGGCCTCGGTGATCATGCCTGAAAGCTTGCAGCTTACATTCTCATGCTCGGCGACCCGCGCCATGAGCTCGCGCCACGGCTCCATCGTTCCGGCCGCGATCGGCGGCTTCGAGAGGTGGTCGACGACCGCATGCAATCCCGGCGTTTTCTCGAGCGCCGTCAGGACGTGCGGCAGATGACGAGGGTAGGTGAGAAACTCGAACGGGAAGCGCTGCTCGGCGAGAACGGCGAGGTTGCGCAGGACGGTCGGCCGCAGAATCCACGCGTCGTCGTCGAGGTCCTGCAGCATGGGCCGGACTCCCCGGAATTTCGGATGTTTCCGGCGAGCGGCGAGCTGCGGTTCGAAATCCTCCGCTTCCATGTCGAGCCAGCCGACGACGCCGGCGACGAATTCGGTGGATTCGGCGAGCTCGAGCAGGAAATCGGTTTCGGTCGCAGTTTGGGCGGCCTGGACGAGAATCGTTCCGTCAACGCCGGCGCGCCGCAGCAGGGGCGCAAGATCGGCCGGGAGGTAGTCGTGGCAAAGGATCGGAACCTTTTGCGGGTCCATCCAATGATAGTCTCCGCGGCCGGCGGCCCAGAAGTGCTGATGGCTGTCGATGATCAAGGGACTCCTTCCTGAAGGCTCGGTTTCGACGCGTCACGTCAGCACGACGTAGCGCGTCAAGTCGTCGATCGTCGCGTCGGCCTTGGAGACGTCCACGACCTTGCGGCCGTGGCTCATGACCACGAACCGGTCGCAGATCTGAAAGGCGTGGTAGAGATTGTGCGTGACGAGCACGCTCGAGACGTTCTCGTCGCGCAGGCGCTTGATGTAGGAAAGCAGATTTTCGGTCTCCCGGACGGAAAGCGCGCTGGTCGGCTCGTCGAGGAGCAGGATACGTCGCTTGAAATAGACGGCGCGCGCGATCGCCACGGCTTGCTTCTGGCCGCCCGACAGGGCGCCGACCTCTCGGTCCGGATCGTCGATGCCGCTGATATGAACGGTCGTCCGCAAGACGTCGACCGCGATGTCACGCATCCGCCGATGGCTGAGAAATCCGAAGCGCCCGACCAGCTCGCGGCCCATGAAGATGTTGCGGACGATCGACAGGCTGTCGACCAGCGCGGTGTCCTGGTAGATCGTCTCGATGCCGATCCTCTGGCTGTCGCGGCGCGACTGCACGGCGACCGGCGTTCCGTCCACGAACACACCGCCGCTGTCGGGAAGGACGATGCCCGACATCATCTTGATCAAGGTTGATTTGCCTGCGCCGTTGTCGCCCAGCAGTCCGACGACCTCGCCAGCGCCGAGATGGAAATCGAGACCGTCGAGAGCGGAAATGGCCCCGAAGCGCTTGGAGACGCCGCGCGCCTCGTAAATCGGCGCGGTCATGACGGGGCGCCCCGCCGGGTGACCTGGTTCAGAATCGCCGCGCCGACGATCAGCGCGCCGACGAAAATATCGAGATAGAATCCCGGCGCGCGCATCAGAAGCAGCACGTCCTGGATCGTGTAGGTCAGGGCGGCGCCGAGAAAGATTCCGAGAACGCTTCCGCGACCGCCGGACAGCGACAGCCCGCCGATGACGCAGGCCGCGATCGCCTGAAGCTCGAGACCCGCGCCGCCGACCGGCGTGATGCTGTTGACCCGCGTGGCGCTGAAGACGCCCGAGATCGCGGCCATGGCGCCGGCGAGAGCGAAAGCGATCAGCTTGACTTGCGCGGGCCGGATGCCGATGGCGTAGGCCGCTTCGCGGTTGCCGCCGACGGCGAACATGTGGTTGCCCAGCCGCCGATGCTGGAGCATGACATGGAAGCCGACGCTGAAGAGCGCCAGCCAGATGAAGCTCAGCGGCAGCAATCCGATCGACCCGCCGAACACGTACTGGAACGCCGGGTCGGGCTCGAAGCCGATCGAAAGCGCGCCGTGCAACAAGAGGATCATGCCGCGCCAAAACAGCATCGCGCCGAGCGTCACGATGAACGACGGCAAAGCGAAGCCCAGCGTGATCAGCCCGTTGGCGACGCCGATCGCCGCGCCGATCGCAACCGCAATCGGCGCGCCGATCCAGGCGGAGACGGAAAAGTCGTTGAGCAGCGCGGCCGCGATGATGCTCGTGAACGTGTAGACCGAGCCGACCGACAAGTCGAACTCGCCGGCGATCATCAGCGCGCCGACGCCGAGCGCGATCAAGCCCAGCGTCGGGATCGCCTGCAACATCACCGAAACGTTGGCGCTCGCCAGGTAGCGAAAGTCGGAGGGAAACGCGAGCGCCGCCGCCACGCAGCCGATCTGGATCGCCAGGAAGACGATCAGGATGTTGCCGCCCTGAACGCGGCGCAGACGCTGGAGCCAGGCCATCGCACGATTCTTGTCGATGATCCCGAACGTGGAGGCTCTGGAGACGCCGAGCATCGCCGCGCAAGTCCGTTCAGCGATAGGTTCCCGCCCACTTGACCGCGTATTGGTAGTTGGTCTTGTCCACCAACCCCCGGCCGCCGGTCTTCATGTCCGAAGGAAAGAGACCATAACGAATTCTGAGCGCGAGTTGCTGGACGGTGAAGAAGCCCTGGGAATAGGGTTGCTGGTCGACGGTCGCGATGATGTCGCCCTTGGCGATGCCGTCGAGAATGTCTTTCGAGACATCGAAGCCGCCGACCGGAACCTTGAGCTTGGCCTCCTGCAGGGCAGGCAGCGCCTCGTCCAAAGGCTGCTCGCCGAGCGCGATGATCGCCTTCACGTCGCCGTGGCCGACCAGGTATTGCACGAGCTTGGTGCGAACGTCCGCCAGGTTCGCGCCGGTGCCGATGATCTCGGATTTCGCGCCGACCTCGTCCAGCGCCTTCTGGACACCTTCGTGGCGCAGGGTGGCGTAGGCGGCGTCGGGAAACTCGACGGGCGTGAACACCAGATCGCCCTTCTTCAGATGCGCGTCGGCGACCACGCGCTTGCCGATGAGATAGCCGGCGTCGACGAAGTCCTGGCCGATAAAGGCGAGCCGGCAGCTCGCGGCAGCGCCCTTCGTGTTGTCGACATTGAACGCGATGACCGGGATGCCGGCGTCAACCGCGTTGCAGATCGACTTGTGAAAAGCGTGATCGTCCCAGATCACGGTCGCGATCCCGTCGACCTTGCTGGCGACGGCGGTCTGGATGATGTTGTTCTCGAGAACCTGGTCGTTGTTGGCGTATTGGATGTTGAGGTCCACGTCGGCCTGTTTGGCGGCGTCCTGCGCGCCCTTGATCAGAGGGTTGAAGAACGGCACGCCGGGCGCGGTATAGATAATCATGGTGATCTTGGGCTGATCGGCGTTGCCCGCCGTCGCTCCGCAGGCGATGGCGGCGACAGCGGCGAGCATCACGGTTCTCAATCTCATCTCGTCCTCCCTTTGATCGAGCCTTGTCCGTCTGATGCGAAGGTCCTCCTTCACATCGGCGACACTGCGGAACGGCAAGCCCCTTGCGGCAAGTCCACGGTTATCAGGATTGATCTTTGCATGCAAAGTTGCACGAGTTTCGCTACGCGCCAACATCCGGGCGTTTGACTGCCGCCATGATCGTCAACGAGCGCGGGCTGGCCCGGCAATTCGCGCTCAGCCGCGCGCCGATCGGCCGCGCCTTGCAGCGGCTCGCCGCGGAAGGCCTCATCAGGACCGGAGCATCCTCCCGAAAGCGCGTCAGATTCGGGCGGAGCCGTCCCTGGCGCATTCCGAGCCGCTTCGTGCTAGAGAGGAAGGGCCATGCTTTCGGGATTGATCGCCCTTGTCTTTGCCGCCGCGTTCGCCGGGGCCGCGATCTATGCGATCTGGGTCGAGCAGCCGGCGCGGCTCGCGCTCGACGAGGAGGCGTTGCTCAGCGAATGGACCCCGAGCGACCGGCGAGGCGTGGCGCTTCTCGCGGCCTTCGCGCTCGCAGCCGCCATCGCGGGCTTCATCGCCTATTTCGAGTCGGAAGACGTGCGCTGGGTGTTCGGCGCCCTCATCGTCATTTCGAGCTGGCCCTATGCGTTCTTCGTCATGGCGCCGCTCAACAACCAGATCCTGTCCCTGCGCGGCAAGGATGTCGCGGCGGCGCGGGCGCTGGTGCGGCAATGGGGAATGGTCGAATCGGGCTTCGCCGCGGTCGGAGTTCTCGCGGTCGCCATGTTCCTGTGGGCGCTTTGACCGGCCGCGCCTTGCCCTCCAGCGCCGCCGACGCGATCGGCGGCGTCGCCGACGCGCTGCGCTTCTTCACCCGCCTGCCGCTGCCCGCAACGCCGCGCCTGTCGCTCGATTTCAACCGGATCGCCTGGGCCGCGCCTGTGGCGGGCGCGATCGTCGGCGTCCTCGGCGCCTGCGTCCTGGCGCTGACGCAGATCCTCGGGTTGCCGCCGGTCGTCGGCGCGTCCCTCGCCACGGCGGCGCTCGTCGCGGCGACGGGCGCGCTGCACGAGGACGGCCTCGCCGACGTGGCCGATGGATTCGGCGGGGGCGCGACGCGCGAACAGAGGCTCGAGATCATGCGCGACAGCCGGATCGGCGCATATGGCGCGATTGCGCTGGCGCTGGCGCTCGTCATTCGCGTCGGCGCGCTCGCCAGCGTAGTTTCCGGCGGCTTCTGGAGCGCCGCCGGAGCGCTAACCGTCGTCGCCGCCGTTTCTCGCGCAGGCGCGCTCGCGCCGCTCGCATTCATCGATCCGGCGCGCCTCGACGGCGCCGGGGCGGCGGCCGGGCGGCTCGAACCGGCGTCTTTCGCCGCGGCCTGCGGAGCGGCCCTCGTTCTCGCCGCGCTGATCGGTCTCCTCACCGTCGGCGCAGGGCGCGCGATCGACGCGGCCATCGCCGGCGCGCTCGGCGCCGCAGCGATGACGGCCCTCGCGTCTTGGCGAATCGGCGGCCAAACGGGCGACGTCGCCGGCGCGGCGCAACAATGGGCGGAGATCGCCGGCTGGTGCGGCCTTCTCATGGGGCGGTTCGGCGCCTAAATGTCGGCAATGTCCGCGGCGCCTTGCGTCAGAGTCCGGGTCGCCGATCCACTTCTCCGGGAAGTGGATCGTCCGCTCCCCGGTGGCTAGGCGGACGGGCTGACGGGAACCCATGATGCGCCTCCTCGCCCCGCTCGGGGTCATCGCCGCGACGGCGGCCGTGCTCATGCTGACGCCCGCCAACGCGCGAATCGCCGGCCTCGATCATCACACCTTCGCCGCCGCAGGAACGTTGTTGGCGATGCTGGTTTATCTGCTCGGCGCCGCGCGGCCTTCCGACGTTGCGAGGGTCGTGAGTTCCGTCGCCGCCTGGGCAGCCCTGCTCGTCGCGCTGACCGGCGTCTACGCCTATCGTTTTGAAGCAGCGGACTTCTTTGACCGGGTCGCCGCTGAGCTGCTGCCGTCCGAGCCCCAGGTCGGTCAGGGCGGCGAAGCAATCATCAACAGACGGTTGAGCGGAGAATTCTCCGTCGCGTCGCGGGTCAACGGGGCGCGTGTGACGTTCCTGTTCGACACCGGAGCCTCGATGGTCGTCCTGACGGCCGAGGACGCCCGCAAAGCGGGAATTGACACGCTCGGACTCGCCTTCAACGTCCCGGTCGCGACGGCGAACGGATCTGCGCTCGCGGCCGAGATCCGGCTCGACCAGATCGCGGTCGGACCGATCGTCATGCGTAACGTGCCCGCGCTCGTCGCCCGCCCCGGCGGGCTCGAGGAGAGCCTGCTCGGCATGAGCTTTCTCGAGCGGTTGAAGAGCTATACGGTCGAGCGCGGGCGGCTGATCCTGACCGCCAGGTGAATACGCCCAGTCTCTGTTTCAAAAGTCATGGACCTCATCCTGAGGCGCTCTTTGCGAAAAGCAAAGGGCCTCGAAGGATGCTCCAGAAAACGCTTGCGGCCCCGCCTACGCCACCGGATCGTCCTTCGAGGCCCCTTCGGGGCGCCCCAGGACGAGGCGGGGAGCCTTTTGAAACGGACGCTCTAAGCGACGGCCCGTTCGACGGGTTCGCGCCGTGCGACCTGCGCGACCGCGGCGCGGAGAACGTCGAGCCCGGCGCCGGAGCCAACGGCTTCCGCTGCAAGCGTCCGACGATAGAGGCGCGCTCCGGGCCGACCGGCGAACAGGCCGAGGAGATGGCGCGTATAGTCGTGCAATCGCCCGCCCCGCTCGAGGCCCTCGGCAATCATGGGCAGGAACGCTTCGAGCGCCTCGAAGGCGTCGTCGAACGGCGCCGGTTCGCCGAAGATCGCCGGATCGACCCGGAGCAGGATCTCCGGGTTCTGATACGCGGCGCGGCCGAGCATGACGCCGTCCACGTGCGCAAGATGAGCCTTGGCCTCGGCGAGGTCCGCCACTCCGCCGTTAATGATGATCGGCCAGTCGGGATGGGCGCGTTTCAGGTCGTAGACGAGGGGGTAGTCGAGCGGCGGAACAGTGCGATTGTCTTTCGGGCTCAACCCCTTGAGCCAGGCCTTGCGCGCATGGACGATCAGGGCGGCCGATCCCCCCGCTTTGACCGCGGCGGCGAAGCCGAACAGGGCGTCGCGGGGCTCCTGCCCGTCCACCCCGATGCGGCATTTGACCGTGACCGGGACATCGACCGCCGCGGCCATGGCGGCGACGCATTCGGCGACCCGCCCCGGCTCCTGCATGAGACAAGCGCCGAAGCGCCCGCTCTGCACTCGGTCGGACGGACAGCCGCAGTTGAGATTGATTTCGTCGTAGCCGAAGTCGGCGCCGATGCGTGCGGCTTCCGCAAGCTTGGCCGAGTCCGAGCCGCCGAGTTGCAGCGCCACCGGGGCCTCCGCCGGATCGAAACCGATCAGCCGCTCGCGCGGCCCGAACACGACCGCGTCCGCCGTCACCATTTCGGTGTAGAGGCGCGCCCGGCGCGTCATCAGGCGGTGGAACGCCCGGCAACGCCGGTCGGTCCAGTCCATCATCGGCGCGACGGAAAACGGGGCGCGATAGGGTTGTGGCATGAGCGGTCATATAGCGAAGATGATCGCCCTTGTCGGCAGTGTCTAAGTTTGAATTTCGGGTGAGGGCAAGATGCACCCGTTGGCCGAACGACGAACCCCGTTCGCTCCGGCTTTTTGCAGGAGGCCATTGTGAGGATGGCGCGACACCGATGATCGGCTGAAGGTGCTGGATGCTGGCGGCGATTCGCGCCGGGACCGTCCGTAGCAGGTTGAGCCACAGCAGCAGGCCCGCGACCGTCACCACCACGCCGAGATAGAGTCCGGCCCCGAGTGCGACTGGCCATTGCCTTGCGGTCTCCCTCGCGCTCGCGTTTAACGACGTCGATCGTCTCAAGCTTACGAATTAGTGCGCGCCAAAAGCCCGTCCCTCCAGCAAGCATCGTGGCAAAAACGCCTCCGCCAGTTCGTCGGGCGGCTATAGAGATCGGACCGTCGAGACCAAATCTGCCGCCACCTCCACATAGTGCTTTCTGGCAGCCGGCCACACGTCGTGATAGCTCTGTTCGTCAAGCGGGCGATCTTTGGATCGTCTGCGGAATGCCCGCTCGTTGGCGGCGCTTCCGCTTTGTCCCGCCCTTTGGAGGTTCGCCATGTTCGAGGGAGGCGGCCAAGACTCGGTCAGGCCAGACCGAACAGGGACGCGCTCAAAGCGTCCCTTAGCCGCTGCAAGTATTCTCTCTGCGACCGTGTTTTCAACGGCGACGCCGGCCCCGGCGGCAGACTGGGTGTTCTCCGGTCGCGACATCCACAACACTCGAAACGCTGAAGACGAGCACATCCTGGACGCGTCTCAGGTCGCTCAACTCACACCGCTTTGGACGGTCACGACCGACGGCAACTTGACCGCGACTCCGGCCGTCGTGGACGGCGTGGTCTATGCGCCCGACTCTGGCGGCAGCCTGTGGGCCATCGATGCGGCTACAGGCAAGGTCATCTGGAAGAACGCGATCAGCAGCTACACAGGCGCGCCGGGCGACGTGTCGCGAACCACGCCCGCATATTGGCGAGGCGCCTTGATCATTGGCGAGGGCACGCAACCGGTTGGCGACCGGGAGGGCGCATTGGTCTTTGCGCTCGAGGCCGGGTCGGGCCAGCTGC
Source organism: Roseiarcus sp. (assembly GCA_035656495.1). GTDB lineage: Bacteria > Pseudomonadota > Alphaproteobacteria > Rhizobiales > Beijerinckiaceae > Roseiarcus. The sequence goes on from DASRSL010000036.1 coordinate 25,096, forward strand.
GGTGGCGCACCAAGGTCGAAGGCGATCCGCTCGCGATCATCACCAGTTCCCCTATCGTGGACGACGGCGTCGTCTATGTCGGCACGTCCTCGAAGGCGGAGATGTTGGACGGACCGGTTACGTTCCGTGGCAGCGTCCTCGCGCTCAACGCCGACACCGGCGCCATTCTCTGGCGGAGCTACCTGACGAAGGAGGGCTACACCGGCGCGGCGGTCTTGGGGAGCACGCCCGTAATCGATCACGACACGGGTCTCGTCTATGTGGCGACGGGCAACAACTATTCCGTGCCCTCTGGCGTCTGCCGGGCGCCTGGAGGCGCAAACTGCGTTCCATCGGCGTCGGACAATTACTTCGACAGCGTCGTAGCCCTTGACATGAAGACCGGTCACGTCGCGTGGGCCGCGCCCACCCTGTCCGGAGACGTCTCGACGAACTACAATCACGACGGCCCCGACTACGATTTCGCTCAGGGCCCCGTCCTCTTCACGACCGAGGTCGACGGCCGGCCGATCACCTTGCTGGGCGCCGGCCAGAAGAGCGGCGTGTACTGGGCGCTGGACCCAATGACTGGCCGGGTGATGTGGAAGACCGAGGTCGGTCCGGGCAGCGGCCTGGGCGGAATGATGTGGGGCTCCGCTACTGATGGGCGGCGCATCTATGTATCATTTGCGAACGGCGCCCACGCACAGATCACGATCGCGTCTCCGACCGGGGAAACGCAGACGACCACGGGAGGCTTCTGGGCCGCGCTCGATGCGGCTACGGGGAACATCCTCTGGAAAACGCCCGATCCGCAGGGCGCCCTCGACGTGGGCGCGCTCACGGTCGGCAACGGCGTGGTTTACGCTGGCTCGCTGGCCCCGCAGGGGGAAAACATGTACGCACTCGACGCCGCGACCGGCGTCCCGAAGTGGAGGTTCGCCAGCGGCGGCTCGGTGGCCGGCGGCCCGTCAATCGTCGACGGCGCGCTTTACTGGGGCTCGGGCTACAGGATCGGGGGTATCGACGGCAGCAACCACAAGCTCTACGCCTTTGGGCTGGCGCACAAATAGCGACGGCGGCCGCGCATTCATCACGCCAAGCGAATACGCTCTGCGGCGGCGTCTCTTTTTGGCCGACGATCCGCAGAAACTCGTCAATCGGTTCGATCTTCTTCGCCGGCTCGCACTCTGCTTTCTGCGCCAAGCATGGCCGCGCCGGCAATCTGGCGCTCTTGCCAGGCGATCCCCGCTACAAATCCGCTGGCCGAGCTCGACGCTAACTCCGTCGGGACCGACCGAGACGGTGCTTGGAGGCCTTGGGAGTCTGGCTCGACGATTGGACTGTCGACCGTCTCATGGCCATGCGCGGCCAGGCGAGTGGCCCTACAGCGACCTCGCGAGTCGGATCATCTTGTGGCCAGGATAAGTAGAATCCCTAATTGCGCTCGCGGCGCAGTTAGTCGATGACGCGGAATCTCGCGGCTTGACGTAAGCCGTTATGGCGTTTTTTGGCTTCGCGGCGTCGGGCTCCTTCCCCACCAGCCCGGTCCCCTATGCGCTGCGGAGAAGGGGGCGGCTACGCTTGTCCCTGGCTGATCGCCGGCCCCGTCCAACGTTCACGCCCCGGCCCCGAAAGCTTTCTGGGTCCCTATCAGTAAAGGCTTCCAGCGCGTTCAATCGGTCAGATTGAGCGTCTTTTGCGCGCAGACGTCGACGTCGGATGCATCGATCGACTGACCGTCGGCGAAGGTCCCGTGCAAGTCCACGCGACAATTGTAGCCCTGCGGCACTTTAGCCAACGCCTGCTTGCCGGCTTTCACCGCGCCGAGCACTTTCTTCCAGTTTGCCGAGCCGCTTTCGGCCGCCTGCAGCTGGACGAGATCGGCCTTGCGCGAGTTCGTCACCGTCACCGTGACTGTGAGCTCGCCCGCCGGCGTCTTCGACTTGGGCTTGGACTTCACGGGCGCGGCCGGCGCCGGCTCCGCGTTCTGGGCGAGCGCCGGCGCCGCGATAAGCCCACACAGGGCCGCCGCTAGCGACGCGGCCAAGATCCGCCTCCTCATGAATTTCTCCAACGCTCGGTGTCCGCCCCTGGCTGTCATCCCCGACGGGGCGCGCGCGGGCGTTGTCCTCGATAATTTGAATGGTGCAAGCAATGGCGCCGAGCAGCCTACCATGACCTCAAGGAGAACACAAAAAGAGACGCCGCAACGACAGTCAATCCCGCGAAAAATATCGGTGATTTATCGAAATGCAAAACAGAAATCCACCAGGATAGAGGAAAAGAGATAAAAGAAGACAGACCGGGGACAAGTAAAAAAAACATCGTGACAAATCCGTTGTCGTTATTGGTGGCAGTCAACGCAATTTGGTAGAAGACTCGCCCAGCTGCGGCCGCCGCGAGCGTGCCGATCAATAAGAGCGCGACGGCAGTCTTACTGTCGCCATCAATGGCGGGAACGGACCATAGATGCGCGGCAAGCAGGGTGCTCGGTATCAAAACTCCCGCGGAGACAATGAAATTGGCGCTGATCGCAGCCGCTTCCTCAACGTCGTGGAACCAGTGACCGACCAGCGTGCCGCTCAGGGCGAAAAGAACTGGAATCGGTATTGCGTATTTCCAGCTGCCGTGAATGAATCCACCCAGAAACACTCCAGGCGAGCCGCTCGACGGGTTGCTTTGACTCCAAGCAATGAGCATTGCGCCGGCGAAGGCCGTGAGGAAGCACGTGCAAAACAGGACGGGCGAAACTGGGATCGCTTTTCCAGACACAATCTTCGCAACCAGGGCCGCCCAAAATGGAGACATGTTCAATATTGCGGCAATGATAATCGGATGTGCGTTGCGCAATCCGAAATTATAAAGAAGAAGACCGGTCAAGCCGATGATGAAGAGAACCGCCAACCTGCCAAGGTTTTGAAAAGTTGAAAACATTACCGAAAGATCATGACGAGTCTGCCGGCGCGCCATGAGGAGCGGAACAGAGAACAGGAGCGCTGTCTGCGTGACGCAGATAAAATACACCGGACTGAGACTCTTCGCGGCAAGCGCCGAGAATGGCTCCTGCGTCGCGAGGAGGACTGCGGTTCCGATGGAGTAAATGGTCCCCCAGCGAAAGTCTGCGGAGGCAACGGCTTTTCGGCGCGACCTGTCGTCGCCGATACGGCTGTCCATGCGGGGATCCTTGTTTTGCGGATCGAGGCTCAACGCGGTCTCGCAGAGATGCGGGAGCGCCCGCTTGCAAAAAGAGTCAGGTCGTGACGTTGCAGGACCAACTCCTTGGTCAAAAAGGAAACTATCCGCTCGGCCCCACGCGCTTAACCGCATACCCTTGCTCTTCGTTCCAGATCCTGAAGAGCAAACCAGCCGTGCTTGCGTTCGGCTCCATATCGATTTAGGCCTCGAGTCGAAAGGATTCCGGGAGGAAGCCGAATGGCCAAACCCCTGATCGTCATCGATCCGCAACCGCGCGGCCTCAACGAGATCTTCGACAAGGATCTTTGGGCGCGGCTCGAAAGCCTCGGCGAGCTTGCGGTCCATGAAGGACCAGGCCGCATGCCGGCCGACCGCTTCGAACCGCTTCTGCCCGAAATGACGCTCCTCATCGGCCAGACCGACATGCCGAAGACGCGCCTCGATCGCGCGCCGAAGCTACGCGCCGTCGTCAACGTCGAAACCAATTTCCTCCAGAACGTCGATTACGAGACGTGCTTTGAACGCGGCATTCATGTTCTTGCTCCGGGTTCTGCCTTCGCCAGGCCGGTGGCGGAAATGACTCTCGGGCTCGCAATCGACCTTTGCCGCGGGATCACCGCCGCGGATCGCGCGATGCGCGCGGGACGCGAGAAGTGGCTGCTCGACGGCGCCGAGGGCTGCTTCTCGCTCTACGGCGCGCGGGTCGGCCTCATCGGCTTCGGCGATCTGGGGCGCGCGTTCACTCCGCTGCTTCAGCCCTTCGGTTGCGCGGTCAAGGCCTACGATCCCTGGCTTTCCGATCACTTCATGAAGGGCTTCGGCGCCACGCCGGCCTCCCTCGAGGACGTCCTCCGGACGAGCCAGGTCGTCGTCGTGTTCGCCGCCGTGACGAGCGAGAATCAAGGATTCCTCGGCAAGCGCGAGTTTGAGATGATCGCGCCAGGGTCGGTCGTGCTGCTCATGAGCCGCGCCGGCGTCGTCGACTTCCCCGAATTCCTGCGCCAAATCGAGAGCGGGCGCTTCCGCGCCGCAACCGATGTGTTTCCCGCCGAGCCTGCGCCTGCCGACGATCCGGCCCGAAGGGTCGAGGGGCTCGTCCTGTCGCCGCACCGCGCCGGCGCAATGACCGATTCGCTCCTCGAGATCGGGCGGCAGACGGTCGCCGACGCCGGCCTCATCCTCAAGGGGCTGCCGCCGCTGTCGTGCCGCCGCGCTCAGCGCGAGACTGTTGCGCGGTCGCGATCGAAGCCGATCGAGCGCAGCTGATTGACTGCGCCATTGAGAATCCGCCGTGTCAGGCGCATGGTTGCCGCTAAGCAGGTTTGCCTGAGCAGACCCACTAGTGATATTTCCGACCATCAACGGTGCAAGGGGTCTTTTCACCACTAAGAGCACGAAGTTTGCAGGAAGGACATGGGTCGGCTGGCGCCCTCGTGCATCCTGAGTGTTCTTTGTGGTGAGCGGCTTCTATCCGTTCCGGTCCAGGACGTCTGCTTAGATCAACAACCTCAAGGGAGGAAGACATGCTCAAACACTGCGTCGCCGCCGTCTCGATCGCGGCGCTCGCGTTCGGGCTCGCCGCCACGAGCGCGTTCGCCGCCGATAAGCCGGTCTACGGGGTTCTGATGAAGACCCTGTCGAATCCGTTCTGGGGCGCGATGGAGAAGGGCGTCGACGAAGGCGCCAGGAAGGCCGGCGTCGACATCTTCCTGCAGGCGGTCGAGTCGGACCAGGCGGCCGAGCCGCAGCTCGACGCCTGCAACACCATGTTGCAGAAGAAGCCCGCCGCGATGATCACTGCGGCGATCAATTCGACCATCCTCCTGCCCTGCCTCAAGCAGGCCAACGAGATGAAGATCCCGGTGGTCGACCTCGACAACAATCTCGATCCGGCGATCACCAAGAAGGCCGGCGTCGACGTCGCGTTCCACATCGGCTCGGACAACGAGGCGGCAGGCGCGAAGGCCGCCGACTACCTCGTCAGCGTGCTCGGTCAGGACGCCAAAGGGCCGATGCTGGTGATCGAGGGTCTCTCCGGCAACATCACCGGCGAGAAGCGCGCGCACGGCTTTGCGGAGGAGCTGAAGAAAAAGGCGCCCGGGCTCAACATCGTCGCTTCGCTGCCGGGCGACTGGGACAGCCTGAAAGCCGCCAACATCACCAACGACACGCTCCAGCGCACTCCCGATCTGGTCGCGATCTTCTGCGCCAACGACGACATGGCGCTCGGCTCGGTCGAGGCGGCGCGCTCGGCCGGCAAGGACAAGCTGATCGTCATCGGGGTCGACGGCAACGTCAACGCGGTCAAGTCGATCAAGGCGGGCCGGCTCAACGCCTCGGTCGCCCAACTGCCCTATCTGGTCGGCATGCAGGCGGTCGAGAACGTCAAGAAGGTGCTGGCCGGCGAGAAGGTCCCGGAGATGACCTATGTGCCGACGCTCGTTCTGACCAAGCAGGTCATCGAAGAGAACAAGGATCCATTGCTGCAATACGTGAAGTGACTCGGCCCACGCCGCCCGTCGCCTGATCCGACGGGCGGCTTCCGTCCGATCCGAGGACGCGCCCCATGACCTCGACATCCGCCGCCGCGCCGGCGTCCTGGCGCGAGCGCTTCGCCGGCGGCGCCGCCGTCCGCCTCGAATCGCTGATCGTGCTCGCCGTTCTCTGCGCGGCGATGGCGGCGCTGTCGGGCGCGTTTCTCTCCGTCTCCAACATCCTCAACATTCTGCTGTCGACCTCGGTGTTCGGGGTGCTTGCGATCGGCATGACCTTCGTCATCTCGTCGGCCGGCATCGACCTCTCGGTCGGCTCGATCCTCGCGCTCTCGGGCGTCGCCGGCGCCATGCTGACGTCGAACCTCGATCTGCCATGGGTTGTCGGGATCCTGGGCTGCCTCGTCATGGGCGCGCTCACCGGCGCGTTGAACGGCTTCCTCATCACCAAGGGCGCCATCCCGCCGTTCATCGTCACGCTCGGCATGCTCGGCGTCGCGCGCGGCGTCGCGCTCGTGCTCAGCGACGGCGTGTCGATCTATGGGCTTCCGCAGCAGATGGTCTGGCTCGGCCAGGGGCGTCCGCTCGGCGTGCCGACGCCGGTCATCATCCTCCTTTTGACGGCGCTCGTCGCGCATGTCCTGCTGGCGCATACCCGCTTCGGAATTTACGCGCAGGTGATCGGCGACAACGAGGGCGCCGCGCGTGCGATGGGCGTCAAGGTCGAGCGCATGAAGGTGCTGCTCTACACGCTCTCCGGCCTGCTTTCCGGCCTCGCCGGCCTCCTGTTCGCCGCGCGGATCAACTCGGGGGAGCCGACGGCCGGCTTGAGCTACGAACTCACCGCCATCACCGCGACGATCCTCGGCGGCACCAACCTGTTCGGCGGGCGCGGCAGCGTTGTCGGCACGCTGATCGGGGCGCTCATCATGGGCGTGCTCCAGAACGGCCTCAATCTGCTCGCAGTCCGCCCGTTCTATCAGCAGATCGCCATCGGCGCGGTGCTCATCCTCGCGGTCTGGCTCGACCGGATCAACAGCAAGGAGGGCTGGCGGCGATGAGCTGTCTCGAGCTCAACGACGTCCGCAAGACGTTTGGAGCGATCGAGGCGCTGCGCGGCGTCACTTTCTCGGTCGAGGCGGGGAGCGCCGTCGCCCTCGTCGGCGACAACGGCGCGGGCAAGTCGACGCTGATGAAGACCATCACCGGCGTCTACCAGCCTGACAGCGGCGACATCCGCTTCGGCGGCGTCTCCATCATGGGCAAGGACCCTGGCGCGATCCGCGAGGCTGGCATCGAGATGATCTACCAGGACCTCGCGATCGCCAGGATGCGCGACGTGGCCTCCAACATCTTCCTCGGCCGGGAGCTCACCCGTTCGGTGTTCGGCGTCAGGCTCATCGACGCCAAACGCATGCGCAGCGAGGCGGAGGCCATGATCGCGCGGCTCGGCGCGCGCATCCCGTCCGTGGCCCAGATGACGGGGCAATTGTCCGGCGGGCAGCAGCAGTCGGTCGCCATCGCCCGAGCTCTCACCTTCAATCCCAAGCTCGTCATCATGGACGAGCCGACCGCCGCGCTCGCGGTGCGCGAGGTCGAGCACGTGCTCGACCTCATCCGCACGCTCAAGAGTCACGGCATCGCCGTCATCCTCATCAGCCACCGCCTGACCGACGTGTTTTCCGTCTGCGACCGCATCGTGGTCCTGCGCCAGGGCGCCGTCATCGCCGACGACGCCACGCGCGACACCAGCATGAACGCCGTCGTCGCCCATATCGTGGGGGCGACCGACACGCCTCAGAAAGGAGCCAACCCATGATCCGTTTCGGCATGCATTCGAGTCTCTGGACCTCGGCCTGGACCCGGGAGGGAGCGGAACTGAGCGTGCGCGAATGCGCCCGCCATGGCCTGCAGGTGGTCGAGATCGGCCTCCTCGAGCCGGAGGCGGTCGACGTCCAGCATTCGCTGTCGCTGTTCGACCGCTACGGGATCGCGCCGACCGCCTCGCTCTGCCTGCCGAGGGAGGCCGAGGCCACCCGCCATCCGGAGAAGGCGCGCGATTTTCTCGCTCGCGCGCTCGACGTCGCCCATGCGCTCGGCTGCAACACGCTCTGCGGCGTCACCTATTCCGAGCTCGGCTACCGCTCGCTCGTCGCGCCGACCGAGGCCGAGTACGACGCCATCGTCAAGGCGCTGAGGCCGATCGCCAAACGCGCCGGCGACTACGGCATGACGCTCGGCCTCGAGGCCTGCAACCGCTACGAGACCCACTTGGTCAACACCGCCAAGCAGGCGCTCGCGCTGGCCGAGCGGATCGACGAGCCCTCCGTCATGATCCACCTCGACACCTATCACGCCAACATCGAGGAGAAGAGCTTCGCCGACGCGCTCGCCGAGGGCGGCGGCCGGGTGCGCTACGTCCATCTCTCCGAGAGCGACCGCGGCGTCCCCGGCTCCGGCAACGTCCATTGGCGCAGCGTGATGACGGCGCTCAAGACCGCCCATTTCTCGGGCGACCTGGTGATCGAGTCCTTCGTCACCTCGATGCCCCAGCTCGCCGCGGCGCTGTCGGTGTGGCGGCCGGTGGCGAGCGGCGCCGAGGAGGTGCTGACCGTCGGCGTCCCCTTTGTCCGCAGCCTCGCCCAGGCGAGCGGCCTCCTCGCCGCATGATCGAGCGTCCCGGGGACCGGGCAAGCCTATCTCGATGGCGCCTGGCCTTTGGCCGCGCTGGTCGCCAGCGCCCACAGCGCTCGGATCGCCAGCACCCTGGTCAACCGGGGACGCGCCCGCGCGCCGGCGCTGGCGGTCTCGATTGCCGGCAGCCGGCGCGCGATCGCTTCGGACGTCCACGCCTCGGACTGCCTGGAAAGCGCGCGGCGGGCGGAGGGAGGCAACTTGACGAACGACGGCGGGCGAGAAGAAGCGTCAAGCGGCTGCGATCGGTCCAACTCCATCCGCAATCGGAAGAGGAGCATGAACTGGGCGATCAGGCGAGCCATCAGCTGTTCGCCGTCGCCGCCCTCGTTGAAGAACTGGGCGGCCGAAGCCGCCGCTTCCCGGAGGTCGCCGGCCAGCGACCGATCGATGACGCGCTCGAGGTTCGACGGCGCCGCCCCGGAGACGATCGCTTCCAGGTCCTCAAGCTCGATTCGCGGCTTTCCCAGCGCGTAGAGCATCAATTTGGCGATCTCCCCTCGCGTCGTTTCCCGATCCGCGCCGAGCAAGGCCAATAGCGCCGTCCGAGCATCGGGGGCGATCGCGATTCCGGCCGCCCGGGCCTCGCTGTCGATGAGCCGGGAGAGGCTCGCCTGCTCATCCGGATAACATTCGACCGAGGCCCCATCGGCCATCTTTTCAACGGCCTGTCGAAACGCGTTGTCTCTCTTTAGCGGCCCGGCCCTGACGATCAGGGTGCAGTCGGTCGGCGGCCTCTCGAATAAAGGGCTCGCCTCGCGAAGGATGTCGTGTCTCTGAGCGTCGATCCAGATGACTCGATGGCCCCCGAACATCGAGATCGCGTAGGCCTCGTCGGCGAGCGCGCCGGGCTCGCGCGCGACCACGTCCCCGTCGAGACGCAAGAGGCTCAAGGGCTTGTCGTTGCCGCCGCGGACCTTGCGTGCGATCGCTTTGCTCCGCTCATGAGTCAGCCCTTCGTCGGGCCCATGCACAAGATAGAACCAGTATCGCTCGGCCTCTCGCTCGATGAAGCCGTCGGCCGCCGCGTTGCTGATGACGCTCATTGCGAGCCCGCCGCGATCGAGATTTTCGCCATGGGAGACTCCACCGATCCCGGGACTTTCACGTCCTGATGTCTTCCTGCCGAGGCATGGAGAGGATGTTGTAGCCGGCATCGACGAAATGCACTTCCCCGGTCACGCTCTCGGAGAGATTCGAGAGCAGATAAAGCGCCGAGCCGCCGATGTTCTCGATTGTGACGCTGCGTCTCAACGGGGAATGCGCGCGCTGGAAATTGAACATGAATCGCGCGTCGGCGACGCCCGCGCCGGCCAAGGTGCGGACCGGACCGGCCGAAATGGCGTTGACCCGGATATTGTCGGGGCCGAAATCGGCCGCAAGATATCGCACGCTCGCTTCGAGCGCGGCCTTTGCGACGCCCATGACGTTGTAGTTCGGCGCCACGCGCGCCGAACCGCCGAAGGTGAGGGTCAGCATCGCGCCGCCCGATGGCATGAGGGTCGCGGCGCGCCTCGCCGCCTCGGTGAAGGAAAACGCTGAGATCACCATCGTGCGGATGAAATTCTCCCGGCTCGTCTCGGCGTAGCGCCCTTTGAGCTCGTTGCGATCTGAAAACCCGATGCAATGAACCAGAAAGTCGAGTGACCCCCACGCCGAAGCGATGGTGGAAAATGCGGCGTCGACCGAGTCGATGTGCTCGACGTCACAGGGGATAATGAGCTCCGATCCCAGGCTGCTCGCCAGGGGCTCGACGCGTTTTTCGAGGGCCGCCCCTTGGTAGGTGAAGGCGAGGTTCGCCCCTTCGGCCGCGAGCGCCTTGGCGATGCCCCAGGCGATCGAGTGGTCGTTGGCCACTCCCATCACCAGTCCACGCTTTTCATGCATCAAGCCATACGGCATCGCTCACTTTTCCAATAGACGATGAGTTCAAATCAGGAGGAGCGCCGCGGCGCAACGCGCATGGCCCTCACGCGTCGAGATGCTTGAACACGAGCGTCGCGTTGGTTCCGCCGAAGCCGAATGAGTTGGAGAGCACGGCGCGCAAACTGACGTTGTCCCGCCGCGACCGGACGATCGGCATGTCGGCGAACTCGGGATCGATCTCTTCGATATGGGCGCTTTCGCAAATGAACCCGTTGCGCATCATCAAGAGCGAGTAGATGGCCTCGTGCACGCCGGTCGCTCCCTGCGAATGGCCGGTCAGCGACTTGGTGGCCGAGATCGGCGGGCACTTCGCGCCGGAGCCGAACACCTCGCGCAGCGCCTCGATCTCCTTGAGATCCCCGACCTGCGTCGAGGTGGCGTGCGGATTGACGTAGTCGATCGGCGTCTTCACGGTGGCGAGCGCCAGCCGCATGCAGCGCGCCGCGCCCTCGCCTGACGGCGCGACCATGTCGTGTCCGTCGGAGGTGGCGCCGTAGCCGGCGATCTCGCCGTAAATTTTCGCCCCGCGGCTCCTAGCTCTTTCGTATTCCTCGAGAACGAGCACGCCGGCTCCGGCCGAGATGACGAAGCCGTCGCGATTGCGGTCGTAGGCGCGGGAGGCCCGCGCAGGTCTGTCGTTACAGGCCGATGACAGCGCCCCCATCGCGTCGAACAGGACTGCGAGCGTCCAGTCGAGCTCTTCGCAGCCGCCGGCGAACATCACGTCCTGCTTTCCCGTTGCGATATGCTCGCACGCTGCGCCGATGCAGTGGTTGGACGTGGCGCAGGCGGACGAGATGGAGTAGCTGACGCCTTTGATCTTGAACCAGGTCGACAAGATCGCCGACGCCGTGGAGCTCATCGACTTGGGGACCGCGAACGGCCCGACCCTCTTTGGGCCCTTTGCGCGTGTGACGTCCGCCGCCTCGACGATCGCGCGTGTCGAAGGTCCGCCCGAGCCCATGATGATGCCGGTTCGTTCGTTCGAGACTTCGTCAGGCGCCAGGCCGCTGTCGACGATCGCCTGATCCATCGCGACATGATTCCAGGCGGTGCCTCCGCCGTGGAAGCGCATCGCCCTTCGGTCGAGGATCTCTTCCGCCCTGAGCGCGGGCGCGCCTTGCACGTGGGAGCGAAAACCGAGCTCGGCGAACTTATCGGCGCGGGTGACGCCGGACTTGCCGGCGTGAAGGCTCGCCGTAACCTCCTGACTATTCGAGCCGATCGAGGACACGATGCCCATCCCCGTGACCACGACGCGTCGCATCTGAACGTTCTCCGTATTCCGCTGTCGACCGCGCCGGCCTCAGGCGGGGTGCGATGGGCTGAACAGGCCTACGCGCATATCCCTCACGTCATAAATGCGCTTGCCGTCCGCCTCCAGCCATCCGTCGGAGATGCCGAGGATCAATTTGCCCCTGAAGACGCGCTTCATGTCGACGCCGTAAACGACCTTCTTGACGGTCGGGAGCACCTGGTCGGCGAATTTCACTTCGCCGACGCCGAGGGCGCGGCCTCGGCCGCGCAGACCGAGCCATCCGAGAAAGAAACCGGTCAGCTGCCAGAGCGCGTCGAGGCCCAGACAGCCCGGCATCACGGGATCGCCTTTGAAGTGGCAGTCGAAGAACCAGAGCGTCGGCCTGACGTCGAATTCGGCGCGAACTTCGCCTTTGTTGTGCGCGCCGCCAATCTCTGAAATTCCGGCGATTCGATCGAACATCAGCATCGGCGGCAAGGGCAGCTGCGCGTTGCCGGGACCGAACAGTTCGCCTCTGCCGCAAGCGAGGAGTTCTTCGTAGTCGAAACTGCTTCGCCGCACCGTCATCGCGCAGTCTGCCCTTCGTCCACGGCGGCGAGGCGCGCGGGACCGTTCGAACCGGCTTCGTACCACAAGCGCCACACGACCGAAAGCGCGACTGCCGGCGGGGCCTCCGGCCACGAAAATGTGCTGAGGCCATGTTGTTGGCCGCCGGCCTGCGACGTCTCGACAAGCGCCGACCGAGCGGCAAAGAACGAAAGCTCGAGGTGCGGCGGCCGATCAGACCATTGCCGTCAAGCGAGCTCCGCGGCGGCGGTGGAAGCGTCGGATCGGATGCGCTCGATCATCGCTCGCACGCCATTCGATCGCTGAGGGGTCAGATGCTGCTCGAGGCCGAGCGCGCGAAATGTTCCCAAGGCATCGACGGCGAGAATGTGCTTCGGCGTCTGTTCCGAAAAGAGAGCGATGGCGATCGCGATCAGCCCGCGAACGAGGTGCGAGTCGCTGTCGCCGCAATAGTGAAGGATCGTCGCGCCCGCGGCATCGTTTCTCGGCTCCGTCTCGAGCCACACCTGACTTACGCACCCGCGCACCTTGTTCGCCTCGTTATGCGCGGGCTCGCTCAAAGGCTCGAGGCCGGCGCCGAGCTCGATCAGATACCGGTAGCGATCCTCCCACTCGTCGAGGGAGGCGAAATCCTCGCGAATCGTCTCAAACTCCGTCACGGCAACACCCTGTTCCGCCTAATATAGGGACGATGGGGGATCGATGGCTAGCGCGCTCTGTCTCAACGATCCATCGTCCGTCAAGGTTGCGCTCGCCGGTTCGCCGAGTGAGACCCGTTCGCTTGTTCAGCCGAAAGCGTCTCGCGGCGCAGCCGCAAGCGTTCGGGGAGCCCATTTCCAGCGGAAATGATCGGACAGCGAGGATGCACCGAAGTCGACGATTTCGCTCTCTGAGCCTTTCCCGGCTGAGGTTCCAGCCGCGGCCTATCCGCGGCGCATTCCAGCCGATGCCGCCGCCCTATTCGTTAGTAGGGGATTCGTCGCCGACTGAACTCGGGCTCGGCGCGTCGGTATCGTCTTCAGCGGTCTGACGCACGTTGAAGCCATAGGGTGAGCGCAGCCGCCGACGGCGACCTCGACTCGGGAAAGGACTCTCGCTCGGCGTTCCGCCGAATTCCGGGCCGCTCTCCGTCGCGTTCACACCCGCTGGAGCCGCGTTTTGTTCGGAGACAGGCAGGCTGTCCGCGTCCGGCGCGCTCGGTTTCGCCTCTCCGGTTATGAAAGGCGGAAGAGCGCTCGCCGGGACGCTTTCGACATCCGTTTCTCGCGGAGAATGGGTTGGAGCGTCGCGATAGGGACGGAACTCGCGCTGCCGTTCATCGCGATTTGGCCGGTATCCCTCGTTCCTCTCTCCATATTGGCGGTCGGGGCGATGTCCGCGGTCCGGGAAGCGGTTGCCCTGCCGGTCCTGCCGGACAGAAAATCCACCTCTGTCATGCTGGCCCGGCCGATTTTCCGGTTCAAATGGTTGTCTCTCGACATAGGGCTGCGGGGCGTTTGGAGCCGCGCTTGGAGGCCCTTGGAAGGCATTGCTCTGCGGTTGATTCGGCCCCAGGCGCTCCGAAGGAGAAGCGAACCGATCGGAAATGGCGGCGAAATCGTCGCCTTCGTCGAAGTCGCCGATGTCGCCCTCTCCCGCCGGCCGCTGCTGGCCGCTCTGCGCCAGCGCTTGAGCCGCCTGCGCCGCAGCGATCAGTCGGAAGTAATGCTCGGCGTGTTGCAAGTAGTTCTCAGCGGCGACCGGATCGCCTCCCGTATGCGCGTCTCGCGCAAGCTGAAGATATTTCTCCGCGACATGCTGCGCGGTTCCTCGAATTTTCACGTCCGGGCCGTTCGACTCATAGGAACGTGTCAATGGATTGGGCCCCCGGCGGTTGTTCGAGGGCCGGCCGCGCATTCGCTTGTTTTGACCTGGTCTCATTGTTTTTTCCGATTATCTATCCTGTCGAGTCTGCATATCTTTTGTCTGTTCATCGTCCATCTGTTTCCGTCTGTCATCGCAGATATTCGTGAGCGTCCGCCCGAACATCGAGCGCTTTGGCCAGCTTCCGTCTCATCGTCGCAGTGGAGGCGCTTTTCGCGGGTCTCGTCAGCCCGCTCGAAGACCGGATGCGCGAGATGCGTGCTGGCTCGCGCCGCCAGCGTCAGACAGCTAAAACCAAGAAACGTTTAGCGCTTTCCGCTGCTTCGCAAACTCGTCCGTACGCATTTGCGGCGAACGGATCGCTTCTGCTGATCGAGTTGCTCGGTCGCTCCCACTGGCGGCTGACCCCTCGCCGTGGGCCGTTGACCGAACCGAATTCCAGCGAATCTCATCCTCAAGATAGCGAGTTTCCGTCCCGCCGCCAAGCGGCAATTTTGCGATATCGTCTGCGATATCGTCTATGCCGACCTTTCGTCGATTTTCAATGTCCCGGTTGTCCTTCCGGCCCGACCGGATCTCGGTAGCCCTGCGGCGGATCCGTCAGCCACTCGCGGTCGGGTTCGGCGCCAAGAGAAACCTTCTTGCCCATTCCAACCCAACTCATCGGGTTGAGGTTCCCCAGCACGGATGGGGACTCGACCTTGTCGTTAGAGCCGGGCTGGTCAGGAGCCTGGATCGTCACGGGAGCGTTCGGGAACGGGTGCGTGTATCGCAGCCGCGCATCCCCTTGACCGGCGATTTGCTTCTCTTTGGCCTGTTCCTTTGCAAGCTTCTTGCGGACGGCCTCCTGATTGACGGGCCAGTCCGTCGCTGAGTTCGCCGCCGCGCCCGGCTGCGGAAGGTCCATGTTCGGCGGCAATACGAGTTTGCCATGCTCCCGGTAGTCGATCGGCGGCTTTTCATCCTTGCTGAGCCCAAGCGCGGGAGCAAAGATCGATCCGATCCCGACCCAGATCGGAGCAGCCCCGTCATCACCCGCCCTCGCGAAACCGGTCCAGAAGCAGCCCAGCGTCGCCGCGGCCAGAATGGCTCCACGCCAGCTCAAACGCATTTCGACTTCCCCTTGGCCGCCCTCAAGCTTTCGGAGCGTCACCGACGCAGCATGCGGCGCTATCGCCGCAGATTCGGGCTATTCCATGACGACCCAGCGTCATGCCCGGAGCCTCACGAAGGAGCATCTGAACTCCGTTGCGACGTCGCAGGCTTCCGATCCGCGGCATCACGCGATCCGAAGAGAAAGTCGATCACTAAAAGCAATACGCCGACGTTGATCGCTGCGTCCGCCAGATTGAAAACGAAGAGATGTTGGCCGAAGGGGTGCAGATCGAGATAGTCGACCACCGCCCCATGAGTCAGGCGGTCAAGTGCGTTGCCGAGGGCGCCGCCAATGATCGCCCCGAGACCCGCCGCCGCGTATATGGTGCGGCAGTTCCACAACCACAAGGTCAACAGCGCGATCGCCGCGACCGTGAGACCGAGCAGAGCCATGCGTCCAGCGGTGGAATCCTGGACGAGCAGGCTGAACGAGATCCCCCGGTTCCACCGCAGGGCGAGATCGAGAAACGGGGCGAGGGGCGTCGATTGCCGCGCGGATCCGGCCGAACGGGCCAGCATCGCGATCTTCGCCGACTGATCCGCCGCTAAGACAATCAGTGCAACGAAGACGCCCAACCAGCGACGGTTCATTGGAAAACGCCCAGCGCCTGGAGCTCGCGCAGCGCCGCCGCGTCGCGCGGGCTGACGTCCGGAAAGTCGGCCGACGCGGTCGATGGATCGAAGTAGCGCCACGAGCGGGCGCACTTTATGCCTCTCGCCCGCTCGACGACCACGGCGACGTCAGGCATTTCCGGAAGGCGAAATGCCCCTTCGGGCGCTCGCGTCCGCGTCTCGACCGCAATATCGGAGGTTATGCAGACCTCGGCGAAATCGAGGCCCTTCAGCGCCTCGATATGCCGAGAGTCGCTCAGAAAAATTGTCGGAGCGGCCTCGAGGGAGGACCCGATCTCCTTTCGCGCCCGCGCGATCTCGATCGCTCCAGTGACGATTGACCGCAACGTGCGGATTCGGTCCCAGGTCCTGGCGAGGGCGTCGTCGCGCCACCCCGCCGGGATCGCTGGAAATTGTTCGAGATGAACGGAATGGTTGAGAGGATCGCGCGCCGTCCACGCCTCCTCGGCCGTGAAAACGAGCACCGGGGCGAGCCAGATCGTCACCGCCCGAAAGATATGGTCGATCGCCTCCAGCGCGCCCCGCCGCTTGAGGCTCGACGGAGGCTCGCAGTAGAGTGCGTCCTTGCGAATGTCGAAATAGAATGCGGACAGGTCGGCATTCATGAAGGCGGCGAGCGCAGCGATCACACGCGCGTAGTCGAAATTGTCGTAGGCTCCGCGTATTCTGGTGTCGAGCTCGGTCAGCTTGTGCAGCATGAGTCGATCGAGATTGGCCATCCGCTCCAATCCGACGACGTCCTCGCGATCATGATGGGCGAGCGTTCCCAGCATCCAGCGGATCGTGTTGCGCAACTTTCGGTAATTGTCTGAGACGGCCTTGAGGATTTCGGGGCCGATGCGCTGGTCGTCGGCATAGTCGACGCTGGCCACCCACAGGCGCAGGATGTCGGCGCCCGAGGCGCGGATGACGTCCTGCGGGAAGACCTGGTTGCCGAGGGACTTGGACTGTTTGCGGCCCTGCTCGTCGAGCGTGAAGCCGTGCGTCGCCACGATGTCGAAGGGCGCGCGGCCGCGGGTACCGCAACTTTCGAGCAGTGAAGACTGGAACCAGCCGCGGTGCTGGTCCGAGCCTTCAAGATACATGACGGTGTCCTGGCCGCCATCGCGGACCCGCCGTATCCCGGCGAGGCTCGGGAAATGCGCGGGATCCTCGAGGACGAAGGCGTGGGTCGAGCCGGAATCGAACCAGACTTCGACCAGGTTGTCGATCTTCTCGTAGTCGTCGCTCTCATGCCTGTCGCCAAGGAAGCGCTCCTTCGCGCCGGCGGCAAACCAGACGTCCGCGCCTTCGGCTTCGAAAGCATCGGCGATGCGCCGGTTGACCTGCTCGTCGTAGAGGACCTCGTTACCGCCCTTGCGCACGAAGATCGCGAGCGGCACGCCCCAGGCGCGTTGGCGGGAGAGCACCCAGTCGGGCTTGCTCGTCACCATGCCCCGGATGCGGTTCTCGCCTGTCGCGGGCACCCAGCGCGTCTCGGAGATGGCCTCGAGTGCGATGGCGCGGAGCGTCTCGCCACCGCGCATGTTGGCGAACGGGCGGTCCATGGCCAGGAACCATTGCGGCGTGTTGCGGAAGATCACCGGCTTCTTCGAGCGCCAGCTGTGCGGGTATTGGTGCTTGAGCCGCCCGCGCGCGATGAGCGCGCCCGCTTCGATCAGCGCCTTGATCACTGCGTCGTTGGCGTCGCCCTTCTCGCCCTTGTCGTTGATGACGCGCAGGCCTTCGAAGCCGGGCGCTTCCTCGGTGAAGGCGCCGTTCTCGTCCACCGTATGGGGAATGCGCGTCTCAATGCCGCGCTCGGCGAGCAGGCGGAAGCTGGCGGTCCAGAGTTCGAAGTCCTCGCGCCCATGGCTAGGAGCGGTGTGCACGAAGCCCGTTCCCGCGTCCTCGGTGACGTGCTCGCCTTCGAGCAAAGGCACGACAAAACCGTAGCCTTGCGCGCGGAGCGGGTGCACGCAGAGCGTCTTTTCCAAAGTCTCCGCGTCGACGGGGCCCAAGAACTCATGGCGGGCGACCCGCGCGGCGGCAAATACGCTCTCGGCGAGCGACTGCGCGAGGATGTAGGTCGAGCCGGCCTTGGCCCAATTGCCGACCGGCGCCTCGGTCACGCGATAGCGGCCATAAGCAATCCGCGGCGAAAAAGCGATCGCGCGGTTGCCGGGAATCGTCCAAGGGGTTGTGGTCCAGATAACGACCGAGGCCTCGTCGCCCTCGACCGGAAAAGCGACGTAAACGGTGTCGCTCACATAGTCGTCGTATTCGATCTCGGCCTCGGCCAGGGCGGTTTTCTCGATCACGCTCCACATCACCGGCTTCGAGCCGCGGTAGAGCAGGCCGTTAGCCACGAACTTGAAGATTTCGCGGACGATCTGCGCCTCGGCGGGATAGCTCATCGTCGTATAGGGATGGTCCCAGTCGCCGACGACGCCGAGGCGGCGGAATTCCTCGCGCTGCACGTTGATCCAGTGCTCGGCGTAGGCGCGGCACTCCCGGCGGAAGGCGATGATCGCCTGGGCGTCGGAAAAGTCCGGCTTCGCCTTGCCCTTCCGGCGGTAGAACTCCTCCTCGACCTTCCACTCGATCGGCAGGCCGTGACAGTCCCAACCGGGGACGTAGTTGGAATCCTTGCCCGCCATCTGCTGCGAGCGCACGACGATGTCCTTCAGGATTTTGTTGAGCGCGGTGCCGATGTGGATATTGCCGTTGGCGTAGGGCGGGCCGTCGTGCAGGACGAATCTGGGCCGTCCGATGGCGCTCCGCCGAAGCGCGCCGTAGAGGTCCTCGCGCGCCCAGCGGGCGAGGATTTCGGGCTCCTTTTGCGGCAGGCCGGCCCGCATCGGGAAATCCGTCTTCGGCAGGAAAAGCGTCTTCGAATAGTCTAAGCCTTGCGCCGGCCCGTCAGTCATGGAAGTGGCCACATTGCGGTTCCTGTACGAAACCGGGCCATTAAAGGATTTGCGGCGAATCGCCAAGTTGACGGCTAGCCGCGGCCAGCCAAGATGGCGCGGGCGCGCTCCTTGTCGCGACGCATCTCGGCCACGAGCAAGTCGAGCGATTCGAACCTGCGCTCTTCCCGGATGCGCTCGACGAATTCGACTGTCATCTCCCGCCCGTAGAGGTCCCCATCGAAATCGAGGAGATGCACCTCGAGCAAAGGCGGTCCGGGTTTTATCGTGGGTCGAACCCCGAAACTGGCGACGGCGGGATGAGATTCGCCGTCGATCAGCGCGCGCACCGCGTAGATCCCGTGCGCCAGCCGGTTGGTCGGCGCAAGGGCTATGTTGGCGGTTGGAACGCCGAGCGTTCGCCCGAGCCGTTGACCCGATATCACGCGTCCCGACACCGAATAGCGGCGTCCCAAGGCGAGCGCGGCGGCGGCCACGTCGCCGCGCTCGAGGTCGCGGCGGATCGCGGTCGACGACACGACCCGGGCCGCCTCGCCGGCGCCCTGTTCGATCTTGCTGACCACATCGACGGCGAAGCCGTACCGCGCTCCCGCGTCGGCGAGAAGCGCCGGGCCACCCGCGCGGCCTTTGCCGAAATGGAAGTCCCATCCGACGACGACCGCCCCGACGCCGAGCCGCTCGACGAGAACCGACCTGACGAACTCCTCGGCGCTCATCGCCGCAAGCGACGCGTCGAAGCGAAGAAACACGATTCCCGACAGTCCGAACTCTTCGCAGAGGGAGGCTTTCAGTTCCGGAGGAGTCAGCCGGAAGGCGACCGGCCGTTCGGCGAAGTGGTCTGCGGGATGCGGTTCGAACGTGAGCACGGCGCTTGGCCCATTCCGTTCCTTCGCCAAGGCGATCGTGCGATTGATGACGGCCCGATGGCCGAGATGGAGGCCGTCGAAGTTTCCGATCGCGTAGACGGCGCGGGCGAGCCCGGCGGGCGGCGAAATCGGGTCCGTGGCGACCACGAAGCCGCTGGTCATGACGTCCTGCCGATCAGCGCAACGTCCAGAAAACTGCACTGGGCTCCGGCCACGGTCAAGCCGACGCCTGTCGCGAGCTCGGGCTCGGAGGCACGCTCAAGACGCCTTCGCCCTCCAGGACGATCTTGTCTCCGACATGGCATTCGCATTTCAGCCGGACTCGCCGCCCTTTCTCCGTCAGTTCGACCACCTCGACGCTGACGTCGACGACGTCGCCGATTTTGACAGGACCAAGAAAGTTCAGCGTCTGCGAAATGTAGACGGCCCCCGGGCCCGGGAGCCGCATGCCGATGACCCCGGAGATGAGGCTCGCCGTGTAGAGCCCGTGGACGATCCGACCGCCGAAACGGGTCTTGCGGGCGAAGTGCTCCGACAGATGGATGGGATTGTGATCGCCGGAGAGCTCGGCAAAACCGATGACGTCCTCGTTCTCCACGGTCTTGCTGATCGTCTCGCGCATGCCCAAGGCGAGATCCTCGAAGAAGCAGGTCTGAAACATCGGCTTCTGCATAGGGCTTACGTTTTCCAAAGGGTCCATCCGGCAAGGCCGAGCTGGGCAGGCAGGCGCGCTCGGGCCGCATATCAGATTTTGGAGGACTCATCGATTGCAGCGCCGCAGCGCAAGGAGGGTATCGCGGCGACCGGCCAGAGCGAGCTCTCCCGACAAAGACGCTGAAGCTCATCGGGATCCGCGGCGGAATGAACCGCCTCGCCGTGCAAGGCGGCGCGATGAATTCCACCGGTGACGAAGAGCGCATCGAATCCCGCCTCAGTTGCGCCGGCAATGTCCGTCTTCATCCCGTCGCCAACGGCCAGCACCCGGCGCCTCTCGATTCCGGCGCCGCGGGCGTCTTCGGCGAGCGTCATCGCTCGCTGGTAGATGGGGGAATGAGGCTTGCCCGCGTAGATGACCTGGCCTCCGAGCTCCTCGTATCGGCGAGCCAAAGCGCCGGCGCAATAGACGACGGCGCCGCCGCGATGAATGACAAGATCCGGATTGGCGCAGAGCAGGGTCATCGAGCGAGCCGCAAGAGCGGAAAGCTCGGTCTCGTAGTCGAGCGGGGTCTCCCTCGTGTCCTCGCGCAGCCCGGTGCACACCGCGTAAGTCGCGTCCTCGAGCGGGACCAGGGCCGGGCGCTGACCTGCCGCCTCCTCGACGGCGTCGAAGAGGCTGAGGTCCCGCGCCGGTCCGATGTGGAGCAAGGGAAGATCAATCCTTTCCTCGATCAGCTGCACGGTGACGTCGCCCGAGGTCGCGATGGCGTCGAAGGCGTCGGCGGAGACGCCGAGCTTCAAGAGCTGACGGCGCACGGCCGTCGATGGTCTCGGCGCATTGGTGATGAGAACGACAATCCCGCCTCGCCTTCGAAACGAGGCCAGGCAGCACGAGGCGTCCGCGAAGGAGCTCAGTCCATCGTGGAGAACGCCCCAAATGTCGCACAGAATCGCGTCGTAACGATCCGAGATTTCGTCAAAAGCGGCGATTTGAGGTATCAGCATCGTCATCAGCCGCTCGGCTAGGGCTCATGTGCATGCCTGTCAATGCCCGAACGCCATGCGGGCCGGCGTCCTTCGGCGCCTTGCCTTCCGCCCTGACCAGACTTGCTCGCGACCCAGGGGGTCCCGGAAGGGCTCGGCCCTCGGGCGCTCAGGCCCCGCCGGCGATCGCTTGTCCAGCGTCGACCGGCTCACTTGACGCAAGTCGGCGCGGTTCCTAAGTGACGGATAAACGTCGCGAGTTCCGCCACGTGAACACGAGGGGGCCATGTCAGATACGGCCAAAGTCACCGACGCCAGCTTCGAAGCCGACGTCATCAAATCGAGCGAGCCCGTCGTCGTCGATTTCTGGGCCGAATGGTGCGGCCCGTGCCGGCTGATCGCGCCGGCTCTCGAAGAGATCGCCGCTGAAATGAAGGGCAAGCTCAAAGTCGCCAAGCTCAACGTGGATGAGAATCCCGGCGTGGCGGGCAAATTTGGCATCCGTTCAATTCCGACGCTGATGGTGTTCAAGGACGGCAAGCAGGTCGGGACAAAGGTGGGGGCGGGGCCCAAGTCCGAACTGTCCCGCTGGATAAACGAAACCATCTAGCCGCTGCGCCTGCGGGTTTTCGCGCGGGCGATTTTGGCGAGCTGAAACGTTGGCGCCGACATCCGCGCCGCTGGCATCGTGCGCGAGGTCGCGGCGACCAAGCGCGCGAAGCTCTGCGACATCGCCTTCGCCTGGCTCCTGCACCAGGACGACATCCCGCCGATTCCAGGCGCGAAACGACGCCGCTTTCTGGAAGAGAATGTCGCCGCGCGGAATTCATCCCGCTCAGCGAAGCGGAAATGCAGCGCTCGACGAAGCAATGGCGCCCTACAAGACGGCCGGGCCCGCTAACGAGCTAATGATGGTGACGATCGACCGCTGAGTCCAGGACGCCCAACCCGCGCTTCTCCTGGCGCTAAAGGACCGACCTTTGGCCAATCAGCTTGCGGGCGCCCGACGACCCTTCCTCAAGTCAAAAAGCGTGGACTTCTGGAGTCTACCGGCGAGAGCAGGCGCTGCAGCGCCGATCCAAACGCCATATTTTGGCCGTAGGGCCGTTGGATCTTTTTTTTGCGACTGTTGTTTAGGCTCAATTGAGGTCGGGGGCGAATACGCGGAATTAGAATTAGAGTAGTCAGCCGTTCGAAGTCTGATGGGAGGATCTCTGCCGATGTCAGTCTTTGTCCCGTACTGCGGCGCGCCTCCAGTTCCAGGCTCTGAAAGCTGGAATTTCGACCCGAAGCTCATCGCCGGCTTGGCGCTTTGCGCGCTTTATGTATATCGGCGTTCCACACTGGCGTCAGGCGCCGGTGCGAGTCAAAAGGCGTCGGCGCTGGCGGGCATGGTCGTTCTCGCATTGGCGTTCGTGTCTCCTCTCTGCAACGTCAGCGTCGCCCTGTTCTCGGCCCGCGCCGCTCAGCACATGCTGCTCACGCTCGTCGCCGCGCCGCTGATCGCGGCGGGGCTCATCCGCGCCGGCGCTTCGCTGGACGGTTCGGTGCGGGCGAGCGCCGCGGTCGCGGCGACGCTTCTCTTCGCCGGCGTCTTCTGGATCTGGCACACTTCGGTCGCCTACGACGAAACGCTCCGCAACAACGTCCTTTATTGGCTGATGCATGTCTCGACGATCGGGGCTGCGCTGATCCTTTGGCTCGTCGCGTACAGATCGAGCGGACTTGTCGCGTTCCTCGTCGTCACCGCGACCGGAGTCCAAATGTCTCTCCTCGGCGCAGTGCTGACGTTCGCGGGACGCCCGCTCTACTCCGTTCACGCCTTGACCACCTCCGCCTGGGGCCTGACCTGGCTCCAGGATCAACAGCTCGGCGGGCTCCTGATGTGGGTCCCCGCCGGACTGCTTCTGACGCTGTACTCCGTTGTCGCGCTTGGCTCCATGCTCAGCCGAATGAACGCAGCTGAGCGGGCGCTGCTCGAGTCCGTCGCTTAAGCCTTCGCTTTCTACGCGGTCTACCTGAGTCGTTGATCCGGGAGGATTCATGCGGTCGACTGTCTTGTTTGCGTCGTTGGCCGGACTCGCGTTGGCGCCGTCGCTCGCTGGCGCGCAGGAGGATCTGCAGAAGCTCTCCCAGGACCCGAAACAATGGGTCATGGCGTCGCGCGATTACGCCAACACCCGCTTCAGCCCGCTCGACCAGATCAACGCCTCGAACGTCGGCAAGCTACAGGTGGCCTGGACGTTCTCGACGGGCGTACCGCGTGGGCAGGAAGCGGCCCCACTCATCATCGGCGACACGATGTACGTGATCAGCCCCTTCCCCAACAAGGTTTTCGCGCTGGACGCCACCACCGGCGATCTCAAATGGACTTATGTTCCGGATCAGACTCGGGCGGCGCAGGGCGTCGCCTGCTGCGACGTGGTCACCCGCGGCATCGCATATGACAACGGCCGCATCTTCCTGGTCACGCTCGACAACCATGTGATCGCGCTCGACGCGAAGACCGGATTCGAGCAATGGGCCACGAAAACCGGGGACATCAACCTCGGCGAGACGACCACATCCGCGCCCCTCGTGGTGAAGGGCAAGGTCTTTGTCGGCATCAGCGGCGGCGAGCTCGGCATACGCGGCCGCATCACCGCGCTCGACGAGAAGAGCGGAAAGATCGATTACATCGCCTACTCGACCGGCCCCGACAAGGACGTGCTGATCGGGCCCGACTTCAAGCCGTTCTACGACTTCATGAAAGGCAAGGATCTCGGCGTCTCTACCTGGCCGCCGGACGCCTGGAAGATCGGCGGGGCGAGCGTGTGGGGCTGGTTCTCCTATGATCCGCAGCTCAACCTCCTCTACTACGGCACCGCCAATCCGGGCCCC
Organism: Roseiarcus sp.; assembly: GCA_035656495.1. Taxonomy (GTDB): domain Bacteria; phylum Pseudomonadota; class Alphaproteobacteria; order Rhizobiales; family Beijerinckiaceae; genus Roseiarcus. The sequence continues at coordinate 49,157 of DASRSL010000036.1, forward strand.
TGGAACTCGAACCAGAGACCGGGCGACAATATGTGGTCCTCGACCGACTTCGCTCGGGATCCCGACAACGGGCAGGCGCACTGGGCCTATCAGTTCAGCCCGCATGATCTCTGGGACCACGACGAGATCAACGAGAACGTGCTGGTCGACCTGGAGCTCGGCGGCAAGTCGCGCAAAGTCCTGATCCATCCGGGCCGCAACGGCTACATGTACGTCATCGACCGTCAGACCGGCGAGGTCATCAGCGCCGATCCCTATGACACCGTGAACGCCTACAAGGGCATCGATCTCAAGACCGGCCGCATCATTCCGAACGAGGAATTGAAGCCGGACCTCAACCGAAACGTCCGCAACGTGTGTCCCGCGTCGCCGGGAGCGAAGGATTGGCAGCCGACAGCCTGGTCGCCGCGCACGAAACTCCTTTACGTGCCGCACCAGCATCTCTGCATGAACTTCAAGACGTCGGAGGTCGGCTACATCGCCGGCACACCCTATGTCGGCGCGACGGTCGACATGTTCGCTGGGCCCGGCGGCTACCGCGGCGAATTCATGGCCTGGGACCCTGTCCAGCGCAAGAAAGTCTGGTCGATCAAGGAAAACCTGCCTGTCTGGAGCGGCGCGCTCGTCACCGCCGGAGACGTGGCCTTCTACGGCGCCATGGACCGCTGGTTCAAAGCCGTCGACGCCAAGACCGGCAAGCTTCTTTGGCAGTTCCACGGCGGTTCGGGCTTCATCGGCCAGCCGGTGAGCTATCAGGGATCCGACGGCCGGCAGTATGTGGCGATCCTCGCCGGCGTCGGCGGCTGGCCGGGCGTTGTCGCCAACTACCAGGTCGACCCGCGTGTGCGCAACGCGGCGCTTGGCTTCGCCGGCGCGACCCAGGATCTGCCGAGCTACACCGAAGGCGGCGCCGAGTTGCTCGTGTTCAGCATTCCCAAAGAGGAGGCTTCGGCAGCGCCGCCGCCTCAGCCGAAGCCTTGAATCGGAGCAGAATCATGAAGCGCTGGGCGTCCTCCGCGACCCTCGTCCTGCTTCTGTCATCGCCTGCGCTTGCGCAGCCCGACACCGACAAAGAAATGGGCATGCCGGTCGGGTCGTCCGTGCGCTCCGAGTCCGGTCTGCCCCTGATCCAGGCGACGCCGGGCGCGGTAGCGCCGTCATCCGCGTCGGCCAATCCGATTCTGCACGTGCCGGTCACCGACCTCCATCCCGGGAACGTCAATTTCGCGCCCCGTATCGACAATCCTCTCGCCGACGACCCCAATGCGGCGACTCGGGGCATGCGGGATTTCATTCAATTCAACTGCGTCGGCTGCCACGCGCCGAACGGCGGCGGCGGCATGGGGCCGTCGCTCAGCGACCGGCGCTTCATCTATGGGGCGGCTCCCCCCAACATCTTCCTCAGCATCTATCAGGGGCGGCCCAACGGGATGCCGGCATGGGGCGAGATGCTTCCCGAATCGACGATCTGGGAACTGGTCTCTTACGTGCAGAGCATCACCCACCCGTCCGGCCCGAATTTCGGCAAAACGATCTCGCGTTCACCCCTGTCGCCGAAGGTCCAGCAGACGCCGGCGGAGTTCTTGCAGACAACCGATCCCTGGGGCTTCACCGAGGCCTTCAGCAGCGGCCAGCCGCCGAACGGCGATTGATCCGATGACCCGCTTTGCGAAGATCGCCGCATTCACTGTCGCCGGACTGGCCTCCGCGGCCGCGGCGCCGGGCGCCGCCGCGAGCCCAATGGGCTACCTGAACGCGGACGGGCAGTTTGCCGGAAGAATCCTGCCGCTGCTCTGGGGCCTGTTCATTCTGTCGGTCACGGTGATCTTGGTGATCGCGGCGCTGGTGATCGCGGGGGTCGCGCGCCGCGCGCGCAGGGCGGTCATCCGCGAAGTCCCGCTGGTTGATTCCCACGCGACGGCATGGATCGCGATCGGCGTCGGCGTCACGACGCTCATCCTGATCGGGTTTGTCGCCTGGTCTTCCGTCACCCTGGCCAGGATCGCCTATCCGCCGTCCGACCCGGCTCTCACAATTCGCGTTACGGGGCATCAGTGGTGGTGGGAGTTCCGCTATCTCGACCACAAGGACCCGTCGCAGTCCTTCGTGACGGCCAATGAAATCCACATCCCCGTCGGCAAGCCGGTGCGGGTCGAACTGCAAAGCGCGGACGTCATCCACGAGTTTTGGGTGCCGAGCCTGGCGGGCAAGACACAGACCATCCCCGGCCAGACGAACGTGACCTGGCTCGAGGCCGACAGGCCGGGCGTCTACCGAGGGCAGTGCACGCAGTACTGCGGGAACCAGCACGCGCACATGGTCCTCGCGGTGTTCGCCGATCGGCCGGACTCGTTCGAGGCGTGGCGGAAGGATCAGTTGCGCGATGCTCCGCAGCCGAATACTCAGGAAACGAGCCTCGGCGAACGGGATTTCGTCCAGCATTGCGCCGCCTGCCACACCGTCCGCGGCACTGTCGCAGAGGGCAAGCTCGGGCCGGATCTGACTCATTTGATGTCGCGCTCGACCATCGCCGCCGGGATCCTGCCGAACAACCCCGGTTATCTCTCCGGCTGGATCGCGAACCCGCAGAATCTCAAACCGGGCGCGCTGATGCCGGATCTGGATATTTCCGGGCCGGACCTCGCCAGCATCCGTTCCTTCCTTCTTACGCTGAATTAGGAGGGGCTCTTGACCGCCGCCGAATACCATCGGGTCCCTCGCATCATCGGCGCCGACTACGATTCGCCGATCGCAAGAACCCTCGAGCGAACGTGGGAGACGAAGCCCGGGATCTACGGATGGATTTCCTCGGTCGACCACAAGGAAGTCGGCATCCGTTATCTCGTGACCTCCTTCATTTTTCTCATCCTCGGCGGGTGCATGGCGCTGGTCATGCGCCTTCAGCTCGCCACCCCGAACGAGTCGCTCCTTACTCCCGAGCAATACAACGAGCTGTTTTCCGCGCACGCCATTACGATGATCTTTCTTTACGCCCAACCGGTGCTGTCGGGATTCAGCAATTACCTGTTCCCGCTGGTGCTCGGGGGCCGCGACATGGCGTTCCCGCGGATGAACATGTTCTCGTACTGGCTGTACCTGGCGGCCGGTCTCTTCATGTACAGCAGCATCATTGTCGGCGCGGTCCCGAACAACGGCTGGTTCAACTACGCTCCATTCTCGCTCAAGGAGTACAATCCAGGGATGAACATGGACTTCTATGCGTTGGGCATGGTCTTCCTCGGCATCTCGACGACCGTCGGTTCGGCTAACTTCGTCGTGACCTTCCTGCGGATGCGGGCGCCCGGGATGTCGATCAACCGCGTGCCGATTCTCACCTGGGGAACGACGACGATCTCGGTCGGCAACCTGCTGGCGGTGCCGTCGGTGAGCCTAGCCTTCTTCCTGTTGTGGCTGGACCGCCGCTTCGGAACGCATTTCTTCAAGCCTGAAGGCGGGGGCCAGCCGCTGCTCTGGCAGCACCTCTTCTGGATGTTCGCCCACCCCTGGGTCTACGTCGTCGTGCTGCCGGCGATGGGCATGGTGTCGGACGCGCTGCCGTTCTTCTGCCGGCGTCCGCTGGTCGGCTACACCGTAGTCGTCCTCGGCACGATCACGACCATGGCGCTCGGATTCGGCGTCTGGCTGCACCATATGTTCGCGACCGGGATTCCGTTTCTTGCCAGCGTCTTCTTCAGCGGCGCTTCCTTTGTCATCGCCATCCCGAGCGCGGTCTCGGTCTTCGCCTGGATTGCGACGATATGGTCCGGGCGGCCGGTCATGACCTGCGCGTTCCTCTACTTCGCCTCCTTCATCGTCATGTTCACGATCGGGGGCGTCTCGGGCGTGATGACGGCGGCGGTGGCGGCCGACCTGCAGCTGACTTCGACCTATTTCGTCGTCGCCCACATCCATTACGTGCTGATCGGCATCAACCTGTTCGCGGTTCTCGGCGCCCTGCACGTCTGGTTCCCCAAGATGACCGGGCGCTTGATGGACGAGAAGGTGGGCCTCGTCGCCTTCTGGATCATTTTCATCGGCTTCAATGTCGCCTTCCTGCCGATGCATGCGACAGGCTTCCTCGGCATGCCGCGCCGCATCTACACCTATCCGGCCGGGCTCGGCTGGGAGGCGACCAACATGCTCACCACGGTCGGAGCATTCATTCTGGCCGTCGGCCTCCTCACCTACGTCATCAATATCTTGAGGAGCCGCAGCAGCGGCGCCTTGGCCGGTCCAAATCCCTGGGACGGGGGGACGATGGAATGGGCCACGCCCTCGCCCCCGCCCCCCTACAACTTCCCAGTCGTTCCAACCGTCGCGAGCCGTCATCCGCTCTGGGAAGGCCGGATACCCGAGGGCGTCGGAAGGTCGGAGTGGCGGAACGGCATGGCCCTCGACGACGGCAAAGAGGCGCTGGCCACCACCGTGCTCGACGCACAGCCTGACGCAATTCTGAAAATGCCGGAGGATTCGCCGGCGCCGTTCATCGTCACGCTCACGATTTCCGCCTTCTTCGTCGGCCTCCTGTTGCAGTTGTGGTGGCTTGCCGGGGCCGGCGGGTTCGCGACGCTTGCGGGCCTGCTCGTCTGGCTGTGGCCGGAGCGCGAACTCGAGCAACGAGCGGGAGCGGCGCAGTGAGCCAAATTACCCAGAGGGTGGAGTTGCCCGTCGGCAGCATGGGCCGCCACGCCAGCGGCTGGTGGGGCATGATCATGCTGATCGCAACGGAAGGAGCGCTGTTCGGCTACCTCTTGTTCGCCTACTATTATCTGGCGGTTCAACACGGCCGGGATTGGCTGCCGCCGGTTCTGCCCGGCTGGGCCTGGTCGATTCCCGAGACGGTCGTCCTCCTCGTGAGCGCCGGCGTGGTCTGGCTGGCCGAAAGGCGACTGGCAAGAGACGGAGGCGACCTCCTTCTCGTGGTCATGCTGCTGGTCGCGGCTCTGCTCGGTGTCGCCTTCCTCGTGCTCGAGGTGTTCGATTGGGCGTCGGAATCGTTCACCCCCTACACCAACGCCTTTGGCTCGCTCTTTTTCGCCATCACCGGCATCCATTTCCTCCATCTCTTTGTCGGCGTCCTGATCCTCTTCGTTCTCGCGCTCTGGGCTGCGCTCGGCTACTTCGACCGCAGACGGACCGCGATTCTGATGACGGGCGCGCTCTACTGGTACTTCGTCTCCCTCTCCTGGCTGGCGTTTTTCTTCACCCTCTACATCTCGCCTCGGCTCAGCGTGGGTTAGGCCGATGACGTACCCTGCCTCGCCTGCATTCGACGCGGAGCCAGCCGGTCCCGAGCGCCGCTGGTCGTCGTTTGTCGAGCTCTACTACGGAATTCTGATCCCACCGTTCCTCTGGGCCTTTCAGGAGTCTCTGAACTTCGGTCTCGCCAGCCACGCCTGCTTTCCGGATGGCGCGCCGAGCCCGGCCTTCATCCATGGCATGGGCTGGGTCTGGTGGGCTTTGCTCGGCGTCAATCTCGTCTGCCTCATCGCCAGCGCCGCCGGCATGGCGAACTCCTACCTGCTGTGGCGGCGTCTCTGGCGCGACCTCGACCCCAGCGACCGCCGGCGCGAGGACGTGCACAACGACGTGCTCGCGCCGGGCGAGCCGCGCGTCCGCGTTTTCGCCGCCGCCGGCTTCCTCATCAGCCTCCTGTTTTCGATCGCCATCCTGTTCAACTCCATATCGATATGGACCCTTGGAACATGCTCGCTAGCCTGAAGTCCCGGGCGGCGCCGATCGGCTGCTCGATCGTGTTCGGCCTCCTCGCCACGCCTGCTCCGGCGCAGGAACATTTCGAGCCGTTTTCCGTCGGCTCGCCGGCCCGTGGCGCCCAGCTCATCGCCGAAAAGGGCTGCGGCGCCTGTCACATCATCCCGGGCATCCAGGGCGCCGACGGACTGGTCGGGCCGCCGCTGATCGAGATGGGCCGGCGCATTTTCGTCGCGGGCCTGCTCAGGAACACGCCCCAGAACCTCGCCGCCTGGGTCTTCGACCCGCAGCGCTTCGTTCCCGGCAACGCCATGCCGTCCACCGGACTGACTCCATCGGACGCGCTCGACGTCGCCGCCTATCTCGAATCGATCCGATAACGGAGGAGCAGGCATGCACGCGTTACGCCGCCCGGCCGGACTGGCTCTTTTCGCGCTTCTTTCCGCAAGCTGCGCCGCGCGCGCCGCGGACTGTCCGGCCGATCACGACAAACTCGAGAAGGCCTTGAAAAGCAGCGTCAAGCCGAGCGGCGGTCCGAGCAACGGCGGCTTCGACAACAACGAATGGGCCGTGCTCGTCACCCGTGACGGCGCGATCTGCGCCGTTGCGATGAGCGGCGCCAGCCCCGACGACCAGTGGCTCGGCAGCCGTGCGATCGCGGCCGAAAAGGCCAACACCGCGATCGCCATGAGCCTCAAGGGCTCGGCGATCTCCACGGCGAATCTCTATGCCGGCGCCCAGCCCGGCGGCTATCTGTACGGGCTGGCGGCGACGGATCCGGTCAATCCCGGTGTCCTCAATGCGGGCGATCCGTCGAAATACGGTACGGATTCCGATCCGTTCGTCGGGAAGCGCCTCGGAGGCGTGGTGACGTTCGGCGGCGGCCTCGCGCTCTACGACGGCAACAAAAACGTCGTCGGCGCGCTCGGGGTCAGCGGCGACAGCTCCTGCGCCGATCACAACGTCGCCTGGCGTGTCCGCCAGGCGCTCGGCCTCGACAAGGTCCCGGGCGGAGTCGGCCCCGACCATAACGACGAGATCATCTACGACATGACGCCGAACATGCCGAGCCCGTCCGGGTTCGGCCATCCCGAGTGCAAGGATAAGGCCGCAGAGGTCGCCCAGCAGATTCATTCCGGCTTCGTCCCTCGCTGGATGCAGAGCGAAAAGTGAGGGCGCCTCGTCTTCTCCTGCTGGTCCTCGCTGCGTTCGCCCCGCCGGCGGCTCATGCGTTCGAGCCTCCCCTTCGGGTCTGCGCCGACCCGAACGACCTTCCGTTCTCCAATGCCGCGGGCGAGGGGTTCGAGAACAAGATCGCGCAGATGGTCGCGGACGAGATGCGCCGGCCGCTGCAATTCGTCTGGCGCGCGCAGCGACGCGGCTTCCTTCGCGAGGGACTGAACGGCGGCGAATGCGATCTCGTGACCGCCGTTCCGTCGGGCGTCGACATGGTCCGCACCACCCGCCCCTACTACCGCTCGACCTACGTTTTCGTATCGCGCCCGGGCGATCCGGTCATTGCGTCCTTCGACGACCCGAGCCTCAAGCGACGCAAGGTCGGGGTCCAGCTCATCGGCGACAACGGCATGAATTCGCCGCCTGCGCACGCGCTCGCGGCGCGGGGCGTCGTCGACACGGTGCGGGGATTTCCCGTCTACGGCGACTATCGCGAGCAGAATCCGGTGGGCGACATCGTCCGGGCGGTGGCCAAAGGCGAGATCGACGTCGCGGCGGTCTGGGGCCCGATCGGCGGATATTTCGCGCGGCGGCAGTCCCCTCCGCTCGTCGTAACGCCGCTTGCGACCCTCGGAACGGCTCGAATCCCCATGGTTTTCGACATCGCCATGGGCGTTCGCAAACGGGACGAGGAACTTGCGCAGGCGGTCCAGGCCGCTCTCGACGATCTCAAGCCTCGGATCGACCGCATGCTGCGCGAATACGGGGCGCCACTCGTCGGAACAGGACTTTCGCAGTAACCCGTCCTGCCGGCCAGCAAATGGCCGCGGCGGGCGCGCTCCTTTCCATAACTTTCCTGAGCGGATTCCGGGCCGGAGAGGCTCAAGGCTCGCCAGCCCCTCCTGGCCTCATCGCGCCGCCTCGCGCCGCTCGACGATCACGTCCTGCGGGCCGTTCACACGATAGCGGATGCCCGCCCAGTCGATTGTCCGCGACAGCGGCGCCGCAGCGGCGGCGAGTGCATGGACGAGCCACCAGACGGGTCTCAGCCAGCGCTCGGCCTGCCAGCGCCGCGCGTCACGCGGCCCCCCGAGGTCCGGCCAGAGCGCCCGCTGAAGACTTCGCCGCAGGCGGCCGCGGACCTCGCCCAGCGCGAGGATCAGCGCGAGCGCCGCCCATGCGCCGGCGGAGCCTTCGAAGAGGCTCGGCGCCGCGAGCGCGAGGCAGAGCGGCGGCGCCCACAGGCAGGCGAGCGCGATCACCCAGTTTTTCCGCTGGTGGATCCAGACGAACCGGTACTGGCGGACGCCGAAGGAAAAGAATTCGCGCCACGAGCACGAGGCCGGCGTCAGCAGCAGTCCCTGGCGCGGCGCGTACGCGAGCATGCCCGCCTGCCGCAGCGCCTCCGCCATCTGCGAATCGTCGCTGATCGCTCCCCGCCAGAAGTCCTCGAGGCGGATCTTTTCGAGCGTCTCGCGCTTCATTGCGACGCTGCCGCCCCACACGATCGTCAGCTTCAGGGCGCCGCGCGGCAGCGCGGCGATGGCGTCGTTCGCCGCGGCGAGGCAGCAGGAGCTCAACCTGTCGTCGGCGGGCGTCATCCAGCGATAGCCGGTCGCGAGCGGTCTGCGCGAATTGACCAGCAAGGCGACGAGACGCGGCAGCCACAGCGGCGTCGGCAAGGCGTCGACGTCGATGAAGGCGACGATGGCGTCGTCCGGCTTCAGCCGCTTGAGCGCGGCGAGCTGGTTGACGACTTTCTGCCCCCCGTCCCGCGCCAGGCCCGCCACGGTCACCTCGAGCGGCGCGCCGGGTTCGCGCTGAGCCGCGCAAAGCGCGGCAAAAGCAGGATCGTCGCGGCTCTCGACGCTGGCGATGATGCGGTAGCGGCCGTACTTTTGCGCCCGCAGCAGCCTGAGATGATCGGCGAGATTGGCCGCGCCGCGCACCGGCAGGATGACGGCGGCGCTCGGCTCGACGCCGGGTGCATCCGGCCGGGGCAGCCCGTAGCGATAGGCCGCGACCGCAATCGTCGAGCCGAGATTTTGGAGAAGCCAGAGCGCGATGGCCGCTTCCGAGACGATATTCGCAAACGCCATGCTTCCCCGGCTCCACGGGCCGCCCGCGCTATAGCACGTGAGCCGACCGCGGCCGTCATAAATCTGTTGTCGACGCGGCGGCGCGCTTGCCATCGCGGCGCGCGCGGCTAGCATGCGCGAAAAAAGACTTGCGCCCTCCCGAAGAGCGAGCGTCGGCGCGAGCGCCTGGAGAGGTCATGAGCAAGATTCCGACGACGGTCGCCTTCGTCAGCCAGAAGGGCGGAGTGGGAAAAAGCACGCTCGCGCGCGTGCTGGCGATCGGCGCCATCCACCGCGGCCGCAAGACGCTGCTCGCCGATTTCGACCTCGACCAGCTGACCTGCGTCGAATGGGGCGCCTTGCGCATGCGCGCCAGCATCGAGCCCGAGATCGAGGCGCGCGCCTTCAAGAGCCTCAAGAAACTGCGCAAGGACAACGGCTTCGATTTCGTCGTCGCCGACACGCACGGCCTCGCCGACGACCTCTCGACCGAGATCGCCGAGGATTCGCACGTCGTTTTCCTGCCGACCGGCGTGTCGCAGGATGACCTGAGGCCGACCCTCAATCTCGCGCGAAGGCTCGCCCGGCGCGGCGCCGAGGGGCGCCTCGTCGTCGTGCTGTCGAAGGTCGGCCGGTCGGAGACGCAATTCTCGCGCGCCGTCGAGACGATCGAGGACGCGGGCTTCGAACTGCTTTCCGAGCATTGGCCGCAGCGCGACGGATTCCAGAACGACCTCGACGCCGGCCGCGCCGGCCGCGAGGCGCGCAACCCCTATTTGCGCGAGATCGCCGAGCGCATGGAGGAGGCGCTCTGGGCGCGGGCGATGAAGGCGAAGCCGCGAGAGTAGGGGGCGGCCGGCGACCGGGCTGGTCCTGGACAAGCGCCCT